>NZ_JBPKAO010000003.1:0-131002 GCF_051216895.1 Aquipuribacter aurantiacus
CGCCGACCTGGCCATCCGCACGGGCGTGCCGGCCGAGAGCGTCGTCATCGCCGAGGACGGCTTCGTCGTCGACATGGTCAAGGGTGTCTCGAAGGTCGTGGGCAAGGTCCGCGCCGGGTACGTCTACGTCGACGGCGCCACCGTCGGCGGGGCGACCGAGGCGTCGCTCAAGGACCGCCGCACCCTGGCCGAGGAGGGCGTCATCACGGTCGTCGCCCTGGTCGACGCCGACACCGGTGAGCTGACCGAGGAGCCGGACTTCATCGCCCGGGGCTTCGCCGCCGACGTCACCACCTTCGACGCCGTCGTCCCCATGCTCCGCAAGACGCTCGCGAAGGCCGCGTCCGAGGGCATCGGCGACGCCCACCAGCTCGAGCAGATGATCGCGCGCACCGTGTCGCAGTGGGCGCACCGCACCTACCGTCGCAGCCCCCTGGTGATCCCGGTCGTCATCGACGCCTGACCCACGGCTCCACCGCTGCCGAGCCCGTCACCGTCCGTCGGTGGCGGGCTCGGCGCTGCGAGCCGGGCCCCCGTCGCCGGTCAGGCGACCGGGACCGGACGCAGCGGGATTCACGGGCGTGCGTCGGGGGTACCCCCTGGGTATGGCCAACACGTTGACCCGTCCCCGTAGCGGAAAGATCCTCGCCGGCGTCTGCGCCGCCCTGTCGGAGCGCTTCGGCCTCCCGAAGTTCCTGGTCCGGCTGGGCTTCATCGTCTTCGGCCTCGTCGGTGTGGGCGAGCTCGCCTACATCGCCCTGTGGATCATCATCCCCAAGGCGCCGGCCGCGTGAGCGAGACCCCCCTGGCCGGCTACCGCGTGCTCGTCACCGGGGCCAGCAGCGGTATCGGTCAGGGCGTCGCCGTCGCGTTCGGCCGGGCCGGCGCGAGCGTGGCGGTGAACTACCGCTCGGACTCCGACGGCGCCGCCGACGCCGTCCGCCAGATCGAGGCGGGCGGGGGCACGGCGGTCGCGCTGCAGGCCGACGTCAGCGACCCCGAGCAGGTGACCGGGCTGTTCGCGGCCACCGTCGAGGCGCTCGGCGGCCTGGACGTCCTCGTCGCGAACGCCGGCCTGCAGAAGGACGCCCCGGCGCTGGAGCTGTCCGTCGAGGACTGGCGGACCGTGCTGGACGTCAACCTCACCGGGCAGTTCCTCTGCTGCCAGGCCGCCGCCCGGCAGTTCCTCGCCCAGGGCGAGGACGGCCCCGCCCGGGCGGTGGGCTCCATCATCTGCATGTCCAGCGTGCACGACCGCATCCCCTGGGCCGGGCACGCCAACTACTCCGCGTCCAAGGGCGGCATCGACATGCTGATGCGGACCCTGGCCCAGGAGTGGGCGCCGAAGCGGATCCGGGTCAACTCCATCTCCCCCGGGGCCATCAAGACGCCCATCAACACCGACGCCTGGAGCACCCCGGAGGCCGAGGCCGAGCTGCTCCAGCTCATCCCCTACGGCCGTGTCGGCGTGGTCGAGGACGTCGCGGCCGCCGCGGTCTGGCTGGCCTCCGACGCCGCGGACTACGTGACGGGCACGACGCTGTACGTGGACGGCGGCATGACGACGTACCCGGAGTTCAGCGACGGCGGCTGAGGGTGCCGGCCGCCGGGAATGAATTCCCGGCGGCGTTGTTGCCCCACACCGTGCGACTCCTCTGCGCGTGCCCCCGGTGCGACGGTCTGCCGTTGCGCCGCGAGTGGCTGACGCGTCGTCGGCACGTCGACCTCGGACGGCTGGCCAGCGGCGTCTGTCCGGGCTGAGCGCCCCACCTCAGCCCAGGCAGCCCTGCCGCGCCACCCCGTCTCCTGAGAGGTCCCACCCCATGATCCGTGCTGTCTCGCGCGTGCCGTTCGCCGTCCAGGTCCTCGTCGGGCTGGTGCTCGGCGTCGTGCTGGGCGTGGTCGCCCGCCAGATGGGCGACACCGCCGCCGGTGACCCCAACTGGCTGACCGTGGCCCTGGACACCGTCGGCTCCACCTTCGTCACCCTGCTCCGCGCCGTCGTACCGCCCCTGGTGTTCCTGGCCATCGTGGCCAGCATCGCCAACCTGCGTCAGGTCACCGACGCCGCCCGCCTGGCCGGGCAGACCCTGCTGTGGTTCGCCATCACCGCCCTGGTCTCGGTCGGGATCGGCATCACCATCGGCCTGGTCACCAACCCGGGGCTCAACACCTCGGTGGACGCCACCGCGGCCGCCGACCCGGGACGCACCGGGTCGTGGCTGGACTTCCTGACCGGCATCGTGCCGGTCAACGTTCTCGGCCTGCAGGCGTCGTCCTCCGCCGGTGAGGACGGCTCGATCAGCACCGGGTTGTCGTTCAACGTCCTGCAGATCATCGTCGTGGCCATCGTGGTCGGCATCGCCGCCCTGCGCAGCGGTTCGGCCGCCGAGCCGTTCCTCGGCTTCACGCGCTCCGCGCTGGCGGTCGTGCAGAAGGTCCTCTGGTGGATCATCCGCCTGTCGCCGATCGGCACCGTCGGTCTGCTCGGCACCGCGGTGTCGCAGTACGGCTGGGACGCCCTCGCCCCGCTCGGGGTGTTCGTCATCGACGTCTACGTCGGTCTGCTGATCGTCCTGCTCGTGCTGTACCCCGTCGTGCTCCGGCTCAACGGCCTCAACCCGGTGCGGTTCTTCGCCGGGGCGTGGCCCGCCATCCAGCTCGCGTTCGTGTCGCGCTCCTCCATCGGCACCCTGCCCGTGACCCAGCGGGTCACCGAGCGGAACCTCGGCGTTCCCCGGGCCTACGCGTCCTTCGCGGTGCCGCTGGGCGCCACCACCAAGATGGACGGCTGCGCCGCGATCTACCCGGCGCTGGCGGCGATCTTCGTCGCGCAGTTCTACGGCATCGACCTGGGGCTGACGGACTACCTGCTCATCGCGTTCGTGTCCGTCGTCGGGTCCGCCGCGACCGCCGGGCTCACCGGCGCCGTCGTCATGCTCACCCTGACCCTGTCGACGCTCGGCCTGCCCCTGGAGGGCGTCGGCCTGCTCCTGGCCGTCGACCCGATCCTCGACATGGGCCGCACCGCGGTCAACGTCGCCGGTCAGGCCCTGGTGCCGACCGTCGTCGCCAAGCGCGAGGGCATCCTCGACCAGCGGGTGTACGACTCCTCGAACGCCGCCGACCCGTTCGCCGACGACGAGCCGGTCGAGGCGACCGGCCCCGTCGACGGGGACGCAGGCACCCGCACCGGGGACCCCGTCGCCCCGCTCGAGGCCGCCGGCACCGGGGGCACCGCTCGCTGAGCGACGACCGGACGCCCTGGGGGCCGCGCACCGTCCGCGGCTCCCAGGTCGTGCGTTCACCTCCGCCGGGTGACCATGAGTACATGACCTCCCCCGACCCCGGGCTGTTCGGCCCGGGCAGCGTCTCCTGGCGGCTGCACGGCGACCCCGTCCTCGTCATGGGCGGCCTCCGCGCCCTCATGCTGCAGTCCATGCACCCCGAGGTGGTGCTGGGCTTCGTGCAGAACTCCGGCTACCAGCAGGACTGGTGGGGGCGGCTCAACCGGACGGCCGAGTACGTCGGCCTCACCACCTTCGGCCCCCGGGAGCAGATCGACGCCGTCGCGCGCCGGGTGCGGTACGCCCACGCGACCTTCCGCTTCACCGACGCGGTCGACGGTCGCGAGCGTCGCCTGGACGAGCCCGAGCTGCTGCTGTGGGTGCACTGCGCGCTCGTGGACTCCATCGTCCACGTCGCCCGTCGCTCGGGGCTGTCCCTGAGCGGGACCGACGCCGACACCTACCTGGCCGAGCAGGTCCGCTTCGCCGAGCTGGTCGGGCTGGACCCCGCCACCGTGCCCGGCAGCGAGGCCGCGCTGGCGGCCTACATGCGCCGCATGGAGCCGGTCCTGGCCCTGGAGGCCGCCGGCCGCGAGGCCATCAGCAGCCTGCTCGCGCCGCCGCTGCGACCCGTGGTGGAGCTCGCCACGCCGGCCCGGCTCGGCTGGTCCACGCTGGCCGGCATCACCTTCGCCACCCTGCCGCCCGCCGTGCTGGCCCTCTTCCCCGCCGCCTTCCGGGCCGGGCCCGCGGCCGTGCCCCCGCACGCCGTGTCGGCCGCGCTGCGCACGATCCGGATGACCGGCCAGGGGGTGCGCGCGCTGGTACCGGCGCTGCGCCGCAGCCCGATGGAGAACCAGGCCCGGGAGCGGCTCGGCATCTCCTGACCCCTCCTGCCCGGGAGGGGCACCTCGTGGCAGGCTGAGGCGTGTGGGGCGGGGGCTGTACGTGGAGACGCTGGTCAGGGGCGACCTCGACCGGCTGTGGCACCTGAGCCAGGACGCCGCGGCCCACACCCGGTGGGACCTGCGCTTCGGGCTGATCGAGGACCTGACCGCGACCGTCGGGGGTGGGGCCCGCGCCTTCCGGTACTCCTCCGGGGCGGGGCCGGTGCGCATCTGGGGCACCGGCACCACGGTCGGTGAGCACCGACGGGCCGACGGCACCCGGACGTCTGCGCTCCGGTTCGCCTCCGACCACCCGCTGTCCCCCATCCGCCGCGGCTCGGGGTGGTGGCGCTACGTGCCGACCGGGCCCGGCGTGCGCTTCCTCACCGGGTACGACTACACCCCGTCCTGGGGCGTGGCCGGGGCGGCGGTGGACCGGGTGCTGCTCCGCCCGCTCATGGGCTGGGCCACCGCCTGGAGCTTCGACCGGCTGCGGCGCTGGGTGGAGGACGGCATCTCGCCGGAGCAGCAGCTGGCCCGTGCCGTCGCCGACGCCGGGCTGCGGGTGGCGGCGCTGACGCTGGGCCTCAGGGCACTGCGGACGGGGCGAGCGGGGCGGGGGGCGTTCCTCGTCCTGCTGTCCGCGGTCCCCCTGGTGCCCGGCGCCCCCCGGGCGGCCCGCTGCCTGCGCCGCCCGCCGGACCTGACGGGCCGCACCGCGCCCACCACCCTCGCCACCCTCCCGGAGCCGGCGTGACCTCGATCTACCAGCGGGCCCTCGGTCCGGACTTCGACCGGCTGCACCCCGAGATCCAGGCCCGGTTCTCGTTGTCGTCCACCGGGGGCGAGGGCTCGGTCGGGGTGGGCGTGATGGAGGACATCTGGCGGGGTCCGCGCTGGACGTACCCGTTCCTCACGCTGGGCACCTGGCGCAACCTGATGTTCCCCGAGTCCGGTCAGGACGTGCCGTTCACGATCGAGAACTACCCCTACGTCGACCGGTACGGCCGGGAGACGGTCACGTTCGTGCGCACCTTCGAGCTGCCGACCGTCCGTCGACGGTTCGACGCGACCATGGTCTACAGCGAGCAGCGGGGACGGGTCGTGGACTACCTGGGCACGCACCAGCACGTGGCCGCGGACGTGTTCCTCAAGGTCGACCACGACGGCGGCCTGCGGCTGCGGACGGGGGCGCAGCGCTTCTACGAGGGGCCCGTGGGGTTCGACTTCCCGATGGCGCTGTCCGGGGTGGGTGACGTCCACGAGTGGTTCGACGAGGACGCGGGCTGCCACCGCATCGAGGTCGTCGTCTCCAACCGGAGGTTCGGCCCGCTGTTCGGCTACCGCGGCCGCTTCACCGCCCACCGTCGTCCGGTCGGTGACCTGGGTGTGCCGGGTTCGGTCAAGCCGGTCCGGGAGGAGCGCAGGGAGTAGCCGGCCTCGTGCTCAACCAAGGGGTTGACCACAGGTAGGAACCGCGTCATGCTTCTTCAACCAATCAGTTGAGGAAGAGGCCATGACCGACGAGCTCTCCCGGGTCTTCGCGGCCCTCGCGGACCCGACCCGCCGGGACATGGTCGCGCGGCTCACCACCGCCGACGCGACCGTCACCGAGCTGGCGGCGTCCTACGACGTCAGCCTGCAGGCGGTGTCCAAGCACCTCAAGGTGCTCGAACGGGCCGGGCTGGTGTCCCGCAGCCGGGAGCAGCAGACGCGCCCGGTGCACCTGGAGGCGCAGGTGTTCGACCTCATGAGCAGGTGGATCGAGCGCTATCGGCAGCAGGCCGAGCAGCGCTACCGCCGTCTCGACGACGTGCTGGCCCGGATGGACGAGCACGGCGACCTCATCGGACCCGAGCAGCCCCGAGCCGAAGGAGCAGCATCATGAGCACGAGCACCTCGAGCACCCACGCGCAGACGACGATCGAGGCCGACCCGACCGTCCCCGCCATCCACATCACGCGCGACTTCACCGCCACCCCGGCGCAGCTGCGACGGGCGCACGTCGACCCCGAGCTCTACGCCGCCTGGGTCGGTCCGCACGAGCTGGAGACCCGCATCGACCACTGGGACGCGCGCACCGGTGGCAGCTGGCGCTTCACCAACATCCGACAGGGTGACGACGGCGTCGAGGAGTACCACTTCCGCGGCTGCTTCCACGAGGTGAGCGACCGCCTGGTGCAGACGTTCACCTGGGAGGGCATGCCCGAGGCGGTGTCCCTGGAGACCATGACCTTCGAGGACCTGGGGGACGGCCGGACCCGGTTGCACGCGGTGTCGCTGTGCGACAGCTTCGAGGCGCGGGACGTCTGGCTGGCCAGCGGCATGGAGACCGGCGTCGACGAGGGCTACGACACGCTCGACGACCTGCTGGCGCAGGGCCGCGCGGGCTGATGGCCCTGCCCGTCGAGGAGGCCGCCCGGCTCCGGGGGCACGCTGGCAGGCGCACCTGGTCGCCCGCGCAGGTCCGGGCCTGAGCCGTTCCGACTCGCACGTAGCAGCGCCCCGGTCCTCCGACGAGGACCGGGGCGCTGCGGACGGGGACGGTGGGTCAGGCCAACGTGGCCGTGTCGATGACGAACCGGTACCGGACGTCGGAGGCCATGACGCGCTCGTAGGCCTCGTTGACCTGGTCCGCGGCGATGACCTCGACCTCGGCGCCCAGACCGTGCTCGGCGCAGAAGTCCAGCATCTCCTGGGTCTCGCGGATGCCGCCGATCAGCGAGCCGGCGAAGGACCGCCGACCGCCGATGAGCGAGAACACGTTGACCGACAGCGGCTCCGCCGGGGCGCCGACGTTGACCATCGAGCCGCCGACGGCGAGCAGCGACAGGTAGGCGTCGACGTCGATCCTCGCGCTGACGGTGTTGAGGACCAGGTCGAAGGCCCCGGCCAGCTGCTCGAAGGTGCCGGGGTCGCTCGTGGCGTAGTAGTGCGCGGCCCCCAGACGCAGACCGTCCTCCTGCTTCTTGAGCGACTGCGACAGGACGGTGACCTCGGCGCCCATGGCGTGGGCGATCTTGACCCCGACGTGCCCGAGACCGCCCAGGCCGACCACGGCCACCTTGGTGCCGGGCCCGACGCCCCAGTGGTGCAGCGGGGAGTACGTGGTGATGCCGGCGCAGAGCAGCGGGGCGGCCACGTCCAGCTCGATGCCGTCGGGGATCCGCAGGACGAAGTCCTCGGTGACGACGATGCCGGTGGCGTAGCCGCCCTGCGTCGGGCCGTCCGCGTCGACGCCGCCGTAGGTGCCGACGTTGCCGTTGACGCAGTACTGCTCCTCGCCCTTGGCGCAGTTCACGCACTCGCGGCAGGAGTCGACCATGCAGCCGACGCCGACGCGGTCGCCGACGGCGTGCTTGGTGACCTCGGAGCCGACCTCGGCGACGACACCGGCGATCTCGTGACCGACCACGACCGGATAGGTCGTCTGGCCCCACTCGCTGCGGGCGGTGTGGATGTCGGAGTGGCAGATGCCGGAGAACTTGATGTCGATGCGGACGTCACGTGGTCCGACCTCGCGGCGTTCGATGGTCGTGGGGACCAGCGGGTCGGTGGCGGAGGTGGCGGTGTAGGCGCTGACGGTGGTGGTCATGGAGCTCCTCGTTGCTCGGGGGCGCGGCAGCCCCGGGAGCACCCGGGGCGGTGCCGCAGGCACGTCTGGTTCCAACCCGTGCGGGGAGCCCGATGTTCCGAGGGCGGGCGCTCGGGGCAGCCTCAGCCCGTGCCCTCCATGAACATGACCTCCCAGACGTGGCCGTCGGGGTCGGCGAACGTCGAGTAGTACATGGCGCCGGCGTCGACGGACGGCAGCCACGGCGTGCCCCCGGCGGCGAGGGCCCTGGCCAGCATGCCGTCGACCTCCGCCTTGCTGCCGGTGCTGATGCAGGTCAGCACCTCGGTGGTCCCCGGCGGGGCGACGTCACCGGTGATGTAGCCCTTGAACGTGGGCTCGGTCAGCAGCATGACGAAGATGTTGTCGTCCACCACGACGCAGGCCGCGGTGTCGTCGCTGAAGTCCGGGTTGGTGGCGAACCCGAGCGCGACGTAGAAGTCCACGGCGCGTCGCAGGTCGGCGACGGGCAGGTTGACGAAGATCGTCCTGGGCACGGGAGCTCCTCGGTAGGCCCGGCGCCGTCGGGATGACTGCGCCTCTGCCGCCTAGGACCAGCACCCGTGGGAGAAGTCATCGGTCCCCGGGCGACCCCGTCCAGCGGCCGCCCGTGGCGCGCCCGGGGCCGGCCTCATGCCGTGGCGTCGACGGACCCGATCACCCGCTGCACGGCCCGGGCCTGGCCCCCGTGGGCGTGACCCAGGTCGGCGGAGGACACCGCGACCAGCAGCGCTGACAGGACCTGGACCTGGACGTTGTGCCGCAGGGCGGTGCTCAGGAGGATCTTGGCGGCCTGGTCCGCGGTGCACCGGTATCCGGCCATGATCAGCCCCTTGGACTGCTCGATGACCGCCACGGTGCCGGGGATGGACGTCGCAGGCGCAGGCGCCTCCGAGGGGGGCAGGCGGCTGCTGAGGTCCAGCAGCCGGAGCAGCCGCACGACGGCACTCGACGGACCGACCAGCCGCAGGCCGTCCTCCAGGCGGGCGTCGGCGTCCAGCAGCACGCTCAGGCCCGCGCAGTCCATGAACGCCACCGCAGACACGTCCAGCAGGACGGTCCTGACCCGGAGGTCGACCAGGACCTGCAGCGCGGAGGCCAGGACCGGGGCCGAGGCGATGTCGAGGTCCCCTCCCCAGGACAGCCGTACCTGCGGGGGGGCACCGTCGACGAGCGACGCGGAGCCGTACCGGCGGTCCTCACGGAGGAGGTCACGGGAGGTGTCTTCTGCGGTGGAGGTGCTGTGAGCTGTCACGGTGGACCCGTCATGGAGTTGCGTGGGGATGCGCTGACCGGGTCCGGGGCGACACACATCTGACGGACTTAGGCTACGGGTGCCACCGACGGTCCACAAGGGCGCCGCGCGTGACCCCGGTCCCACCTAGGTAGGACCGGGCGAGCCGTGACGTCCTCGCCCCGGCCCCCCACGTTCGGGAGGCCGGGGCGAGGACGAGGGTCACATCAGCTGCAGCCGCTGGTGGAGCCGCAGCCCTCGCAGACGTAGCAGGACCCGGCGGGGCGCATCTTGACCCCGCAGGTCATGCACATCGGGCTGTCCTGGGTGCGGCCCTGGATGGCCTCCATCAGCTCGGTGGAGGAGTGCACCTGAGCCGGGACCGGCTTGACCGTCGCCGGAGCGGCCTCGGGCGCAGCCGGGGCAGGGCGGGCCGAGGCGGACTGGGCCAGGGGGTGGGCGTCGTAGTGGCTGTCGCCGAGGTCCCCGTCCTCGTCCGTGGGGACCTCCTCGTAGGAGCCCGTCTCGAGCTGCCGCTGACGCTCGTCGGCGGTGAAGATGCCGAGCGCGGAACGGGTCTCGAAGGGCAGGTAGTCCAGGGCCAGACGACGGAAGACGTAGTCCATGATCGACGCGCTCATCCGCACGTCCGGGTCGTCGGTCAGACCGGCCGGCTCGAAGCGCATGTTGGTGAACTTCTCGACGTAGGTCTCCAACGGGACGCCGTACTGCAGCCCGATGGACACCGCGACGGAGAACGCGTCCATCATCCCGGCGAGCGTCGAGCCCTGCTTGCTCATCTTGAGGAAGAGCTCACCCAGGCCGTCGTCCGGGTACGACGAGCTGATCATGTAGCCCTGCGCACCGCCGACGGTGAACGAGGTGGTGCTGGCGGGACGCTTCTTGGGCAGACGGCGACGGACGGGCCGGTACTCGACCTTGACCTCGGCGGCCGCAGCGGCCTTGTCGGCCGCGGAGGCACCGCCGCTGCTGGTGGCCTTGGACCCGCTGGACAGCGGCTGACCGACCTTGCAGTTGTCGCGGTAGACGGCCAGCGCCTTCAGACCGGACTTCCAGCCCTCGAAGTAGACCTCGGCGACCTCGTCGACGGTCGCGTCCTCGGGCATGTTGACCGTCTTGGAGATGGCGCCGGACAGGAACGGCTGCACCGCGGCCATCATCCGGACGTGACCCATGGGCTTGATGGAGCGGGCGCCGATGGCGCAGTCGAACACCTCGTAGTGCTCGGGCTTGAGGCCGGGCGCGTCGCTGACGTGCCCCTTCTCGCCGATGTAGGCGACGATCGCCTCGACGGTCTCCTCGGTGTAGCCGAACTTGCGCAGCGCGCGCGGGATCGTCTGGTTGACGATCTGCATGGAGCCGCCGCCGACCATCTTCTTGAACTTGACCAGGCTGAAGTCCGGCTCGATGCCCGTGGTGTCGCAGTCCATCATGAAGCCGATGGTGCCGGTGGGGGCGAGCACGCTGGCCTGGCTGTTGCGCCAGCCGTTGACCTCGCCCAGCTTGTTGCCCTCGTCCCAGACCTTGACCGCCAGCGCGTGCACGTCCTTGTCCAGGGAGTGCATGGTCCGGATGGAGTCGTTGGCGGCGGCGTGCTTGCGCATCACGCGCTTGTGGGCGTCGGAGTTGCGGGCGTAGCCGTCGTAGGCACCGACGACCCCGGCCAGCTCGGCGCTGCGCTTGTACGACACACCGGTCATCAGGCTGGTGATCGAGGCGGCCAGCGCGCGACCGCCGTCGGAGTCGTAGGCCAGGCCGGAGGCCATCAGCAGCGCGCCGAGGTTGGCGTAGCCGATGCCGAGCTGACGGAAGGCGCGGGTGGTCTCCCCGATGGGCTCGGTCGGGAAGTCCGCGAAGCAGATGGAGATGTCCATCGCGGTGATGACGAGCTCGACGCTCCTGGCGAACTGCACGGCGTCGAAGCTGCCGTCGTCGGAGAGGAACTTCAGCAGGTTCAGGCTGGCCAGGTTGCAGCTGGAGTTGTCCAGGTGCATGTACTCGCTGCAGGGGTTGGACGCGTTGATGCGGCCCGACTCCGGCGTGGTGTGCCAGTCGTTGATGGTGTCGTCGTACTGGATGCCCGGGTCGGCGCAGGCCCACGCGGCCTCGGCGACCTTGCCCCACAGCTCCTGGGCGTCGACGGTCTCGATGACCTCGCCGGTGCTGCGCGAGCGCAGGCCGAACGCGCTGCCGGACTCCACGGCGCGCATGAACTCGTCGGAGACCCGGACGGAGTTGTTGGCGTTCTGGTACTGGACGCTGGTGATGTCCTTGCCACCGAGGTCCATGTCGTAGCCGGCGTCGCGGAGCGCGCGGATCTTGTCCTCCTCGCGCGCCTTCGTCTCGACGAACTCCTCGATGTCCGGGTGGTCGATGTCGAGCACGACCATCTTGGCCGCGCGACGGGTCGCGCCACCGGACTTGATGGTCCCCGCGGAGGCGTCGGCGCCCCGCATGAACGAGACCGGGCCCGACGCCGTGCCGCCGGAGGACAGCAGCTCCTTGCTGGAGCGGATCCGCGACAGGTTGAGGCCGGCGCCGGAACCGCCCTTGAAGATGCGCCCCTCCTCGCGGTACCAGTTGAGGATCGAGTCCATCGTGTCGTCGACGGCGAGGATGAAGCAGGCGCTGACCTGCTGCGGGGCCGGCGTCCCGACGTTGAACCAGACGGGGCTGTTGAAGCTGAACACCTGGTGCAGGAGCATCCAGGTCAGCTCGTGCTCGAAGACCTCTGCGTCCTCGTCGGTCGCGAAGTAGCCGTGCTCCTTGCCCGCCTTGGTGTAGGTCAGCACGACCCGGTCGATCAGCTGGCGCAGGCTCCGCTCGCGGTTGTCGGCGCCGACCGCACCACGGAAGTACTTGGTCGTGACGATCGAGGACGCGTTGACCGACCAGAAGTCGGGGAACTCCACCCCACGCTGCTCGAAGATCGTCTCGCCGGACTTCCAGTTGGTCTGGACGACGTCACGCGACTCCCAGGTGACCTGGTCGTAGGGATGCACCCCCGGGGTGGTCCAGACGCGCTCGACGGCCATGCCGCCGGAGGTCTTCCGGGCCGGCTTGGTCGTTCGCTTGGAGGTGGTCTCGGTCATTGCTGTCCCCTGATCATTCGGCGGTCGGACGGTGCTGGTTCGCGTACGGGTCGGTGCGGTGGCGCCTGGGGCTGCTCGGCCCCGTCCACGACCCATGGTCGCGGCGGGGTCTGACGGTCAGGTGGTCTGCTGCTCGCGCTCGACGCGGAGCAGGGTGATCGCGGCCTCGAAGTCCTCGAGGGAGTCGAAGGCGCGGTAGACGCTGGCGAAGCGCAGGTAGGCCACCTCGTCCAGCTCGCGCAGCGGCGGCAGGATGCTCAGCCCGATCTCGTGCGCCTCGATCTCGGCGGCGCCGGTCTGGCGGATCTGCTCCTCGACCCGCTGCGCGAGCAGGGCCAGGTCGTCCTCGGAGACCGGGCGACCCTGGCAGGCCTTGCGGACGCCGGACACGACCTTGGCCCGCGAGAACGGCTCGCTGGCCCCGGACCGCTTGACGACCGTGAGGCTCGCCGACTCCAGCGTGGTGAAGCGGCGGTCGCAGTCCTGGCACTGACGACGGCGGCGGATGGCCGCCCCGTCGTCGGTCATCCGTGAGTCCACGACACGGGAGTCACCGTGACGGCAGAAGGGGCACCGCATGACGCGACCTCGCTCTCGTGGACGGCGGCCGCGTGCCGGTTCGGCTCCCCGCCTGTGGACGGGGCTGTGCGCAACCTGTTGACGGCCCGGCGTGTCGCTGTGGACGACCTGTGGACCAGATGTGGACGAACGACATCTGTGTAACTACTAGATGTTGTGCCAACCGTAACACCGGACCACAGGAACGCAAGCGCCCGGGCGGGACGGCCGACGGCTGGCGATCCCCCCGCGGGTGGGTGACGACGACGGCCCCCGTCACCGGCGAAGGGGGGACGGGGGCCTTACGGTGCGACCGCTCAGGCCGTCGGCACGAGGAGCTGGTCCCCCACGTGCACGCCCGTGCTGGTGAGCTCGTTCAGCTGGACGACGTCGGCGACTACGGCGCGCGGGTCACGCTCCGGGGCGTGCGCCCGGGCGATCTGCCAGAGCGTGTCGCCCCGCCCGACCACCACGGTGACCGTGGGCACGTCGGCCTCCACGGACGCGGCGCCCGTGCGCACCCCCGCGGTCCCGTCGCCGGCGACGGCACCGGGCGCCACGACCGACGCGACGGCGAGCCACAGCAGCACCAGACCGGCGGCGAGCAGCGTCGTCACCCCGACGAACGCCATCAGGCGCAGCGAGCGCCGCCCCCGCCGCGTCAGGACCAGCCGGGGACCGACGGGCACGGCAGGACGCCCGGGACGGACCGAGGCGGGCACGGCGGCGAGGGTGGGGACGGCGGTGGGTGCGAGGGTGCTCATGTCGATCTCCTCCAGACGCGTGTTCGAGTCCGGGTCGGTCCGGTCGAACACCTGTACGTTAACCTCAGGTCGAGACTTTGTCGAGCGTATGTTCGAACCGACGGGCATCCCCGCAGGTCCAGGCCCTGCATCGGGCGAGACACACCGGCGTCGGTGCTTGTGGACAGGTGTTCGACGGCCTAACTTCATGATCGAGAGCCAACACCGGGGGGCGGACACAACCCCCGGGAGCACCGGACCCGACCGGCCCGGACCACGCGAAGGAGCCCGCGATGCCCACCACCGACCTGGACGGTCTGACCCCCCGGCAGCGTCACGTCCTGGACACCATCCGGGACGCCGTGGAGGCGCGGGGCTACCCGCCGTCCATGCGGGAGATCGGTGAGGCGGTCGGCCTCACGTCGCCCAGCAGCGTCGCGCACCAGCTGGCGACGCTGGAGCGCAAGGGCTACCTGCGCCGGGACCCCAACCGGCCCCGCGCCATCGAGGTCGTCAACCCGGAGGACGGTCGCCGGGTCCGCACGCCCGCCGACGTGACGTCGCAGCGGGCCCCGCAGCGCGCGAGGGAGCAGGAGCAGACCCTGAGCTTCCGGGCCGGGGCCCACGACGACGAGGGCACCAGCGCGTCCGAGACGAGCATGGTCCCCCTGGTGGGTCGCATCGCCGCCGGTGGTCCGCTGCTGGCCGAGCAGGTCGTCGAGGACGTCTTCCCGCTCCCCCGCCAGGTGGTCGGCGAGGGGACGCTGTTCCTGCTGCAGGTCGTGGGTGACTCGATGATCGACGCGGCCATCTGCGACGGCGACTGGGTGGTGGTCCGCCAGCAGCAGGTGGCCGAGAACGGCGAGATCGTCGCGGCCATGATCGACGGCGAGGCGACGGTCAAGACCTACCGCCGCCGGGACGGTCACGTCTGGCTGATGCCGCACAACCCGGCCTTCACGCCGATCCCCGGCGACGACGCCACGCTGCTCGGCAAGGTGACGGCGGTGCTGCGCCGGGTCTGATCCCCGGGGTGGGTCAGTCCTCGCGCTCCAGCAGGACGACGACCTCGTAGTGCGGCGTCTGCGGGAACATGTCGAGCACCTGCGCCCGGCGTGGACGCAGCGATGGCATCGACCGGAGGTCGCGGGCGAGCGAGTCGGCGTTGCAGCTGGAGTACACGACGTGGCGCCCGCTGCGCTCCAACCAGTCCGCGAGCTCCGGGCCGATGCCACGACGTGGTGGGTTGACGACGACGAGGTCTGGGACCTCCTCGGCCGCGAGCACCCATGCGGTCGCGTCCGCGGCCTCGAAGCGCACCCCCTCCGCCCCGGCCTCCCGCGCGCTGAGCCGGGCGCCGGCGACCGCCTCCACGCTGGTCTCCACCCCCACCACGGTCCGACCGGCCCCGGCGCAGACCAGGGCGAACCCGCCCACCCCGCAGTACAGGTCCCAGACCGTCGCCGGCGCCACCTCGTCCACCCAGGCGGCCACCTGCCGGTACAGCGTGGTCGCGACCTCGGTGTTGGTCTGGAAGAAGCTCTGCGGCGGCAGGTGCAGGTCGAGACCCGCCACCGCCATGCGCAGCGTGGCCGTCTCGGTGAGCAGGATCTCCCGCTCGCCCTCGAGCACCGCGGCGTGCACCGGCTGCAGGTTGACCGACGCGACCACCACCTGCGGCAGGGCCGAGAGCAGGGTCGGCAGGTGCTTGC
The DNA here is from genome assembly GCF_051216895.1 of Aquipuribacter aurantiacus. Taxonomy (NCBI): domain Bacteria; kingdom Bacillati; phylum Actinomycetota; class Actinomycetes; order Micrococcales; family Intrasporangiaceae; genus Aquipuribacter; species Aquipuribacter aurantiacus. The sequence continues at coordinate 15,148 of NZ_JBPKAO010000003.1, forward strand.
GGATCCGGGCCACGGGCTCCTGCGAGCGCAGGACGAAGCGGACCATCAGGCCGCCGTCGGGCGCCTCGGTGACCAGCAGGTGCTTGAGCTCACCGCGGCCCGACGGGACGTCGTAGGGGGTGAGCGAGGCCAGCGTGACGAAGCGGGCCAGCTCGGGCAGCGCCGCCCGCAGGCCCGGGCTGCAGATGCCGCACGCCCGCAGGTCGATGCCTCGGCCCGAGGCGTCGAGGATGCCCAGGGTGGGCTCGGCGAGGGTGCCCCCGACGACCATCTTGGCCTTGTTGCGGTAGCCCGCCTCGGCTCCGGCGACGGCCGGGAGCCACTGCAGGTCCGACGGCCCGCCGACGAGGCTGCGGCAGTGGCGCTCCTGGTCGGACACCTGCTGCGCGTGCGGCACCCCCATGAGACGGCAGGAGCGGCAGGCGCCGGCGTCGAAGTAGGAGCACTGCATGACGGGGACCAGGGTAGGCGCCCCGTGGTTCGTCCGGCCGCGGTCGCGCCCCTCAGGCCCGTACGAGGGAGCGGGTCCCCGAGCCGGACAGGGCGTCGACCACCCGGTCGACGTCGTCGACGTCGTTCCACAGGTGGAACGCCAGGCGTACCCGGCCCCCTCGCGCCGCCGCCGTGCAGCCCGCCGACGTCAGCGCCGTCAGGACCGAGCCGTGCCGGTCCTCCAGGCAGAGCACCGGCCGTGCCTGAGCCGGCAGGCCCAGCCGGGACCGCAGCTGGTCCGCCAGGGCGGCCCCGTGGCGACGTCGATGCGCGGCCGGAACGGCCAGCAGCGTCTCCAGCGACGTCACGGCCCCCACCCAGGCCAGCCAGGCGGGGCTGACGTCGAACCGGCGCGCGTCGGGGGCCGGCGCGAACCCGAGCCCGTAGACCGAGGTCCACACGTCGGCGCCGGAGTACCAGCCTCGGTTGTGCCCGGCGAGGCGGTCCAGCGCCTCCGGGCGCACCGTCATGAACGCGCTCCCCCGCGGGCAGCAGAGCCACTTGTAGGCCGAGCACACCGTGACGTCCCAGTCACCGGCGTCCAGGTCCAGCCACCCGGTGGCCTGGGTGGTGTCGCACAGCGTCAGGGCGCCGACCGCCCGCGCCGCGTCGGCCACCGCCGCGGCGTCGACGAGCCGGCCGTCGACCGACTGGGCCAGGGAGAACGCCACCGCGGCGGGCCGCGTCGCCCGCACCACAGCCGCCAGCTCCTCCAGCGGCACGGGCACCAGCCGGACACCACGGCGCGACTGCGCCTCGAAGGGCCCGGTCACCGAGGTGAAGTCCCCCTCCACCACGACCACCGTGGCCCCGTCCGGCAGCGCGGCCGCGACCTCGGCGACCATCACCGAGGCCTGCGACCCGACGGCCACCCAGGCCGTGGGCACCCCCACCAGCCGGGCGTACAGGCCGCGGGCGGCCTCGACGACGTCGCCGTAGGCGACCGCGCAGGCCCGCCCGGCCTGCCAGTCGTCGACCGCGGCGCGGAGGGCGTCCGCGGTGCGGCGGGGCGGCAGCCCCAAGGTGCTGGCGTTCAGGTAGCCCGGGGCCGGGGCCCACGCGTCGGTCGACATGGCACCAGGGTCCCGGTGGGCGACCCATCCGACAAGGCCGGGTTCTGGCCCTGGCCCATTGCTCCGGGTTATGGATCGAGCAGGGTCGGACGTACCGTCCTGCCATGGCGATCGACGTGGACCTGCTCCGGCTGCTGCGCGCGGTGAACGACGAGGGGTCGATCTCGGCGGCGGCGCGACGGCTCGGGATCAGCCAGCCCGCCGCGAGCCAGCAGCTGCGCCGGGCGGAGCGCAGCATCGGCACGGCCCTGGTGGAACGGACCGGTCGCCGGTCGCGGCCCACGGAGCCCGGACGTGTCCTGGCCCGGCACGCCGTCGGGGTGGAGAACCTGCTGGCCGCGGCCGAGAGCGAGGTGCTGGCCGTGGCGGGCCTGGCCGCGGGCACCGTCCGGCTCGTCGCGTTCCCGTCCGCCTCCGCCCGGCTCGTGCCCCGCGCCCTGGCCCTGCTGCGTCGCCAGCACCCGGACCTGCGGGTCAGCCTCGCGGAGGTGGAGCCGCCGGGGTCGCTGGCGCGGTTGCGCGACGGGGCCGCCGACGTGGTGGTGACCTTCGACTACCAGGTTCCCGGGCACTCGACCCCGGCGGCGCTGGACGGCCTGACGGTCGTCCCGCTGCTGGCCGACGAGGTGCGCCTGGCGGTCCCGACGGACGGCCCGTGGTCTGCCGGCGGCCCCGTCGCCGTGGCCGAGCTCGCCGAGGAGGAGTGGATCGCCGGGTGCCCGCGCTGCCGGGGCCACCTGGTCGCCCTGGCCGCCGCCGCCGGGTTCGTGCCCCGGATCCGGTACGAGACCGACGACTACGTCGCGGTGCTCGGCCTCGTCGCCGAGGGGCTGGGGGTGGCGCTGCTCCCGTCGCTGGCGGAGGTGCACGACGCGGTCCCCGGCGTGACGACCGTCCCGCTCGCCCCGGCGGAACGACGTGACGTGGTGGCCGTGACCACGCTCGACCTGGCCCGGGTGCCCAGCGTCGCCGCGGTGCTGGCCGTCCTGCGGACCACCGCGGCGGGGGCCGGGTCGTCGGACCGCACGGGGGCCGGGGGCGAGGCGACGGTGCGCCCGCTCACCCCCGCAGGCGCCTGAGCGCGCCCAGCACCACCTCACGGTCGGTGGTCCGCCAGAACGGGGGCAGCGCCGCGAGCAGGGCCGAGCCGTAGCGCTTGGTGGCCACGCGCGGGTCCAGCACCGCCACCACCCCGCGGTCGTCCCCGTTGCGCACCAGCCGGCCCGCCCCCTGCGCGAGCAGGGTCGCGGCGTGGGCGACCGACACCGTCATGAACCCGCTGCCGCCCGCCCGGTCGACGGCCTCGCCCCGGGCCTGCGACAGCGGGTCGTCCGGGCGCGGGAACGGGACCCGGTCCAGCACGACCAGGCTGCACGAGGGCCCGGGCACGTCGACGCCCTGCCACAGCCCGAGCGTGCCGAACAGGCACGTCCGGGGGTCGGCCGCGAACTGCTTGACCAGCGTCGGCACCACGTCGTCGCCCTGCAGGAGGACGGGCAGGTCGGTGCGGGCGCGCACCACCTCGGCGGCGGCCGCCGCGGCCCGGCGCGAGGAGAACAGGCCGAGCGTCCGCCCGCCGGCGGCCTCGACGAGGGCGACCAGCTCGTCGTGCAGCGGGTCGCCGTGCCCGTCGCGGCCCGGAGCGGGCAGGTGCGCGGCGACGTAGAGGATGGCCTGCCGGGCGTAGTCGAACGGGCTGCCGACGTCCAGGCCGCGCCAGCCGCCCTTGCCGAGCCCCAGCCGCCTGGCCAGGGCATCGAACCCGCCGGGCCCGGTCAGGGTGGCCGACGTCGCCACCACCGTGCGGGCGTCGAACAGCCGCGCCCGCAGCAGCCCGGCGACGTTGAGCGGCGCTGCCCGCAGCACCCGCCCCCGGCGTTCGTCGACCTCGACCCACACGACGTCCTCGCCGATCGGGGCCTCCGCGGTCTCGTCCACCGCGTCGAGCCCGCCGTCCGGCTCGTCGGCGTCGCTCGGCACGGGCACCCCGCCGAGACGCTCGGCCACCCCGGCGTGCTCCAGCAGCCCTGCTCGCGCGGTCTGCACCCCGGCGGCGGCGCCGGCGTCGGGGTCCTTGGGCAGGGTGCGCAGGGCCGAGCGGGACGCGGTGGCGAGCAGCAGCAACGCGTCCTGCAGCGCGGGCGGGGCGCCGTCGGTCAGCCGACCGGGCAGCAGGTCCTCCAGGGCCACGTCCAGGGAGTCGGCGCAGTGCTCGAGGTCACCGACGTCCGCGGCGGAGCAGCCGGCGCGTCGGGCGGCCCCGGCGACGGCGCGCACGGACGCCGCCGTCACCTCCCGAGACAAGGCCGCGGTGACCCGGTCGAGCAGGTCGTGGGCCTCGTCCACGACGACCACGTCGTGCTGCGGCAGGGTCTTGCGGTTGTCGGTGGCGTCGATCGCGAGCATGGCGTGGTTGGTGACGACCACGTCGACCTCGCGCGCCCGGGCCCGGGCCTGCTCGCTGAAGCACTCGGCGGCCACCGGGCACCGCGCCGCGCCCAGGCACTCCCGCGCCGTCACCGACACCGCCCGCCAGGCCCGGTCGGAGACCCCGGGCACCAGCTCGTCGCGGTCCCCGCTCGTGGTGCCCTCGGCCCACTCCCTCACCCGGGCCACCTGCAGCTCCAGCGAGGTCCGCGCCCCACCGGTGGCCTCCTCCTCGAAGAAGGACATCGAGTCCTCCTCCGCGGAGCTGCCCCCGGCCAGGCGGTGGGCGCAGACGTAGTTGTTCCGTCCCTTCACCAGCTGCCAGGTGGGCCGGCGCCCCACGGTCTTCTCGACCGCATCGGCCAGCCGCGGCAGGTCCTGCCGGACCAGCTGCCCCTGCAGGGCCAGCGTGCTCGTCGCGACCACGACGCCGCGGCCCCGACGGACGGCGGCGGCCACGGCCGGCACCAGGTAGCCCCAGGACTTGCCGGTGCCTGTGCCGGCCTGGACCAGCAGGTGCCGGCCGTCCTCGATCGCGTCGGCCACGGCGGCGGCCATCTCGTCCTGGCCCGGTCGCTGGGTGCCACCGGTCGCGGCCACGACCTGCGCCAGCAGCGCCACGGCCGCCGGGCCGGGCTCCTGGGACCCACCCGTGGCCCTGTCCTGGTCCGAGGCCTGGGGCGGGGCGGCCGGGTCGTCGACCTGGTCTGCGGCGGCCTGGTTCACCGCAAGGACAGTAGTGGCCGGTGCGGGCCCGCCGGGACGACGGGCCCGGCGCTGGGGAGAGCCGGCGGTGCGCTCAGCGCGAGGGCACCCCGTCGGGTGCGTCGCTGGACGTGCTCGCGTCGGTGAGCGCCGCGGCGAGCGCCTGGTCGACCCGGGCGTGGATCCGGGTCCCCTCGGCCACGTGCTCGACGTCGAGGACCTCGCCGTCGTCGTGGGTGCGGCTGATCAGGTCACCGCGGGCGAAGGGCACGACCAGGTCCACCTCGACCTCGGGGTGGGGCAGGTCCTGGGCGACCCGCGCCAGCAGGTCCTCCAGCCCCTCCCCCGTGCGGGCGGACACCGCCACGGCGTTGCGCTCGCGCCGCAGCAGCCGGTCGACGACCTCGGGGTCGGCGACGTCGGCCTTGTTGAGCGCCACCACCTCGGGGACGGTGTGGGCACCCACCTCGGCCATCACCTCGCGCACCGCGCTCAGCTGGCCCTCGGGGTCGGGGTGGGACACGTCGACGACGTGGACGACGAGGTCCGCGTCGGCCACCTCCTCCAGCGTCGAGCGGAACGCCTCGACGAGCTGGTGGGGCAGCTGCCGGACGAACCCGACGGTGTCGGTGAGGGTCACGGCCCGGGAGTCGGGCAGCTCGGCCTTGCGGACCGTCGGGTCGAGGGTCGCGAACAGGGCGTCCTCGACCAGCACCCCGGCGCCGGTCATCCGGTTGAGCAGGCTGGACTTGCCGGCGTTGGTGTAGCCCGCGATCGCGATGGACGGCACGGGGCCGCGACGACGCTCCGACCGCTTCGTGTCGCGGGAGGTGCGCATGTCGGCGATCTGGCGCTTGAGCTTGGCCATCCGGGTGCGGATCCGACGACGGTCCAGCTCGATCTTGGTCTCACCGGGGCCGCGGGACCCGATGCCGGCCCCGCCGGCGACCCGACCACCGGCCTGACGGGACATCGACTCGCCCCAGCCGCGCAGCCGCGGGAGCAGGTACTCCAGCTGGGCGAGCTCGACCTGGGCCTTGCCCTCCCGGGACTTCGCGTGCTGGGCGAAGATGTCGAGGATCAGGGCGGTCCGGTCGACGACCTTGACCTTGACGACGTCCTCCAGGCCACGGCGCTGCGACGGGCTCAGCTCTCCGTCGCAGATGACGGTGTCGGCGCCGGTCTCGGCGACCACGTCGCGCAGCTCGGCCGCCTTGCCGGAGCCCAGGAAGGTGGCCGGGTCCGGCTTCTCGCGCGGCTGCAGCAGCGCGTCCAGCACCTGCGAGCCGGCGGTCTCGGCCAGGGCGGCCAGCTCGGCCATCGACACCTCGGCCTCGTGCGGGTCGCGCGTGGTCGAAAGCCCGGCCAGGACGACGCGCTCCAGGCGCAGCTGGCGGTACTCGACCTCGGTGACGTCCGTCAGCTCCGTGGACAGCCCGGCGACCCGGCGCAGCGCCTGGCGGTCGGCGAGGTCGTACTGGTCGCCGTCGTAGCCCGCGTCGGGCGCGCCGCGCGCCGCGGTCGGCGTCCTGACGGCGTCGTCGGTGAGGTCGGGACCGGGGCGGGCGCTGCTGTCTGCTGCTGTCATCGTCGTCCCAGGATCGCACGCACGTCGCAGCGGGCCGATCGGATTTCGCCGTCCGCGCAGCGAGCCCCGGGCACCGGGGCGCCCGCGGCGCGGTCCCGGCACTAGTTTCGACCCCGTGGACGTGCTGACGATCGTGCTCCTCGTGGTGGGCCTGGCGGTGCTCGTCGGAGGTGGCGAGCTGCTGGTGCGTGGGGCGAGCGGGCTGGCCACCGCGCTGGGACTGTCACCGCTGCTGGTGGGCCTGACGGTGGTGTCGTTCGCTACGTCGGCGCCGGAGCTGGCGGTCAGCCTGCGCGCCACCCTGTCCGGCAACCCCGGTCTCGCCGTGGGCAACGTGGTGGGCAGCAACATCGCGAACGTCCTGCTCGTGCTGGGCCTGTCGGCGGTGGTGCTGCCGCTGGTGGTGCGGACCCGGCTGGTCCGCACGGACGTACCGGTGATGATCGGGCTGTCGGTGCTGACGCTGCTGCTCGCGCTCGACGGGTGGATCAGCCGGCTCGACGGCGTCCTGCTCGTGGTGCTCCTGGTCGGCTACGTGAGCGTGTCGGTGGTCGTCTCGCGGCGGCAGGAGCGCGCGGGCCGCGAGCGGGTGGCCCGGCAGCGGGAGGCCGGAGGGGACTCCCCCGGCACGTCCGGGCCCCCTGCGGCCCGGACGGGGGCCCGCACCGCCCTGGACGCCGGCCTGGTCGCGGTCGGGGTGGGTCTGCTGGTCCTGGGGGCGACCCTGCTGGTCGACTCGGCCACCACGATCGGCTCGGCCCTCGGGGTGAGCGACCTGGTCATCGGGCTGACGGTGGTGGCGGTGGGCACGTCGCTGCCCGAGCTGGCGACGTCGATCATCGCGGCGGTGCGTGGTCAGCGGGACATGGCCGTCGGCAACGTCGTCGGCAGCAACATCTTCAACATCGGGGCCGTGCTCGGCCTGTCGGGCGTGATCAGCCCGGTGGGGATCGAGCTGTCGCCCGGGGCCGTCAACCTCGACCTCCCGGTGATGATCCTCGTCGCCGTGGCGCTGCTGCCGGTCGCCATCACCGGCGCGGCGGTCGCGCGCTGGGAGGGCCTGCTGTTCGTCGCCTACTACGCGGTCTACGTCACCTACCTGGTGCTGGACTCCACCGGCCACGACGCGTTGGGGACCTTCAACGGCGTCGTCGCCGGGTTCCTGCTGCCGCTGACGGGCATCGTCCTGCTGGTCCTGGTGTCCACCGAGCTGGACCGACGACGGCGGCGGCGCCTGGCGGCGGCGGAGCCCACGAGCGCCGGCGCCGACGCGGGTCGCGACGCGGCTGGCGGCGACCCGGCCCCGCGCGGCAGGCTCGACCCGTGAGCGCCGGGCAGTCCCACTACTTCGACGAGCGTCCCACCGGTCCGGGGCAGGAGAGGCGACGGACGGTCGAGCTGCAGGGCCGGTCGATGGACGTCGTCACCTCATCGGGCGTGTTCAGCGGTGACCGGCTCGACCTGGGCACCCAGGTGCTGCTGCGCCACGCCGGCCCCGTGCCCGCCGAGGGGCACCTGCTCGACCTGGGCACCCAGGTGCTGCGGCGCCACGCAGGCCCCGTGCACGCCGAGGGGCAACTGCTCGACCTGGGCTGCGGCTGGGGGCCCATCACGCTGGCCCTGGCGGCGGCGGCCCCGGGGGCGACGGTGTGGGCCGTGGACGTCAACGAGCGCGCGCGGGCGCTCACCGCGGCCAACGCGCGTGACAACGGCTTCGGCCAGGTCAACGTCCGCTCCCCCGGCGACGTCGACCCCGACGTGTCGTTCGCGCTGATCTGGTCCAACCCGCCCATCCGGATCGGCAAGGACGCGCTGCACAGCCTGCTGCTGGCGTGGCTGCCCCGGCTGGCCCCGGGTGGGCGCGCCGAGCTCGTGGTGCAGCGCAACCTCGGGGCGGACTCCCTGCACACCTGGCTCGAGCAGGTGCTGCCCGACGGGATGACCGTGACGCGCAGCGCCAGCAGCAAGGGCTACCGGGTGCTGGTCGTGTCCCGGCCCGTCACCGGCTGAGGCGCTCGAGCCAGCCCGGGTCCACCACGGCCCGGGCGACCACCTCGGCCGGGCCGGACAGCTCCGAGCCCACGACGCCCTCGCCCTCGCGGCGCTTGAGCAGCACCCGCAGGCGCCCGCCGGGCACGTCCACCGTCCACTGCCTCGGCGAGCCCGCACGGCGGCTGGAGGCGGCGGCGGCCGCGGCCACCGCGCCCGTGCCGCAGGACCGGGTCTCGCCCACGCCCCGCTCGTGCACGCGCATCCGCAGCTGCCCGCTGGCCAGCGTCTCGCCCTGGGCCAGGTCACCGATCAGCTCGACGTTGGCCCCGTCGACCGGGTCGGGCTCCAGACCCGGCCGCCGGTGCAGGTCGACGGCCGCGAGCGCCCCGCCCGGTCCGACGTCCACCACCACGTGGGGGTTGCCGACGTCGACGCCCACCCCGGGGAGGCGTCGGGTGCTGCCGTCCTCGCTCCGCACGGTGACCGCCACGATCTCCTCGGCCACCCGCACCGGACCCATCTCGACGCTGTAGACCGGGTATCCGGCGGCCACCAGGCGGACCGGGCGCGGCCCTGACCGCGACAGGACCGCGACCTCGGTCGCGGTCGGGTCCACCAGGCCGGCGTCCACCAGCGCGTGGGCCAGGACGCGCACCCCGTTGCCGCACATCAGGGCGGTGCTGCCGTCGGCGTTGACGTGGTCCATGAACCAGCCGTCGGTGCCGTCGATGTCGGCGGCCACCACCCGGATGACGCCGTCCGCGCCCAGGCCGCTGCGCCGATCGCACAGGGCCGCCACCACGGCGGGGTCCAGCGGGTAGGTGTCGTCGGGGTCCAGCAGGACGACGAAGTCGTTGCCCGTGCCGTGCGCCTTGAGCACGTGCAGGCCGTCGGGGCGCAGGGGTCCCCCTGCCCAGGCGCGGCTCGAGGGGCTGGTGACGACCGCTGGGCTGCTCACCGGTCCAGTGTGGACCGGACGTGCGCCAGGACGTGAACCGGCAGGTCCGGGGCCGCGGCGTCGAACCAGGTGATGCTCGGGTCCGCGCCGAACCACGACTCCTGCCGACGCACCAGCCGTCGGGTGGCCACGACCGTCCGCTCGACGGCCTCCGCCTCGGTGCAGCGGCCTCGCAGCAGGTCGACGACCTGGGCGTAGCCGACGGCCCGGGAGGCCGTCGGTCCGTCCTCGAGGCCTTGCTCCAGCAACCCCTCGACCTCGGCCACGAACCCGTCGCGCCACATCCGGGCCACCCGTTCGCGGATCCTCTCGTCCACGTCCGGGCGGTCGCGCCGCAGCCCGACCACGAGGGCCGGGACGACCCGCGCCGACGCCCCGGACGGGGGCATGGACGCGGCGAACGGCTGCCCCGTCAGCTCCACGACCTCGAGCGCCCTGACCACGCGACGGGTGTTGCTGGGCAGGATGGCGGCGGCGGCGGCGGGGTCCAGGTCCCGCAGGCGCGCGTGCAGGGCCGCGGTCCCGACCCGCTCGCCCTCGGCCTCCCAGCGGGCCCGGACCTGCGGGTCGGTGCCGGGGAACCGCAGGTGGTCCAGGGCGGCGCGGACGTACAGACCCGACCCGCCGACCAGGAGGGGGACGGCGCCGCGGTCCCGCACGGCGGCGAAGTGCTCACGCGCGAGCTGCTGGTACTCCGCGACCGCGGCGGCCCGGGTGACCGGCCAGACGTCCAGGAGGTGGTGCGGCACCCCGCGCCGCTCGGCCTCGGTGACCTTCGCGGTGCCGACGTCCATGCCCCGGTACAGCTGCATGGAGTCGGCGTTCACGACCTCGCCCCGCCCGCCCGTGGCCCCCAGCGCGATCGCCAGCTCGACCGCGAGGTCGGACTTGCCGGTCGCGGTGGCGCCGACGACCGCCACCACGTGCGGGACGGGGTCGGGCGACCCGCTCACCCGGCGACCCGTCCGCGGACGGCGACCAGGTAGGCGACGCCCAGCGGCGCCTCGTGGTGCAGCACACGGGTCGGGCCGCCCGGGGCGACGGCGAGCAGGGCCACGGCGGCCTCGGCGGTCGCCCCGACCCGACGCGCGTCCGGGACCTCGGCGGCCCGACCCTCCACCAGGGCGGCACACAGCTCCGCGTCGACCACGTCACCGCGCGGGTCCTGCCCGCCCGGCGCCCGGGGCCCCCGGGTCCGGCTGCCGTCGGCCAGCAGGAGCAGACCGACCCGGTCCGGCGCGGCGTCCAGCTCGGCCGGCAGGCGCGGCGTCACCTGGGCCCAGGTCCGGTGCTCGCGCACCGCCAGGTCACCGACGGCGGTGCCACCCCGCCACGACCCGTCCAGCAGCTCGTCGGCGAGCTCGCGCGGCCACGCCGGGGGCTCCGGCGCCCGTCCGGGGCCGGCCGCGACGCCGGCGGCGGTGGCCGTTGCCGGCCCGGGCTCGACGGTCGACGACCCGGGCTCGGGGGCGCCGAGACCGGCCAGCGTCCCCGGGACGGCCTCGGAGACGACGACGACCCGGTCGAGGCCGGCCAGCGCGGACAACGCCTCCCCCACGGCCGCCCGCACCGGTGCCACCTCCGGCACCCGGGACCCGGTCAGCCGCGGCAGCAGCACGGGCGCGGCGGGGACCAGGCAGACGACCATCAGCGGCACCGCCTCACTCTAGGAGCGCACCGGTCACCGGCCGGTCACCGGTCCGACATGCCGGGTTCGCCCGCCGTCGCGCGTTGCGTCCTAGCCTGGGCCGGATGACGACCTCTCGCCCCGACCCGCAGCACCGACGCGCCGGTCTGACCGCCGCGGCCTCGGTCGCCGCCGTCGCCGCCCTCGCCCTGGCCTCGCCCACGGCCGCCGCCCCCACCCCCGCGGCGGCCGGGGCCGTACCGGCCGCCCGCTCGGCCGCCCTCCCCGCGCCCACCGGGCCGACCGAGCTGCGGGTGGCGACGTTCAACGCCTCGCTGAACCGCGCCGCCGAGGGGCAGCTCACCGCCGACCTGTCCGCCCCGGGCAACGCCCAGGCCGCCGCGGTCGCGGAGATCGTCCAGCGCACCCGGCCGGAGGTGCTGCTGGTCAACGAGTTCGACTACGTCGCCCCCACCGACCCGGCGGACGCCCGGACCAGCCCGGCGGTGGCGGGGCTGCTCGACAACTACCTGGGGGTGGGGCAGAACGGGGCCGACCCCATCGACTACCCGTACGCGTTCATCGCCCCGAGCAACACGGGGGTGCCCAGCGGGCTGGACCTCAACCAGGACGGCACGGTGGGCGGACCCGACGACGCCTGGGGGTTCGGGTTCTTCCCCGGCCAGTTCGGGATGCTCGTGCTGTCGCAGCACCCGATCGACGTCGACGCGGTCCGCACGTTCCAGAACTTCCGCTGGGCCGACATGCCGGGCGCGCTGCTGCCCGACGACCCCACCACCGCGGAGCCGGGTGACTGGTGGCCGGAGGAGATCCGGTCGCAGGTGCGGTTGTCGAGCAAGTCCCACTGGGACGTGCCGGTGCTGGTGGGCGGGCGTGCCGTGCACCTGCTGGCCTCCCACCCCACGCCCCCGACGTTCGACGGCCCCGAGGACCGCAACGGCCGCCGCAACCACGACGAGATCCGGTTCTGGGCCGACTACGTCACCCCCCGGGCGGCGACCTACGTCTACGACGACGACGGGCGTCGGGGCGGGCTGGGGGCAGGCGAGCGGTTCGTGATCGCCGGCGACCTGAACTCCGACCCGTTCGACGGGGACTCGATCCCCGGCGCCGCCCAGCAGCTGCTGGAGCACCCTCGGGTCAGCACCCGCCTGACGCCGACCTCGGACGGGGGCGTCGAGGCCGCGGCACTGCAGGGCGGGGCCAACCTGACCCACCGCGGTGACCCGGCCCAGGACACCGCGGACTTCGCGGACGGCGCCCCGGGCAACCTGCGGGTGGACTACGTCCTGCCCTCGCGCACCCTGCGGATGCTCGACGCGGGCGTGTTCTGGCCGGTGTCCACCGACCCGCTGACCCGGCTCACGGGCACGTTCCCGTTCCCCTCCAGCGACCACCGGCTCGTCTGGGTCGACGTGGCCGTGCCCCGCAAGGGCTGACCGCGGGGCGGCTGGGCGCAGGGCCGAACCGGCCGGTGGTGAGCCGGTCAGTCGATGGTGAGCAGACCGGCGCGGTGGGCCAGGGACACGGCCTCGGTGCGCCCGTTGGCGCCGAGCTTGGCCATCACGTTGCTGAGGTGCACCGACACCGTCTTCTCGCTGATGAACAGCGCGGCGCCGACCCGTCGGTTGGTCCAGCCCTGGGCCACCAGGCGCAGCACGTCCTGCTCCCGCCCCGTCAGGGCGGCCACCTGGGCCGGGCGGCGGGTGGGGTCCTCGCCGTGCGGCCGCGGCGGGGGCGCCGGGACCTCGACACCGGCCCGGCGGGCGAGCGCCGCGACCCGCTCGGCCAACGGTCGGGCCCCGAGCCGGGCGGCCGTCCGGCCCGCCTCGGCCAGCAGCTGTCCGGCCTCGTCCCAGCCGGCACCGCCGCGGGGCGAGGTGGCCAGCAGCGCACCGGCCAGCCCCAGCCGGCAGCGCGCGTCCTCGAACGGGTAGCCGTAGCCGAACGCGGCCAGCGCCTCCCGCCACGGACCGACCGGGTCCTCGGCGTCCGTGGCCCGGTCCGCGGCCGGGTGGCCGGGCACCGGTGCGACCGCGGCCGCGGTGACGGCGGGCGGTGCGGCGTCCGCGGGCGCGGCCTGCCGGGCGGCCACGACGAAGCGGGACAGCTCCGCCCGGGACCGGGCGAGCCACGCGACGGCCTCCGGCCCGGGGAGCTGCCGGCGGTCCGGGGCCGTCGCCACCACGGTGTCGAACAGGGTCTGCAGCCGCGTGACCCGCTCGGCCGCGCGGCCGTGCAGGGACGCGACGAGGACGGGGTCGCGACGGAGGGCGGCCTCGTCGGCGACGTCGGCCAGCGACGCCACCTCGACCGCGCCGAGCCAGAGAGCCCCCAGCGAGTCCGCCCCGTGGCAGCGGGCCAGGTCGTCGGCCGCGGCCCGTGCCAGGTCCGCGGCCTCGTCGGGGTGCCCCTGCCAGCGCCGCAGCTCCGACAGGCAGCCGTCGACGGCGAGCTGCACCTGCAGGTCCCGGCCCCGTAGCGGCCCGAGCCGCTGGACGGCGCCCTCGGCCGCCTCGTCGCCCCGGCCGACCTGCACGTGCAGGTCGACCGCCGCGAGCCGCGCCGCCGCGGTGTCGGGGGCCAGGTCACCGTCCGCGTCGGGACGGGCGGCCCAGCGGCCGGCCACGTAGCGTGCCACCCGGCGCAGCACCCGCAGCTCCACCGACATGGGGCTCCACCGCAGACCGCTCGCGGCGGCACGGTCGCACGCGGCCTCCAGGACGCTGAGCGCCCCCGTCACGTCGCCGCGGTCGAACCGGGTCCAGCTGAGGTTGACGCTGGCCCGCAGCTCGGTGAGGACGTCGCCGGACTCCCGCGCGCGCCCCAGCGCCTGCACCAGGCGGGCGTCCACGACGAGTGGCGGCACCTCGCCGTCGAGCGAGTGCACGACCGCCAGGGTGGCCAGGGTGTCGGCCTCCACGTCCGGCAGGCCGAGCTCGACCGCCACCGCGTGCGCCTTCTCGGCCGTGGCCCGGGCCTCGGGCCGGTCCGACAGCATGAGCGCTCGGGCCAGGCCGGCCAGGGCCCAGGCGTGGTCCCGGTCCACCGGTCCGTCGCCGGTGACGGCGCCGTAGCCGTCGGCGGACTGCTGGGCGTGCTCGAGGGCCTCCGGCAGCCGGTCGGCGGCGATCAGGTGCTGGGCCAGGCGGTGGTGCAGCAGCGCGGGTCGTCGCTGGTCGCTGCCGCCACCCGCCTCGGCGTCGGCACGTTCCAGCGCCACCCGGGCCAGGGCCACGGCCCGTTCGACGCGGCCGCAGCGGCTCGCGTACCCGGCGGCCTGTCGGTACAGGTCGACGGCGTCCATGCCGATCGCCGCCTGGGCGTCGGGCACGCTGTCGAAGAGCTCGATGGCCCGTTCCAGGTGGTCCATCGCCTCGCGCGGGGCCAGCATGTCGGTGGCGGACCCCGCAGCCCGGACCGAGGCGACCAGCGCGGTCGGCAGGTCGTGCGCGGCCAGGCCGTGGTGGGCGAGCTCGGCCCACGACCCCGGCTGGTCCCGACCGGCGACCGACAGCGCCTGCACGTACGCGGCGTGCCAGCGCGAGCGCTCGCCCGGCAGCAGGTCGGCGTAGACCGCCTCCTGCAGCAGGGCGTGCCGGAAGGCGTACCGCTCCCCCTCCGCGCGCATCACCTGCGCCGACACGGCCTCGCGCAGCGCCTCGTCCAGGGCCGCGCGGTCGAGCCCGCTGACGGCCAGCAGCAGCTCGTCGGTGACCCGACGGCCCCCGACGGCGGCCATCCGGGCGACGTGGCGGGCGGCCGGGCTCAACCGCTCCAGCCGGTCGAGCAGCACCTCGGCCAGCCCGTCCGGCACCCCGGGACGGTCGCCCGCGGCGAACAGCTCCTCGGCGAAGTAGGCGTTGCCCTCGGAGCGCTCGTGCACCCGACGGACGGTGGAGGCGGGGACCGGGGCGTCGGCCAGCGCCGTGAGGAACGCGGTCATCCCCGCCAGGTCGAACGGGGTCAGCTCGACCCGCTGCACGTGCGGCAGCCGGGACAGGTCCCCGAGCAGGCCGCGGACCGGGTGCGAGCGGTGCAGGTCGTCGCTGCGGTAGCTGGCCACCAGCAGCACCTGCTCGCGGCGCATCCGCCCCAGCAGGTACCGCAGCAGGTCCCGGCTGGACGGGTCGGCCCAGTGCAGGTCCTCCAGCACCAGCAGCACCGGTGCCGTCGAGGCCAGCGCGCCGATGTACCGGGCGACGGCCTCGAACAGCTGCATCCTGCCCACCTCGACCGCGGAGGCGTGACCGACGGAGTCCCCGGCGGGGTCGTCCGTGCGGGGCCCGGACGGCCCGACGTCGGAGCCCCGGCGGTCGAAGGGCCCGGAGGGGCTGGTCCGCCCGCCGGGTTCCGCGTGGCCGCTGTGACCGCTGTGGCCGCTGTGGCCGCTGTGGCCCAGGAGGGTGGCCAGCGCCGGCGGGACCGCCGCACCCGAGCCCGACAGGTGCGCCCCGACCGCCTCGGCGAACGCGAGGTAGGGCAGCCCGGCGGCGCCGAAGTCGACGCAGTGCCCGCGCAGGACCACCACGCCCTGCCGGGAGGCCGTGTCCGCGAAGGCCTGCAGCAACCGGGTCTTGCCGGCCCCGGCGTCACCGGCCAGCAGGACGGCGTTGGGTCGTCCGCCGCGGGCGACGGCCAGCGCGTCGGTCAGCGCACCTAGCTCGGCGTCCCTGCCGACCAGCGGTGCGTCGATGCTCATCCGGGGCACGTGCTCATCGTGGCAGCGACCCCCGACGAGGGCGAGCACGCCCCGCGCCACGACTCCAGCGGCGGGTCAGGTGGGGCCCTTCACGCCGACCGGTCAGGCCGCGAGGACGAGGTCGTGCTCGGCCTGGCTGGTGGACCGGCGGCGGGTGCCCCACCAGCGGCGGCTGGGTCGCGGACCCGCCAGGTCACGGGCGAGGACCTCGTGACGGTAGGCGACCTCGGCGTCGAGGAGCAGACCGGGCGTCATGGCGAAGTGGTTCATGGGTGACCTCCTGGTCGTCCCGGCGGTCGGTCCTCCGGGTACCTACAGGTTGGGTCTGAGCGGTGGCACGGCGGATGGGGCGGTCACGCCACCCTGACGCCCCCGCCTCACGAACCCCACGGATCCGCGCCTGAGGGACGGTCGGGTCGACCTGAGGCCCCCCTGAGGAGTGCCTGAGGTGCCCACGCCCGCGGCCAGGACGGGGCCCGGACGTCGTCCGCTCAGCCGACGGTCAGGCCGACGCGGGGCATCCCCAGGCCGACCGCGGTCGTCGCCGTCGCGCCGGCCGGGGCGTCCTGGCGGGCCTGCCAGGCGTCGCCCGCGCGGGTGCGTCGCAGGCTCAGCACCCCGGCGTCGGCGACCAGGTGGTGCGGCGCCGCGTAGGTGACCTCGACCTCGACGACGTCCCCGGGCCGGACGGCGCCCGGGAAGGGCGGCGTTCCCTCGGCGGGTCGCGGCGCGAAGTGCACGAGCCGGTTGTCGGGGGCCCGGCCGGACAACCGCTCGGTGGCGACGTCCTTGCGGCCCTCCCCCTCGGAGACCAACAGCTCGAGGCGGCGACCGACCTGCGTCAGGTTCTCCGCCCAGGAGATCTCCTCCTGCAGCGCCACCAGGCGCAGGTAGCGCTCCTGGACGACGGCCTTGGGGACCTGGTCGGCCATGTCCGCGGCCGGGGTCCCCGGGCGCGGGGAGTACTGGAACGTGAAGGCGTTCGTGAAGCGGGAGGCGCGGACCACGTCGAGCGTGGCCTGGAAGTCCTCCTCGGTCTCGCCGGGGAACCCGACGATGATGTCGGTGCTGATCGCGGCGTCCGGCATCGCGGCCCGCACCTTGTCGATGATGCCCAGGAAGCGCTCGGAGCGGTACGAGCGGCGCATCACCCGCAGCACCCGGTCCGAACCGGACTGCAGCGGCATGTGCAGCTGCGGCATCACGGTGGGGGTCTCGGCCATGGCGGCGATGACGTCGTCGGTGAACGAGGACGGGTGGGGGCTGGTGAAGCGGACCCGCTCCAGGCCGGGCACCGCCCCGACGGCGCGCAGCAGCTTGCCGAACGCGAGCCGGTCGCCGAACTCCACGCCGTAGGTGTTGACGTTCTGCCCCAGCAGGGTGACCTCGACGACGCCCTCGGCCACCAGGGCATCCACCTCGGCGAGGATGTCGCCGGGGCGGCGGTCCTTCTCGGTGCCGCGCAGGCTGGGCACGATGCAGAACGTGCAGGTGTTGTTGCAGCCGACGCTGACCGACACCCAGGCCGCGTAGGCGGACTCGCGGCGGGTCGGCAGCGTGGAGGGGAACACGTCGAGCGACTCGAGGATCTCGACCTCGGCCTCGCCGTTGTGCCGCGCCCGCTCCAGCAGGGCCGGCAGCGAGCCGATGTTGTGCGTGCCGATGACGACGTCCACCCACGGCGCCTTGCGGACGATCTCGCCCTTGTCCTTCTGCGCCAGGCAGCCGGCCACCGCGATCTGCATGCCCGGGCGCCTGGACTTGACCGGCACGAGCTGACCGAGGTTGCCGTAGAGCTTGTTGTCGGCGTTCTCGCGGACCGCGCAGGTGTTGAGGACCACCACGTCCGCACCCTGCTCGAGGACCGTGTCGGGGTCGGCGGGCACGTAGCCGGCCACCTCGAGCAGGCCCGTGAGCCGCTCGGAGTCGTGGACGTTCATCTGGCAGCCGAACGTCCGCACGTGATAGGTCCGGGCGGGCAGGTCCGTGCGTGCGGGCAGGTCGACGCGCGGCGTGGCGGCGTCAGCGGGCGTGAGGGTGTCAGGGCTGTTCATGGCGCCTGCCAGGGTACGCCGGGGCCGTGACGCCGCGGGACGACGGCGCCGGGGGGGGGGGGGGGGGNCAGGTCGACGCGCGGCGTGGCGGCGTCAGCGGGCGTGAGGGTGTCAGGGCTGTTCATGGCGCCTGCCAGGGTACGCCGGGGCCGTGACGCCGCGGGACGACGGCGCCGGGCCGGGGTGCGAGCACCCCGGCCCGGCGCGTCACGGGTGAGCGGCTCAGCCCTCGCGGGCCACCGTGTACATGGCCGCGCCGATCAGCTCGAGCGACACCTGCATCCGCTCCATCGAGATGTTGAGCGCCACCGTGTCCTCCGGGGAGTGGTACGGCGGCTCCAGCAGCGCCGGCGACTCCTCGCCCCGCCAGGAGAAGTTGGAGCTCGCGATGCCCCGCTCCTGGAACGACTGGTGGTCGCTCGCGCCACGGGTGGTGATGGGCGACAGGTGCGGCGAGTAGCCCAGCCGCTCGGCCGCCGCGATGACGGAGGTGTTGATGATGTTGGCGGAACCGTCCCAGGACAGGACCCAGTAGCGGGTCGCCGGGTCCCAGCTGGTCGCCACCATGTCGTTGTTGTAGACGCCGACCAGACGGTCGCGCTCGCTCTGGTCCAGCTGGGCGACGTGGTAGCGGGAGCCGATCAGGCCCTGCTCCTCCGAGCCCCACAGCGAGAACCGGATGTCGCGCTGGGTGGGCAGGGACCGCATCACCCGGGCCAGCTCGAGCGTCAGGGCGGTGCCGGAGCCGTCGTCGTTGGCGCCGGGAGCGCCGATGACCGAGTCGTAGTGGCCGCAGACCATGACGGCCTCGTTCTGGCCGGCGGGGGCGCCGCGACCGGCCCGGCTGGCCAGCACGTTCTGCGAGGTCAGCCCGCGGTAGGCCGTCGTGGCCACCGTGAGGGTGAGCGGGCCCGCGGCGGCCGCGGCCTGCAGCCGGGCCTTCTGCACCTGCGCGGAGCCCAGGACCGGGACCGCCACCGGGGTGCTGAGGGCGGGAGAGGAGGCCTGGGTCCGGCGGATGGGGTTGGGGTTGTCGGCGGGGAGCACGATGACGGCGACCGCGCCGCGGGACACCGCGAGCTGCACCCGCTGGGTCCGGGCGGCGGTTGTCGTCCCGGCGACCGTCTCGACCAGGGCGACGGCCCCGGTCAGCTCACCCTGGCTGCCGTCGCCGGCGAGGACGGCCGGCCCGGTCACGCTGACGTCGAGCGCCCCGAGCGGGGCAGCGCCCATCTGCCAGCAGATGCTCTGGTCGAGGACGGGGTCGCCGTCGACCTCGGCGAGGAACTTGTCGGCGACGGGGAAGGTCTCCAGCTCGACGTCGTAGCCGTAGCCGTCCAGCACGGCGGCCATGTACTCCGCGGCGGCGCGCTCGGACGGGGTGCCACCGATGCGAGGGCCGATCCCCTCGGACAGCTCGAGGATGTGGTCCACGGCCAGCTCGGCCTGGACGCGGCCGACGACGACGCGGTCGCGGGCGGTGAGGCGGGGCGAGCGGGTGCTGCCCGGGCGGGCGGCGTCGACCGCCCAGGCCGGGGCGGCCAGCAGGGTGCCGGCGGTGGCAGCGGTGCCACCGATCGCGGCGAGGGCAGCCCGACGCGAGACCTGGTGGGCCGCGGCGAGCGAGGTGGGACGGATCATGGTCATGACCTCCGGTTGATGACGGTGGCCGAACCGTATGACCCGGTATGCACTCGTCACAATAGGCGGGTCCAGGTCTGCGGGTCGTGACCTCGGGTGTTACGACCCGGGGCACGACAGGTCACGACTCGGCAACGGCCCGGCTCGCCGTGGCTGTCCGGGCCTGATCCGGTCTAGGTTGCCCGTCATGCCGGTTCAGCGGGCCCCCGGGTCACCCCTCGTCGTGATGGACAAGGTCAACAAGCACTTCGGCGACCTCCACGTCCTGAAGGACATC
This sequence comes from Aquipuribacter aurantiacus, assembly GCF_051216895.1. Classification (NCBI taxonomy): domain Bacteria; kingdom Bacillati; phylum Actinomycetota; class Actinomycetes; order Micrococcales; family Intrasporangiaceae; genus Aquipuribacter; species Aquipuribacter aurantiacus. The sequence continues at coordinate 34,705 of NZ_JBPKAO010000003.1, forward strand.
GAGATGACCGTCCAGCAGGGCGAGGTCGTCGTGGTGATCGGGCCCTCCGGCTCGGGCAAGTCGACGCTCTGCCGGACGATCAACCGGTTGGAGACCTACGAGTCCGGCCGGATCACGATCGACGGGCAGGACCTGCCGGACGAGGGCAAGGAGCTGGCCCGGCTGCGCGCCGACGTCGGCATGGTGTTCCAGTCCTTCAACCTGTTCGCCCACAAGACGGTCCTGGAGAACGTGACGCTGGGTCCCATCAAGGTGCGCAAGATGAAGAAGTCCGAGGCCGACCAGCTGGGCAAGCAGCTGCTGGAGCGCGTCGGCGTGTCGGACCAGGCCGAGAAGTACCCGGCCCAGCTGTCCGGTGGCCAGCAGCAGCGCGTCGCGATCGCCCGCGCCCTGGCGATGAAGCCCAAGGTCATGCTCTTCGACGAGCCCACGTCCGCCCTCGACCCCGAGATGATCAACGAGGTCCTCGACGTCATGACGTCGTTGGCCAAGGACGGCATGACGATGATCGTCGTCACCCACGAGATGGGCTTCGCCCGCAAGGCGGCCAACCGCGTGGTGTTCATGTCCGACGGCGAGATCGTCGAGGAAGCCGTGCCGGAGACGTTCTTCACCGCCCCGACGTCCGCGCGGGCCAAGGACTTCCTGTCCAAGATCCTCACCCACTGACCACCCGAACCACCTGGTGCGCCCGTCCGGGGCGCACCGCTACATCCCCGGGAGGGACCCATATGAAGACACGTCGACTGATGACGGGCGTGGCGCTGCTCAGCTCCGCCGCCCTCGTCCTCGCTGCCTGCGGCGGCGACACGGACGCCGAGGACACCACTGCGACCGACGCCGGCGCGGACGCGGGCGCCGAGGAGACCACCGAGGCCGGCGGCACCGGCGAGTTCGCCGAGGGAACGACCATGGCCGAGCTGGCCGAGGCCGGCACCATCCGCATCGGCACCAAGTTCGACCAGCCCGGCTTCGGCCTGGCCAACCTCGACGGCGTGCCCGAGGGCTTCGACGTCGAGATCGCCAAGATCATCGCCACCGAGCTCGGCATCGGCGACGACGGCATCGAGTACATCGAGACCCCGTCGGCCATCCGCGAGGAGGTCCTCATCAACGACCAGGTCGACCTGGTCGCCGCGACCTACACCATCAACGACGAGCGGGCCGAGCGCATCGACTTCGCCGGGCCGTACTACGTGGCCGGTCAGGCCCTCATGGTCCGGGTCGAGGACGCCGCGACCGTCACGTCGCCCGACGACCTGGGTGACGAGTCCATCCGCGTCTGCTCCGTCGACGGCTCCACCCCGTCGGAGACGATCCGCGAGTACCTCGCGACCGAGAACCAGCTCACCCTGTTCGAGACCTACTCCGAGTGCGCGGACTCCATGCGCAACAACCAGGTCGACGTCGTGACCACCGACAACGTCATCCTGCTCGGCCTGGTCGACGCCTCCGAGGGCGCGTTCACCCTGGTGGGCGAGGCGTTCACCGAGGAGCCCTACGGCATCGGCGTCCAGAACGAGGACGTCGAGTTCTGCCAGTTCATCAACGACACCCTCGAGGCAGCCAACGAGGACGGCCGCTACCTCGAGGCGTGGGACTCCACCGCCGGTGGCATCGCGGGCGCCGAGGCCCCCGAGTTCCCGGAGCTCCAGCCCTGCGAGTGACCTGACGGTGCGGGCCCGGTCCACGACCGGGCCCGCACCCCGGTCCACCGGGCCCGCACCTGCTCGGCCCGCGCTCCTCCCCACCCCTTGACGACGAAGAGGACCACGAGATGGACGTGCTGGTCGACAACTTCGACCTGTTCGTGAGCGGTTTCCTCGGTTCGCTACGGCTGATCGCCTACTCGCTCGTCGGCTCGCTGGTGATCGGGACCGTCCTCGCGATGATGCGGGTGTCGCCCGTGGCCCCGCTGCGCCAGTTCGGTTCCGGCTACGTCTCCGTGGTCCGCAACAGCCCGCTCACCGTGATGCTGTTCTTCACCGCGTTCGTCCTCCCGGAGCTGGGCTTCAACCGCCCGTTCTTCCAGCTCGGGGTCATCGGCCTGTCCCTCTACACCGCGGCCTTCGTCTGCGAGGCCATCCGTTCCGGCATCAACGCCGTGCCGGACGGGCAGGCCGAGGCCGCGCGCGCCATCGGCCTCACCTTCGGCCAGTCGTTGGGCTCCGTCGTCATGCCCCAGGCGCTGCGCACGGTCGTCCCGCCGCTCGGCAGCGTCGTCATCGCCATGATGAAGAACTCGGCCATCGTCGGTGCGTTCGGCGTCGGCGGTGACCTGTACTCGGTGGGCAGCCGGCTGACCAGCGCACAAGGCTACGCCGCGCTGCCTGTCCTCACCGGCGTGTTGATCGGGTACCTCGCCATCACGCTGCCGACGGCCGCGATACTCAGCCGCATCGAGGAGAAGGTGGCGATCCTGCGATGAGCGCCGCACCGTCCGTCCTGTACGACACGCCCGGACCCAAGGCGCTGCGACGTCACCGGATCATCTCGGTCGTGTCCGTCCTGGTGTTCGTGGTCCTGCTGGCCCTGGCCGGGCTGCGGCTGAACGAGACCGGGCAGTTCGAGGCCGACCTCTGGGCTCCCCTGTACTGGCCCGGCGACGACCAGTTCCTGCAGGTGTGGGGGCAGCTACGCATCGGCATCCAGAACACCCTGCTCGCCGCCGCGCTCGCCATCGTGTTCAGCCTCGTCCTGGGCACCGTCCTGACCACCTTGCGCCTGCTGCTCGGCCGCTACTCCCGACTGCCGCTCGTCCTGGTTGCGGAGGTGCTCCGCGGGGCCCCGGTCGTCATCCTCATCTTCTTCGCCGCGCGGGTGCTGCCCCAGTTCGGCGTCGACCTGTCGCAGATGTGGTACCTGGTCATCGGTCTGACGGCCTACAACTTCGTCGTGATCGGCGAGATCCTGCGCGCGGGGGTCGCCGCGCTGCCGCGCGGTCAGCGCGAGGCCGGGCTGTCCATCGGCCTGACGCCGCAGCAGACGGTGCTGCTCATCCAGATGCCGCAGTCGTTCCGGCTCATGCTGCCGGCGCTCATCAGCCAGCTGGTCGTCATCGTCAAGGACACCTCGCTGGCCGCCGTCGTCCTGATCGGCCCCCTGGAGCTGCTGAACGCCGGGCGGCGCATCGAGCGGTTCCTGGACAACCCGCTGCAGACGTACCTGCTGGTCGCACTGCTGTTCATCCTGATCAACAGCCTGCTGGGTCGCCTGGCGACGTACACCGAACGCCGTCTCAGCGCCTCACGGGGCAGCAAGCCGGACGTGGACCAGAACCGCACCAGCACGATGGCAAACGTCGGCAACCCCGGGGGTGCGGGCGGCCTGGCCTGAACCGCCCTGCCCTTCGGCGCCGCTCTGTTCTCCGACGCAGCGCGGGCTGCGGTGCACGCCGGACGGGCGCCACCTCCGGCGAGCACGAAGGGCCGACGGGGAGGCGCCAGTCGTGATCGGCGAATGTCGTCAGCGGTCCGTCATCAGCAGTCGTCAGGCTCGACCTGCGTCCCTTCGTTCGCCAGCGCCTGCCGCACCACCTCGCCGGCCAGGCCGGGGCCGTAGCCCTTGCGGGCCAGCATCCCCATCAGCCGGTTGACCCGTCGCGGGTACTCCAGGCCGCGACTGCTGGGCAGCTTGCGGGCGACCAGGGCCTCGGCGGCCGTGCGTTCGTCGTCGCCGTCCAGGGCGGACAGGGCCTCGTCGGCCTCGTCGGGCGGGACGCCCTTGCGGCGCATCTCGTCGGCGAGGGCCCGCCGCGACAGACCCTTGTCCCGATGACGCACCCGTACCCACTCCCGGGCGAAGTCCGCGTCGTCCACCAGGCCGACCTCGACGAAACGGTCCAGCACGGCGTCGGCCACGTCGGCCGGGACGTCCTTCGCCAGGATCGCCTCGTACAGCTGGGCGCGGGTGCGCGGCCCGAACGACAGCCGACGCAGCACGACGGCGCGTGCCACGTCCATCGGCGACTCGGGCGAGGAGTCTCCGGCGGACGGGCGCGCGCCGTCGCGGTCTGTGGCCGAACGGGATCCCCTCGGGCGATGTGCCACGGGAGGCGTTCAGCGGGTGAGAAGGGCGAACAGCATCAGAACTCGACCGCCGGCACCGCGGGGTCCGCCGGCTTGTCGACCTTGGGGCCGATGCCGAGCTTCTCCTTAATGCGCTTCTCGATCTCGTCGGCCAGGTCGGGGTTGTCGCGCAGGAACGCGCGGGCGTTCTCCTTGCCCTGGCCGAGCTGGTCGCCCTCGTAGGTGTACCAGGCGCCCGCCTTGCGCACGAAGCCCTGCTCGACCCCCATGTCGATGAGGCCACCCTCGCGGCTGATGCCGGTGCCGTAGATGATGTCGAACTCGGCGATCTTGAACGGGGCGGCCAGCTTGTTCTTGGCGACCTTGCACTTGGTCCGGTTGCCGACGATCTCGGTGCCGTCCTTCAGCGCCTCGATGCGACGGACGTCCAGCCGCACGGAGGAGTAGAACTTCAGCGCCTTGCCGCCCGTGGTGGTCTCGGGCGAGCCGAACATGACGCCGATCTTCTCGCGCAGCTGGTTGATGAAGATCGCCGTGGTCCGGGACTGGCTCAGCGCACCGGTGATCTTGCGCAGGGCCTGCGACATCAGCCGGGCCTGAAGACCGACGTGGCTGTCGCCCATCTCGCCCTCGATCTCGGCCCGGGGCACGAGGGCCGCGACGGAGTCGATGACGATGATGTCGAGCGCACCCGAGCGGATCAGCATGTCGGTGATCTCGAGGGCCTGCTCACCGGTGTCCGGCTGGGAGACCAGCAGGGCGTCGGTGTCCACGCCCAGGGCGCGGGCGTAGTCCGGGTCGAGCGCGTGCTCCGCGTCGACGAAGGCGGCGATGCCACCGGCCTTCTGCGCGTTGGCCACCGCGTGCAGGGCCACCGTCGTCTTACCGCTGGACTCCGGGCCGTACACCTCGACGATGCGGCCGCGGGGCAGCCCGCCGATGCCGAGGGCGATGTCGAGCGCGATGGAGCCCGTCGGGATGACGTCGATCGGGGCGCGGGCCTCGTCACCGAGACGCATCACGGAGCCCTTGCCGTACTGCTTGTCGATCTGGGCGAGCGCGGTCGCGAGCGACTTCTCTCGATCGCCGTTGATGGCTGGAGCGGGCATCTGGTCACCTCGTACGGGTCGTCTGTTGGCCACGGAGGAGACGCTAGGCACCTCCCCCGACAGAACGTCCGGCGCCTCGCCGAGCTGTGGAGGGCGAGGCACCTCGCGTCCTGTGGACACACGGACAGTAGCCCGAACACGTGTTCGACACGGGACGACACGCGGGCGGCGTGTCGGGACGTGTCGGCCGTGGCCGCCGGACCGCCGCCGCGGGGGGTGCCGTCGCGTCGAGGGGCCCGGGGTCAGCGGAGGAGGAGGGTGCGCAGGCGCCGCTCGGTGACGGCGACGCCCAGCAGGCCGAGCGCCACCAGGACGCCGACGTGGACCAGCAGGTGGGGACCGACCTCGGCCAGCATCACCCCGCGGACCAGGGCCACCCCGTGGTAGAGCGGGGACACCTGCACCAGCCACGCCACCTGCTCCGGGTAGGTGCTCACCGGGTAGAAGGTCGCCGAGAACAGGAACAGCGGCACGATCGCCAGCTGGACGAGGTCGAGGTCCTGCCAGCTGCGCATCCAGGTGGTCACCGCCATGCCGATGCTGGCGAAGGCCCAGCCGATGAGCAGGGCCGACGGCAGCGCCAGCAGCGCCCAGGGCGTCCGCACCAGCCCGGCCAGCGCCATGACCAGGAAGAACGCCCCCGCGTACAGGCTGCCGCGGATCAGCGCCCAGGCGATCTCGCCCGTCGCGACGTCACGTGGGCCCAGCGGCGTGGCCAGGACGGAGTCGTACAGCCGGGAGTACCGCAGCTTGAAGAACACGTTGAACGTGGAGTCGTACACCGCGCCGTTCATGGCCGAGGCCGCCATCAGCGCGGGCGCCACGAACAGGGCGTAGGAGACCGTCCGGCCGGAGTCGGTGGTGACGTCGCCCACCAGCGACCCCAGCCCGATGCCGAGGCCGAACAGGTACATCACGGGCTCGACGAACCCGGACAGCAGCAGCAGCCACGCCCGGCGGTAGGCGCGCATGTTGCGCTCCACCAGGCTCATCGGCCGCGAGACCGGTCCCGCCGGCAGCAGCCGGCCCAGCAGCCCGTAGGCGGGGACCACCTCCGACCCGGCCGTGCCCCGGCTCACGACAACCTCCGTGTGTAGGTCCGGACGGCCACGGCGAGCCCGCCCAGGGCGAGCAGCAGCAGGTAGGCCACGTGACCGGCCACGGCCGGCGGGCCGAGGTCGGTGCCCAGGGACGCGGCCCGGGTCAGCTCCACGCCGTGGAACAGCGGGGTCGCCCACACCACCGGCTGCACCCAGGTGGGCAGGTCGGACACGGGGAAGAAGACCCCGGCGAACAGGAACATCGGGATGATGGCGAAGCGCAGCAGCAGCGCGAAGGACGTGTCGTTGTCGGTGGTGGCGGCGAAGGCGGCGACCGGGGCGGCGAAGGCCATCCCGCACAGCACGGCCGCGGGCACCGCCCAGACCGCGCTGGGCCACTGGACGAGCCCGAAGGCGACCATGACGAGCCAGAACGGCACCACGCTCACCACGAGTCGCAGCAGCATGAAGACGAGGTGGCCGAGCAGGACGTCGGTCACCCGCAGCGGGGTCGCCAGCTGCGCGTGGTACTGCCGCTGCCACTTGATGGCCCCGAGCACGGGCCAGGACGCCTCGCCGAACGCCGACTGCATGGCCGACGCCGCCAGGACCCCGGCTGCGACGTAGGCCGCGTAGGGCACGGCCCCCGGGGCGTTGCCGCTGTCGTCGACCAGCGTGCCCAGGCCGAAGCCGAGCCCGAGCAGGTACAGGACGGGCTCCAGGACCGAGCGCAGCACCAGGGTGCGCCACCACCGGCGGGCCACCACGAACCAGGACCAGGACGCCCGCCACCAGAGGAACCGGGTCGGGTGCGGCGGCGCGATCGCGGGACGGGTCTGCGGTGCCACCTGACCTCCCCCGAGCCGCGCGCGGGGACCCTCTCGGTCGCCCGGCGTCGTGACAGTACCCGGGCTCGGTGCCGGTCACGGGAGCGCTGAAGTCAGGTTAGGCTCTCCTTGCTTTATTCCTCCACACGCCAAGGATCAATTCATGATGCCTCCCCGTCGCGCCGCGCTCCTCGCGGGCGCCCTGGCAGCCGCCCTCCTGGCCGCCGCCTGCGGCTCGTCCGCCACCGACCCCGAGACGTCGCCCGCACCCAGCGCCGCGGCCGCCGACCCGGGCACCGGGTCGGTGACCATCGAGCACGCCTTCGGCGAGACCACCGTCGAGGGGACCCCGGAGCGGGTCGTCACGCTGGGCTGGGGCAGCACCGACGCCGCGCTCGCGCTGGGCGTCGTCCCGGTCGCCATCCCGCTGGCGACCTACGGCGCCGACGAGAACGGCCTGCTGCCGTGGGTCGCGCAGGCGCTGGAGGAGCAGGGCGCCGAGACGCCCGAGCTCCTGCCCGACGCCGACGGCGTCCCGTTCGAGCAGGTCGCGGCCCAGCAGCCCGACGTGATCCTGGCCGTCTACTCCGGCATCACGGCCGAGGACTACGCGACCCTGAGCGAGATCGCGCCGACCGTCGCCTACCCCGACCAGGCCTGGTCCACCCCGTGGCGCGACGTCGTCACGACCGTCGGCGAGGCCCTGGGCGCCTCGGAGGAGGCCGCCGCCGTGGTCGAGGCGGCCGACGCCGAGGTCGCGGCCGCCGCCGAGGCCCACCCCGAGCTCGCGGGGCGCACCGTGGCTGCGGTCCTCGACACCCCGGACGCCCTGTACGTCTACGAGGAGGCCGACCCGCGGGTCGAGTTCCTCACCGACCTCGGCCTGGAGGTCGCCCCCAGCGTCGAGGAGCTGTCCACGGGCGAGGCGACGTTCTACTTCACCCTGAGCCCCGAGCTCGTCGGTGGGCTGACGTCGGACGTCCTGCTGTCGTACTCCGACTCCCCGGAGGCCGCCGCGGACACCCTGGCGAAGCCGTACCTGGCGTCGCTGCCCCAGGTGCAGTCCGGCGCGGTCGCCTCCATCGAGGGCCAGGCGCTGGTGTCCTCGGTCAGCCCGCCGACCGCGCTGTCGCTGTCGTACGGGCTGCAGACCTACGTCGAGGAGCTGTCGCAGGCCGTCGCGAACGCGGGCTGAGCCGCACCTCGCCGGACGCTCCCCCTCGCTCCGGGCCCCGCCCTAGTCGACCAGCGTCCGCCCGGTGAGGCGCAGGAAGACGTCCTCCAGCGTCGAGCGGCGCGGGAGCAGCGACATCGGCCGTTCGCCGTGCAGGCCCAGCACGGCGGCGGCGGTGTCGTCGGCGTCGTCCACGTAGAGCAGCACCCGGTCCGGGAGCACCTCCACCCGCTGCGCCAGGGGCTGCAGGGGGGCGGCGAACGGCTCGTGGTCGTCCGTGCGGTACCGCACCTCGAGCACCTCCCGGGTGGAGTGCGCCCGGATCAGGTCCGTGGGGCTGCCCTCGGCGACGTAGCGCCCGCCGTCCATGACCACCACCCGGTCGCACAGCTGCTCGGCCTCGTCCATGTAGTGGGTGGTGAGGACCAGGGTGACGCCCTCCCGCTTGAGCCGGTACAACCGGTCCCACAGCACGTGGCGGGCCTGGGGGTCCAGACCGGTGGTGGGCTCGTCGAGCAGGAGGATGTCGGGGTCGTTGACCAGGGCACGGGCGATGGTCAGCCGACGCTTCATCCCCCCGGACAGCGGCTCCACCACGGAGTCGGCCCGGTCGGCGAGCTGGACGAAGTCGAGCAGCTCGTCGGCCTTGGCGCGCACCGCGGCCCGCGACATCCCGAAGTACCGGCCGTAGACCAGCACGTTCTCGCGGACGGTCAGGTCCTCGTCCAGCGTGTCCTTCTGGGGCACCACCCCGAGCCGGGCCCGGATCCGCGGCCCGTCGTGGCGCGGGTCCAGACCGAGCACCTCGAGCTCGCCGTCCGTCGGGTCGGACACGCACCCGATCAGCCGCATGGTGGTCGACTTGCCTGCACCGTTGGGCCCGAGGATGCCGAAGGACTCCCCGCGCCGGACGTCGAGGTCGATGCCGTCGACGGCCGTGAAGTCGCCGTACACCTTGGTCAGGCCACGGCCGCGCACCAGCACCGGCCCCGGCCCCGTCGCCGGCGCCCGACCCACGTCCCCGGAGGTGCTCACGGCCCCCGACGGTAGAGCAGGCCCGCGCCGCGTCGCCCACCAGGCCCCGACCGGGCCCCGGCCAGGCACCAAAGGGTGAGCGTGAGCGGCAGCACCGCCGCCACGGTCAGGCCGGGGTAGCCCGTGACCGCCACCACCGGGCCCGACAGCGCCCCGGCCGCCGCGCCCGCGCCGCCCATGACCAGGTCGGACGCCCCCTGCAGCGTCCGGGCCCGGGGGTCGGCCTCGTCGAAGGCACCGGCCAGCAGCGTCGACCCGGACACCAGGCAGGCCGACCACCCCAGGCCGAGCAGCAGCAGCCCGAGCCCGACACCGACGTGCGAGGCCGGCCCGGGGCCGAGCAGGCCGGTGCCCGACGTCCCGGACACCGCCAGCGCCGCCAGCAGCAGGACCACGCCGACCGCGACCCCCGCGGTGGTCCCCCTCCGGTCGGCCAACCAGCCGAACAGCGGGCTGGCCCCGTACATGCCGGCGACGTGGACGCTGATCACCAGGCCGACCACCGTGAAGGACGCGCCGTGGGCGTCCAGGTGGACCGGGGTCATGACCATGACGCCGACCATGACCGCGTGGGCGGTGCCCAGCGCCACGACGCCGAGCCGGGCCTGCGGGTCCCGCCAGACGGTGCGCAGGACGGCGAGGACGGTGGTGCCGCCGGCCGTCGGGTCCAGCGGCACGTCGACCGGCGGGGGCGTCGGGGCCGGACGGGGCGTCGGTGACGTCGGGGACGGACCTCGACGGGGGTCGGGCGGCAGCCCGAGGAGCAGGACCAGGGCGGCGAGGAGGAACGCGCCCGCCGCGACCAGGTAGGAACCGCTGTAGGGCGGCAGCCCCAGGGCCTGGTCCAGCAGGGAGGCCGGGGCCGCCAGGTTGGGCCCGGCGACGGCGCCCACGGTCGTGGCCCACACCACCGTCGACAGCGCCCTCCCCCGCCGACCGGGTGCGGTGCCGTCGGTCGCCGCGTAGCGGGCCTGCAGACCCGACGCGCTGCCGCCGCCGAACAGCGCGGCGCCGAGCAGCAGCAGGACGAACGACCCGGTGACCGTGGCCAGCACCACCAGGCCCGACCCCGCCACCGCCACGAGCAGCCCGGCCGACAGCGCGGTGCGGCGGCCGAGGCGCTCGGCCAGCCGGGCCAGCGGCACCGCCAGCAGCGCCGCCCCCAGGACCGTCGCGGTCTGCGCGGTCCCGGCCAGGGCCGTCCCCCCGGTGACCCGGGCCGCCAGCAGGCTGCCGGCCGCGATCCCCACCGCCGCCCCGACGCCGCCCGCGACCTGGGCGGCGGCCAGGACACCCACCCGGCGGGCCTCGCTCACCGCAGCCCCGGCGCCCCGGCGGCCGCGGTCACGACAGGTCCGACAGGTCCGCCGTGTCGGGGGCGCCGGGGTCCTCCTCCGGCAGCTGGCCGATGGCGCGCAGCCGCTCGGCCAGGCGGTGCCCGTCGCCGCCGTGCAGCACCGGGACCGGACCGGCTCCGCCGTCGGAGTCCGGGATCGCCAGGCCCCGGGCGAGCACCTGCTCCGCCGGGGACAGCTCCCGCAGCAGCACGGCCCGGACGGTCTCCGGCGCCTCCCGGGCGACGGTGGAGTAGATGTCCGGGTCGTGCTGGCCGTCGTCGCCGACCAGCAGCCAGCGCAGGTGGGGCAGCTCGGCCCGCAGCCGGCGCAGCGACCCCAGCTTGTGCTCGCGGCCGGAACGGAACCAGCCGGTGTTCGTGGGTCCCCAGTCGGTCAGGAGCAACGGGCCCACGGGGAAGCCGTGCCGGCGCAGGAAGCGCCGCAGGAACGGTGCGGTGTTCCACGCGCCCGTGGACAGGTAGACCACGAACGCACCCGGGTTGGCCTGCAGGTAGGCCCGGTACAGCTCGGTCATGCCGGGCACCTCGGCGCGGGCGGTCTCCTGCCGGACGAAGGTGTTCCAGGCGGCGATGAACGGCCGTGGCAGCCACGTGACCATGACCGTGTCGTCGATGTCGCTGACCAGGCCCGCGTCGGTGCCGGCGCCGACGACGACCACCTCGCCCACGCCCGGCTCGCCGCCGGAGGGGGTGATGGTCACCGGGTGACGTCCCGCCGGCAGGTCGATCTGCAGGACCGAGTCGACCAGGCCCGCGCGGTCGGCCTGCACCTCGTAGCGGTACCCGGCGATCTCGACCACCACCGGGCAGTACTCGACCTGCGCGGTGAGGAAGCTGCGCCAGCCGCGGCGCTTGACCCACGCGCGGTACGGGGTCTCCGGGCGGGCCATCAGCACGCGGCCGAACACCCGGACCCAGCCGGGCCGGTGCACCGACGGCACGTCCACGGTGGTGCCGTAGCCCCGGTTGACCTGGACCCGGGCCACCCACCCGCGACGGGTCAGCACGCGGACCGAGAACCGGTTGACCATGTCCTCGGCGATGGCCGCCATGTGCCGGCCGGCGTCCTCGGCCGCGGCGGCGAGCTGGTCGGCGGGGTTGTCGGCGGGGGCCATCAGGCCCTGGCCCCGCGGTCGACCGCACCGGACGAGCCGGTGCGCCGTCGACCGGGGTCGCGGCCCAGCCGTCGCTCCGGGGGCACGTCCATCGCCTCGCAGAGCGCGAGCCACACCACCCGTGGGTCCGTGCCGTCCTCCAGGGCCTGGGCCGCGGTGACGTCCAGGGACGGCAGCACGAGGTCGGCGACGAGGGTGTCGCCGAGGGCGCGCCCGAACTCCTCTCGGGTGAGCGTCCGGAACTCGCTGATCCTCACGTCAGAGGTCTACCACGACGGGCCGGATGTCAGACGTCTGGACCATGATGGGCCGGTGAGCCGTCGACCTTCCGCCGCGCGTGTGCTCGAGCGGTTCTCCCCGGCGACCCGGGACTGGTTCACCGGGGCGTTCCCGGCCCCCACCCCGGCGCAGGTCGGGGCCTGGGACGCGGTCAGCAGCGGCGAGGACGCCCTGGTGGTGGCCCCCACCGGGTCCGGCAAGACGCTGGCCGCGTTCCTGTGGTCCCTGGACCGCCTGGCCGCCGAGCCCGTGCCCGAGGAGCCGCAGCGACGCTGCCGGGTCCTGTACGTCTCCCCCCTCAAGGCGCTCGCCGTCGACGTCGAGCGCAACCTGCGGTCCCCGCTGACCGGGATCCGGGCCAGCGCCCAGCGACTGGGGCTGCCGCAGCCGGAGACCACGGTGGGCGTCCGCTCCGGCGACACGTCGCAGCAGGACCGGCGGACCCTCGCGCTGCGGCCGCCCGACGTCCTCATCACCACGCCGGAGTCGTTGTTCCTGCTGGTCACGTCCCGCGCCCGGGAGTCCCTGCTGGGCGTGGAGACGGTGATCCTCGACGAGATCCACGCCGTCGCGGGCACCAAGCGGGGCGCGCACCTGGCCCTCACCCTGGAACGGCTGGACGCCCTGCTCGAGAGGCCGGCGCAGCGGGTCGGGCTGTCGGCGACCGTCCGACCGGTCGACGAGGTCGCCCGGTTCCTGTCGGGCGGGCGACCCGTGCGGGTGGTGCAGCCGCCGTCGGACAAGCAGTTCGACGTGTCGGTCGTCGTCCCCGTGCCCGACCTGTCCGACCTGGGCACGCCGACGGGAGAGGTGGTGGGCAGCGCGGCCGGCGAGGAGCAGCGCCGCTCGATCTGGCCCCACGTCAACGACCGCGTCGTCGACCTGGTGACCGCCCACACCTCGACCCTGGTCTTCACGAACTCCCGACGCCTCGCCGAGCGCTTCACGGCCCAGATCAACGAGAACTGGCAGGAGCGCCTCGACGCGGCCGCCGAGACGGAGGACGGCGCCGACGACACCCCCGGCAGCGGCGGGACGCCGACGCGGCCGACCGAGCGGCGCACCCCCGCCCAGGTGATGGCGCAGGCCGGCGCGTCGTCCGGGGCCGACCCGGTGCTGGCCCGGGCCCACCACGGCTCGGTCAGCAAGGAGCAGCGGGGCCTCATCGAGGACGACCTCAAGACCGGGCGGCTGCCCGCCGTGGTCGCCACCAGCAGCCTCGAGCTGGGGATCGACATGGGCGCCGTCGACCTGGTGGTGCAGGTGGAGTCCCCGCCCAGCGTCGCCTCCGGCCTGCAGCGCATCGGCCGGGCCGGGCACCAGGTCGGGGCCGTCTCGCGCGGGGTGGTGTTCCCCAAGCACCGCGCCGACCTCGTCCAGTCCGCCGTCGTCGTGGAGCGGATGGTGTCGGGCCAGATCGAGGCGCTGCGGGTGCTGAGCTCCCCGCTGGACGTGCTGGCCCAGCAGGTCGTCGCGATGTGCGCGATGGACGACTGGTCCGTGGACGACCTGTACGCGCTCGTCCGTCGGACGGCGTCCTTCGCCGACCTGCACCGGGGCCCGTTCGAGGCGACGCTGGACATGCTGGCCGGCCGCTACCCGAGCGAGGACTTCGCCGAGCTGCGCCCCCGGCTGGTCTGGGACCGGGTCACCGACACGCTGACCGGGCGCCCCGGGGCGCAGCGCCTCGCCGTCACCAGCGGGGGCACCATCCCCGACCGCGGCCTGTTCGGCGTGTTCCTGGCCGGGTCCGAGGGCGCGGGACGACGGGTGGGCGAGCTCGACGAGGAGATGGTCTACGAGACCCGGGTCGGCGACGTCATCACCCTGGGCGCCAGCTCGTGGCAGGTGCAGGACATCACCCGCGACCAGGTCCTCGTCACCCCGGCCCCCGGCCGGGCGGGCAAGCTGCCGTTCTGGCACGGCGACGCGCTGGGGCGCCCGGCCGAGCTGGGCCACGCCGTCGGCGCCTTCGTGCGCGAGCTCGTCCGGGCCACCCCGGCCAAGGCCCGGCAGCGGGCGCTGCAGGCCGGGCTGGACGAGTGGGCCACGGACAACCTGCTGGCCTACCTGGGCGAGCAGAAGGAGGCCACGGGTCACGTCCCCGACGACCGGACCGTGGTGGTCGAACGGTTCCGCGACGAGCTGGGCGACTGGCGGGTGTGCGTGCACTCGCCCTTCGGCGGTCAGGTCCACGCCCCGTGGGCGCTGGCGCTGGCGGCCCGGTTCCGGGAGCGGCACGGCGTGGACGTGCAGGCCATGCACGGCGACGACGGCATCGTGCTGCGCCTGCCCGACGTCGAGGTCAGCGGCTGGGGCGGCGGCGACGGGGACCGGGAGCCCGACCCGTGGGCCGACCCCAGCCTGCCCCACCAGCAGGCGCAGCCCGACTGGCCCGGGGCCGCGCCGGTGCCCGCCATCGACGTGCCCGACCTGGTGGTCCTGCAGGCCGAGGACGTCGAGGACCTGGTGACCCAGGAGATCGGCGGCTCCGCCCTGTTCGCGTCCCGGTTCCGCGAGTGCGCCGCCCGCGCCCTGCTGCTGCCGCGCCGCAGCCCCGGCCGGCGGCAGCCGCTGTGGCAGCAGCGCCAGCGCGCGGCCTCCCTGCTGGACGTGGCCCGCCGCTACCCGGCGTTCCCGATCGTGCTGGAGACGGTGCGGGAGTGCCTGCAGGACGTGTTCGACGTGCCAGGGCTCGTCGGCCTGATGCGGGAGATCGCCTCCGGCGAGGTCCGGGTCGTCGAGGTCGAGACCGCCACCCCCTCCCCGTTCGCCCGCTCCCTGCTGTTCGGGTACGTGGCGCAGTTCCTCTACGAGGGCGACTCCCCGCTGGCCGAGCGACGGGCCGCCGCCCTGTCGCTGGACCCGCAGCTGCTCGCGGAGCTGCTGGGCCGCGGGGACGGCGCCTCGCTGCGGGACCTGCTCGACCCGGAGTCGGTGCGCACGACGGAGGAGGAGCTGCAACGCCTCGTCGAGGCGCGCCGGGCCCGTCACGCCGAGGACGTGGCCGACCTGCTCCGGGTGCTCGGGCCGCTGCCCCTGTCGGAGGTAGCCCGCCGCAGCGTCGAGCCGGACCAGGCCGCCACGCACGTGGCGACCCTGCTGGGCGAGCGACGCGTCATCGAGGTCAGGATCGGCGGGCAGGCGTGCGTCGCGGTGGTCGAGGACGCCGCCCGGCTGCGTGACGCCCTGGGCGTGGCGCTGCCCGTGGGCCTGCCCGAGGCCTTCCTCGTGCCGGTCCCGGACCCCGTGGGCGACCTGATCAGCCGGCACGCCCGGACCCACGGCCCGTTCACGGCCGTCGACGTGGCGACCAGGTTCGGGCTGGGGGTCGCGGTCGTCGAGACGGCGCTGCGGCGGCTCGAGCAGGCCGGCCGGCTGACGTCCGGGGCGATCCGTCCGCTCGCGGTGGGCGGCGGGGCCGACGCGCTCGACTGGTGCGACGCCGGGGTGCTGCGCGTGCTGCGGCGCCGCTCGCTGGCCGCGCTGCGCCAGGAGGTCGAGCCGGTCACCGCCCGCGACCTGGCCCGGTTCGTGCCGTCCTGGCAGTCGGTCGCGCCCGCGTCCGGCTCGGGGCGCACGGTCGGGCTGCGTGGCGTGGACGGCCTGCTGCGGGCCGTCGAGCAGCTGGCCGGGGCGCGGGTCCCCGCCAGTGCGCTGGAGTCGTTGGTGCTGCCCGCCCGGGTCAGCGACTACCAGCCCGCCCTGCTGGACGAGCTGACCGCCGCGGGCGAGGTGATGTGGGTGGGGCACGCCCCGCTGGCCGGGGGCGACGGCTGGGTGTCGCTGCACGCGGCGCACACCGCGCACCTCACGCTGCCGCTGCCGGAGCGACCGCCGGCCGGTGCGGTCGCCGCGCCGCCCGCCGCGGAGGCGGTGGGCACCGAGGGCGGCGTCGCCGAGCCCGGGGACCCGGACGTCGCGGCCCGGGTGCTGGAGCTGCTGGGGTCGGGCGGGGCGTTCTTCTTCAACCGGTTGAGCAGCGCCGTCGCCTCCGCGGGGACCGCCGCCCCGGTCGCCGAGGCGGACCTGGTGCGCGTGCTGTGGGCGCTGGTGTGGTCCGGCCGGGTGACCAACGACACCCTTGCCCCGCTGCGGGCCCTGGTGTCGGGCGGGGCCACCCACCGCACCCCCGGCAAGGCCCCTCGCTCCCGCTACCGGCGGGCCCCGCGGATGCGGCCGTCGGGCTCCGGGGGCCTGCTGGCGACCGCCGCCCGCTCGGGACCGCCGACCACTGCCGGTCGCTGGTCGCTGGTGCCCGACGTGGAGCGGGACGCCACGGTCCGGGCGGCCGCGACGGCCGAGGTGCTGCTGGACCGCTACGGCGTCGTGACGCGCGGGTCCGTGGTCGCCGAAGAGGTGGTCGGTGGGTTCGCGGGGGTGTACCGGGTGCTGGCCGCCATGGAGGAGACCGGCCGGGTCCGGCGCGGCTACTTCGTGGAGGGCCTCGGCGCGGCCCAGTTCGCGACGGTCGGCGCGGTCGACCGGCTCCGGGCCGGGGCGGCCGGTCCCGACGCCGAGCCCGACGTCGGCGTCGACGGCGACCACGACCGCGGCGCCGACGGTGGCCGCCGCGACGCCGGTCCGGGGCTGGTGCTCGCGGCCACCGACCCCGCCAACCCCTACGGCGCGGCGCTCCCCTGGCCCGAGCGCGCCGGTCACAAGGCCGGCCGCAAGGCCGGCGCCCTGGTGGTGATGGTCGACGGCGACCTCGTGATGTACGTCGAGCGCGGCGCCCGCAGCCTGCTCACCTACTCCGGCGACGAGGCCGTCCTGACCGCCGCCGCGGAGGCGCTGGCCGGGACGGTGCGGGCGGGGCGCCTGGGCCGGGTCACCGTCACCCGGGCCGACGGCGAGGGCGTGCTCGACGCGTCCGGTGCCGTGTCGCAGGTCCTCGAGGCGGCCGGGTTCCGGGCCACCCCCCGCGGTCTGCGGGCGGGCTGATGCCCGAGGGCGACACCGTCTGGCTCGCGGCCAAGCGGCTGCACCGGGCGCTGGCCGGCAAGGAGCTGGTGGGCTTCGACCTGCGGGTGCCGCAGCTGGCCACGACGGACCTCACGGGCAGCACCGTGGCGGCGGTCGTGCCCCGGGGCAAGCACCTGCTCACCCGCTTCACGGGCGGCCCGGGTGACGGCCTCACCCTGCACACGCACTTCCGGATGGACGGCACCTGGCACCTGTACCCCGACGGGGAGACCTGGCGCGGGGGCGCCGAGTGGCAGGTCAGGGCCATGATGCGCGTCCCCGGCACCACCGCGGTGGGGTACCGGCTGCCGGTGGTGGACCTGGTCCGCACCGACGACGAGGACAGCGTCGTCGGCCACCTGGGCCCTGACGTCCTGGGGCCGGGCTGGGACGCCGAGGAGGCGGTCCGGCGGCTGGCGGCCGACCCGGAGCGCATGGTCGGCGACGCCCTGCTCGACCAGCGCCTGATCGCGGGTCTGGGCAACATCTACCGAACCGAGACGTGCTTCCTGGTCGGCGTCACCCCGTTCACCCCGGTCGGCCGGCTCACCGAGCTCGGCACCGACCTCGCCCGGGTGGTGAGCGTGGGCTACCGGCTGCTGCAGGCCAACAAGGACCGGTACGTGCAGGCCACCACGGGCGACCTGCGCAAGGGCCGCAACCACTGGGTGTTCGAGCGCCGCGCGTGCCTGCGGTGCGGCACCCGGGTCCTCACCGCGAGCACCGGCAAGGCCGGCATGGAGCGCGTGGCGTGGTGGTGCCCGAGCTGCCAGCAGGGGCCGGCGCCGGACCCCGTACCCGTCCGGGAGCTGCTGCCCCCGACGACGGGCCGGACGCGCTACCGACCCTGACGCCCCGCACCGACGACCGGGCCGTACCTCAGCCGAGGGACGGCGGAGAGGGGGTCAGGCGACGGGGGCGAGGTCGTCCCCGGAGGGGACGGGCGCGGGGATCATCGTCTTGTGGATGCGGTCCACGTGACGCTGGGGAGCACGCTCACCGCGGGGACGGCCGGCCTGGTGGTCGGCCGGGAGCCGGTTGGCCAGCGACTCCGTCGTCGCCACCCGGTCGCTGACCGAGCGCAGCACGCTGGACATCGGCACGTCGAGGGCCTCGCAGATGCTGAGCAGCAGCTCCGACGACGCCTCCTTCTGGCCGCGCTCGACCTCGCTGAGGTAGCCCAGCGACACCCGGGCGGTCGACGACACGTCCCGGAGCGTCCGTCCCTGGCGCTGACGGGCACCGCGCAGGACGTCGCCGATCTCTTCTCGAAGCAGGACCATGACGACCCCCTTTCCCGACCGGACGGTGCCGGCCTTCGATGCGGTGTTTCCGTCGCGGAGGGTGGGCCGAGGCGGATCCGTTGCAGCGGATGGTCGCTCCACGGTACCCCGAGCCCGGACCGACCACCGATCGGGGAGGGTCTCGATCGCGTCACGCCACCCGAGCGGCCCTGGGCCTACCCGGGCCCGACCACGTCAACGCGGTGCGGGCGCCAGGCCTTCCCGTCAGCGGTCCTCGCTCCCGACCCCTGCCCGGTGCCGGCGCACCGCGCCCAGGATGGAGACGGTGTACTGGACGCCGGTCACCACCGTCACCACGACGGCCGCGGCCATGATCACGTAGGCCACCACGGTCAGCGGGCCGGTCAGCGGGGCCACGAGCAGCGTCAGCGCCACCGTCTGCAGCACGGTCTTGAGCTTGCCGCCCTTGGACGCCGGCACGACGGTGTGCCGGATGACGGCCGCCCGCAGCACGGTCACCCCGACCTCCCGACCGAGGACGAGCACCGTCACCCACCAGGGCAGCAGGTCGAGCATGCTGAGCGCCACGAACCCCGACCCGGTCAGCGCCTTGTCCGCCAGGGGGTCGGCGACGACGCCGAACGTGGTGACGGTGCCGTTGCGCCGGGCCAGGTAGCCGTCGAGCCGGTCGGTCGCCGCGGCGACCGCGAACACGCCGGCCGCCCACCAGCGCAGCCCGGTGTCCTCCCCGCCCTCGGCCAGCAGCAGCCACAGGAACACCGGGACCATGAGGATGCGCAGCAGCGTCAGGGTGTTGGGGATGTTGGCGTTGCGCCGCCAGGACCCGCTGTCCATCAGCTCACCGACCCGTCGCCCACGGCCAGCAGGTCAGCGCCGTCGGAGCCGACGACCCGGGCCCCGACGAACGCCCCCACCCGGGTGCTCGCGGACCCGGGCACGACGACGGCGGTGCTGCCGTCCACGTCCGGGCCCTGGTGGGCGGCCCGTCCGGACAGGACGACGGCGTCCCCCGGGTCACCGTCCGGCAGCAGGCCCAGCACCTCGGCGGCGGCCTCACCGGTGAGGACCTCCTCGACCAGGACGTCGACCTGCTCGCCGAGGCGGTCCTCGGCCCGCTGGGACACGAGCTCGTCGACCACGGCAGTGACGTGCTCGACCCGGGCGGCGACCTCGTCGGCGTCGTGCTTGCCGTCGAAGCCCGCGGCCTCGGTCCCGTCCTCGTCGGAGTAGCCGAACACGCCGACCACGTCCAGGCGGGCCGCGGCCAGGAACCGCACCAGCTCGGCGACGTCGTCCTCGGTCTCGCCCGGGAAGCCGACGATGACGTTGGACCGGATGCCGGCCGTCGGGGCCAGGGCCCGGACGCGCCCGATCAGGTCGAGGAAGTCCTGGGTGCCGCCGAAGCGGCGCATCCGCCGCAGCAGCGCCGGCGCGGAGTGCTGGAAGGACAGGTCGAAGTAGGGCACGACGCCGGGCGTGGCGGCGATCGCCTCCAGCAGCCCCGGACGCAGCTCGGCCGGCTGCAGGTACGACACGCGGACCCGCTCGACGCCCTCGACCCCGGCCACGGCGGGCAGCAGGTTCTGCAGCAGGTCCAGGTCGCCCAGGTCCTTGCCGTAGCTCGTGGTGTTCTCGCTGACCAGGAACACCTCGCGGACGCCCCGCTCCCCCAGCCAGCGCGCCTCGTCCAGCACCTCGGTGGGGCGGCGGGAGACGAACGAGCCGCGGAACGCGGGGATCGCGCAGAACGTGCAGCGGCGGTCGCAGCCGGAGGCGAGCTTGAGCGGCGCCCACGGGGCCGAGCCCAGCCGGGCCCGCACCACGGGAGGACCCGACGCCGGCGCGACGGCGGCGAGGCCGGCCTGCTCGGCCACCTGGCCCGGGGCCGGGGGCGTGGCCGTCGGGGGCACCAGGACCGGGCCCGAGCCCATGCCGGGCACGGCGGTGCCCGCGCGGGCGGCCTGCCGGTCCACCGGGCTCAACGGCAGCAGGAGGCGGCGGTCGCGGGGGGTGTGGCTCGCGGGCCGCTCCCCGGCGAGGATCCCCTGCAGGTGGGTGTGCAGGTCGGCGTAGGAGTCGAAGCCGAGCACGGCGTCGGCCTCCGGAAGGGAGTCGGCGAGCTCGTTGCCGTACCGCTCGGCCAGGCAGCCCACCGCGACGACGGCCTGGGTGCGGCTGCTCCCGTCGTGCCCGCCGTCCTTGAGCTGGGCGGCCTCCAGGAGCGTGTCGACGGAGTCCTTCTTGGCCTGCTCGACGAAGCCGCAGGTGTTGACCACGGCCACGTCCGCCTCGGCCGGGTCGGCGACCAGCTCCCAGCCGTTGGCCTGCAGCCGGCCGGCCAGCTCCTCGGAGTCGACGTCGTTGCGGGCGCAGCCGAGGCTCGTGATCGCCACTCGACGGGTCGGGCTCAGGGCAGGCACCCTCCCAGGGTACGGGCCGCAGCAGGGGCGTCGGGGCCGACGCGACCGGCGACGGCCCCCGACGGGTGTCCCCGCGGGGCGTCGCGGGCCACCATGACCCCATGGCCGGTTCCCACGTCGAGCTCGAGACCAAGCTGACGCCCCCCGAGGGCGAACCGGGGTGGCTGCTGCCCCTGGACGCCCTGCGGGAGGTCCCCGGCGTCCACGCGGTCTCCCAGCCGCCGCCCCTCACCCTGGTGGCCCGCTACCACGACACCGCCGGGCTGGACCTGCTCCGCGCGAGGCTCACGCTGCGTCGTCGCGAAGGCGGCCCCGACGAGGGCTGGCACCTCAAGCTCCCGACGTCCGGCGCGGCGCGGCGCGAGCAGCACGAGCCCCTGGGGGCGGCGGGCGACCCGGTGCCCGCCGCCCTGCTGGGGCTGAGCCGCGCGCGTCACCGTGACCGCCCCCTGCCCGTCGTCGCGGTGCTGACCACGCAGCGGCGGACCACGGAGCTCACCGACGCCGACGGGGCCGTGCTGGTGGAGGTCGCCGAGGACCGGGTCACCGCCGAGCTCGTCGACGGGCTCGCCGACGACCCGGCCGCCGGGTCGGACCCGCAGCGGTGGGACGAGGTCGAGGTCGAGCTGGTGGGGGGCACGGAGGACCTGCTGCACGCCGTCGTGCAGGTGCTGCTGGACGCCGGGGCGCGACCGCAGGCGCACCGGTCCAAGCTGGGCCGGGTCCTGGCGACGGCCGGCGTCCTGGACAGGGTCGCTCCCGGCCCGCGGGCGCCGACCGACGGGGCCGCGTCGGTGCTGCTCACCGCGGTCGCCGGCCACGTGGAGACCCTGCTGACCCAGGACCCGCTGGTCCGCCTGGACGCCCCCGACGCCGTGCACAGCATGCGGGTCGCCTCGCGCCGCCTCCGCAGCCTGCTGGCGGCGTTCCGGCCCCTGCTGGACCCGGCGGTGGCCGAGCCGCTGCGCGAAGAGCTGCGCTGGCTCGGGCAGGTGCTGGGCGGCGCCCGGGACGCCGAGGTGGTGCAGGCCCGGCTCGCCCGGCACCTGGCCGCGCTGCCGGACGCGTCACCGGACCGCACCTGGCCGGAACGCCCCGGCGCCCCGACCGACGGGGCCGTGGCGGCGCTGGACGGCGACCGCTACCTGGCGCTGCTCGCGGCGCTGGACCGGTTCGTGGCGCGGCCGCCCGTCGTGGCGCGACGCGGACGGCGCAAGGGCACGAAGCAGGCCGCGCGACGGGCCTACCGCCGGGTCGCCGCCGCGCTGGCGGCCGTGCCCGGGCAGGGCGGGCCGGAGCAGGACCACGCGCTGCACCAGGTGCGCAAGGCCACCAAGCGGTTGCGCTACACCTGCGACGCCGTCGTCGGGGTCCACGGCCGGGACGCCCGGCGCCTGGCCCGGCGGGCGGAGGACCTGCAGGAGCACCTGGGCGAGCACCAGGACTCGGTGCTGGCCCGTGAGGTCCTGCACGGCGCCGCCGGCCGGACCGACGAGCAGGCCGAGACGTTCCTGCTGGGGACCCTGGCCGGGCTGGAGCTGGCGGCCACCCGGGTCGCGGTGGCCGGCCTGGACCGGCCGGTGAGGCGGCTGCACCGGGCGGCCGAGCGCTGGTTCGGCTGAGGGACGCCGCGGGCCGGCCGGTGCGGACCGAGGACGCTCAGCCCTCGGCCGCCACCTCGCGCAGCGTCTTGGTCGGTCGCAGCCAGGCGCCGTCCACGGGCAGGGAGTCCAGCCGGGTGCGGTCCAGCGGCTGCAGGAACGCGCCCGGGACCTCCTCCAGGTCGAGGAACCGGATGTGCGGGGACTCCGCGGCGTACCCGGCGACCTCGAAGAACGACAGGACGGTGACCTCGACGCCCTCGCGCGCCAGCACCTCCAGCGGGGCCAGGAAGTTCCGACCGTCGCCGCTGGCCACCACGAGCCGCCGCAGCCGACCGGAGCGGGCGCGGTGGTGCACGTGCTCGAGCATGTCCAGGTCGACGTCGTCGCGGTCGGCCAGCTTGGGCCGGGCGAACACCGCGAAGCCCAGCGAGCGGACGGCCTCGACCCAGCCGCGCATCTGCCCGGCCAGCATCGGGGGGACGTTGGCGAACACCGCGGCCTCGACGTCGTGGGCCCCGGCCCGGTCCACCAGCCAGCGGGCGATCGCGTCGTAGCGGGGCCGGTTGGCCGCCGTCGGCTTGGCCCCGATCACCTGGGCGAGGGTGGCGTCGATGTTGGGCGCGTCCCAGACCATGAGGTCGACCGGGCCGTCGCCCGGCGGCATCGCGTACTCCGGCGTGGGGCGCTGGCTGGCCTCGTGCGCCGAGGTCGCGGCCGGGGGGTCCGGCTGGCTGCCACGGGGGGCCGGGGCGTCCTCGTACCCGTCGTCGGCGCTGTCGAGCGCGTCCTCGTCGACGTCGTACACGTCGGCGGGGTCCGCGCCGTGCGCGCCGCCGCTCACGTCGGTCCAGCCCTCAGCCACGTCCGGTCAGCTCCCATGCGTCCTCGTCCACCTCGTCGTCGGACTCGTCGTACACGGGTCCGGCCGCGTGGTCGGCGACGCTACTCCCCGCGGGGCCAGCCGGGTCGTCGCCGTCGGCACCGGCGCGCGGAGCCCCTCCGGGCGGGCCGTCGCCCCGGAGCCTGGCCAGCACGTCCGGCAGGTCGTCGGGGCGGACCATGACGTCGCGCGCCTTCGACCCCTCGCTGGGGCCCACGATCTCGCGGGACTCCAGCAGGTCCATCAGGCGCCCGGCCTTGGCGAACCCGACGCGCAGCTTGCGCTGCAGCATGGACGTGGACCCGAACTGGGTCGTGACGACCAGCTCGGCCGCCTGCAGGAGCACGTCCAGGTCGTCGCCGATGTCCTCGTCGATCTGGTTCTTGGCGGCCGCGGGCGCCGTGACGTCCTCGCGGTAGGACGGCTGCAGCTGCGTCTTGACGTGGGCGACGACCTCGGCGATCTCCGCCTCGGTGATCCAGGCGCCCTGCACGCGCATCGGCTTGCTGACACCCATGGGCAGGAACAGCGCGTCGCCCTGCCCGATCAGCTTCTCGGCTCCCGGCTGGTCCAGGACGACGCGCGAGTCCGCGAGGGAGCTGGTCGCGAAGGCCAGCCGGCTCGGGACGTTGGCCTTGATCAGGCCGGTCACCACGTCGACGCTGGGCCGCTGGGTGGCCAGCACCAGGTGGATCCCGGCGGCGCGCGCGAGCTGGGTGATGCGGACGACCGAGTCCTCGACGTCGCGGGGGGCGACCATCATGAGGTCGGCCAGCTCGTCGACGATCACCAGCAGGTACGGGTAGGGCGTCAGGTTGCGCTTGGAGTCCGGCGGCAGGGTGACCTCGCCCTTGCGGACGGCCTTGTTGAAGTCGTCGACGTGGCGGAAGCCGAACGCGGCCAGGTCGTCGTAGCGGTGGTCCATCTCCGCCACGACCCACTGCAGCGCCTCGGCCGCCTTCTTGGCGTTGGTGATGATGGGCGTGATCAGGTGGGGCACGCCCTCGTAGCTGGTCAGCTCGACCCGCTTGGGGTCGACGAGGATCATCCGCACCTCGTCGGGCGTGGACCGGACCAGCACCGACGTGATCATCGAGTTGATGAACGAGGACTTGCCGGCGCCCGTGGCCCCGGCGACGAGCAGGTGGGGCATCTTGGCCAGGTTGGCCACGACGTAGCCGCCCTCGACGTCCTTGCCGACCCCGATCGTCATGGGGTGCGTGCTGCGCCGGGCCACCTCGGAACGGAGCACGTCGCCCAGGCAGACGGTCTCCTTGTCGGCGTTGGGGATCTCGATGCCGATGGCGGACTTGCCGGGGATCGGCGACAGGATGCGCACCTCGGCGCTGGCCACCGCGTAGCTGATGTTGCGGCTCAGCGCCGTCACCCGCTCGACCTTGACGCCCTGGCCCAGCTCGACCTCGTACCGGGTCACCGTCGGGCCGCGGGTGTACCCCGTGACGGCCGCGTCGATGCCGAACTGGGTGAGCACGTCGGTGAGGGCGGCGACGATGCCGTCGTTGACGGGGCTCCGGGTCTTGTGGGGCGTGCCGGCGTGCAGCTGCGAGACGTCCGGCAGCGAGTAGACGATGTCACCGGTCAGGGTCAGCTGCTCGACCCGGCCCGGGAGGTCGGGCAGGTCCGGCATCGGCTGGACGGCGGGGCTCTCCTCCGCCGCCGCCCCGGGCGCCACCGCGACGGGCCGTGGCTGCTCGGGCGCCGCCCCCCCGCCGGGGGTGGCGGACGGGGCGCCGGCCCGACGGGAGCGCGTCGACGGCTGACGGTCCTCGGCCGGGGCGTCCTCGTGGCCGACGACGGCCGCCGAGTCGTAGGGCACCTCGCCGGCCTCGAGCTCGGCGGCCTCGGCGGCGGCCAGGGCCGCCCGCTCCCGCCGGCCGCGCAGGCCGCGACGCGGGACGATCTCCTCGCCGTGCCGGCCCTCGGCGATCGGGTCGCCGTCCGGGTCGTCGTCCTCGGCGCGGGGCGTGCCGCCGGTGAGCCACTGGACACCGTCGCGCACCCGGTCGGTCACCTCGTGCAGCGGGGTGGCCGTGACCACGAGCACGCCGAAGCCACCCAGCAGCACGAGGACGGGCACGGTCAGCCAGACCGACACGGCCGCCTCGAGCGGGTTGGCGACCAGGAAGCCCAGGATGCCGCCGCCGGCCCGGAGCACGTCGCCGCCGTCCGGCGGGGACGGGAACCCCGCTGCCACCTGCAGGACCCCGGCGCTGGCGGCCCCCACGGCGGCCAGGCCGATGCCGATCCGGCCGTTCTCGCGGTCGGCGTCCGGGCGGCGGAACATCCGCAGGCTCAGCGCCAGCAGGACCAGCGGCAGGGCCAGGGCGGCCCGGCCCAGCAGACCCGCCACCCCCAGGTGCACCCACTCGATGACGACGCCGTCCAGGCCGAACCACTCGCCGGCGGCCACCACCGCGGCCGCGGCCAGCAGCAGGAAGCCGAACCCGTCGCGCCGGTGGGCGGGGTCGAGCTCGCTGGCGCTGCGGTGCACCGAGCGGACCACGGACCCGACGAGCCGGCCGGGCAGGGTGAGCACGGCCATGAGCAGCCGACCCGCCCCGCCGGAACCGGCGGAGCGGCCCGAGGCGGACGCCGGGCGGGTCCTGGCCGTGGTGCTCGTGCGGCCTGCGGCGGGCGGACGCCCCTTGGCGGGGGCGCGCCCCTTGGCCGGTGCGCGCCCCTTGGCGGTGGTCTGGACCTTGGTGGTGGCCGTGCCGCCGCGCGCGGAGCCGCCGGCGCGCCCGGTCGGGCGGGCGGCACCACGAGAGGCCCCGGAGGGGCGCGAGGACGACGATCGGGTCACCGCATCACCGTACGCGCGCGCCGGTCACGGACCGGAGCCCACACGCCGGGGCAGGCCGGGCAGCCGCAGGTCAGGCGCTGAGGACGACCGGGATGATCATCGGGCGCCGGCGGAACCGCTCGTTGACGAAGCGGCCCACGGTTCGCCGCACGACCTGCTGCAGCTGGTGCTGGTCCGTGGCGCCCAGGGTCACGGCCTCGACCAGCGCGGCCTCGATCCGGGGCAGGACGTCGTCGAACGCCGTCTCGTCCTCGGCGAAGCCGCGGGCGTGCACGTGCGGCCCGGCCACGACCCGGCCGCTGTCGTGGTCGACGACCACGAAGCAGGACACGAAGCCCTCCTCCGACAGGATCCGGCGGTCCTTGAGGTCGGCGTCGGTGATCTCGCCCACCGTCGCCCCGTCCACGTAGACCAGGCCGCACTCGACCGCCCCGACGACCTCGGCCACGCCGTCCACCAGGTCGACGACGTGCCCGTCCTCGGCCACCAGGACGCGGTCGGGGTCGACGCCGGAGGTGACCGCGATGGCCGCGTTGGCCCGCAGGTGGCGCGGCTCGCCGTGCACCGGCATGACGTTGAGGGGTCGCACCAGGTTGTACAGGTACATCAGCTCGCCGGCGGTGGCGTGGCCGCCGGTGTGCACGCGCGCCACCCCCTTGTGGACCACGTCGGCCCCCAGCCGGGTCAGGCCGTTGATGACGCGGTAGACGGCGTTCTCGTTGCCGGGGATCAGGCTCGAGGCGAGCACCACGGTGTCCCCCGGCCCGATCTGGACCCGGTGGTCGCCGTTGGCCATCCGGGACAGCGCCGCCATCGGCTCCCCCTGCGAGCCCGTCGACATGATGACGACCCGCTCGTCGGGCAGCCGCTCGGCGGACTTGATGTCGGTCAGCACGCCGTCGGGGACGCTGAGGTAGCCCAGGTCCCGCGCCAGGCCCATGTTGCGGATCATCGACCGTCCCACGAACGCCACCTGCCGGTCGTGCTCGGCCGCGGCGTCCAGCACCTGCTGCACCCGGTGGACGTGGCTGGCGAAGCTGGCGACGACCACCCGCTTGCGGGCACGGGCGAAGATCCCCGACAGCACCGGGCCGATGTCACGCTCGGGCAGCGTGAAGCCGGGCACGTCGGCGCTGGTGGAGTCGATCATCAGCAGGTCGACACCCCGGTCGGCGACCCGGGCGAAGGCCCGCAGGTCGGTGATCCGGCCGTCCAGGGGCACCTGGTCGAGCTTGAAGTCCCCGGTGTGCAGCACGGTCCCGGCGGCCGTGGTCACCGCGACGGCCAGGGCGTCCGGGATGGAGTGGGTGACGGCGAGGAACTCGCAGGAGAACGGGCCGAGCTGCTCGGTCACGCCCTCCCGCACGGTCAGGGCGTACGGCGTGATCCGGTGCTCGCGCAGCTTGCCCTCGACGAAGGCCAGGGTGAGCTGCGAGCCGACCAGGGGGATGTCCGGGCGCAGCCGCAGCAGGTAGGGCAGGGCCCCGATGTGGTCCTCGTGCCCGTGGGTCAGCACGACGGCCACGACGTCGTCGAGCCGGTCGGCGATGTGGCCGAAGTCCGGCAGGATCAGGTCGACGCCCGGCTGGTCGTCCTCGGGGAACAGCACACCGCAGTCGACGACGAGCAGCTTGCCGTCGATCTCGAGCACCGCCATGTTGCGGCCGATCTCGCCCACACCACCCAGCGGCACGACCCGCAGGACGCCGGGGCGGAGCGGGGGCGGGGGTCCGAGCTCGGTCCGGGCGGGCAGCACGGCGACGAGCCTAGAGCAGCCCCGCGACGCCCAGGGCGGCCCTCAGGTCCTCGCGCTGCCCCGCGTCGGCGGCCAGGAGCGGCAGCCGGACGGCGGGGGTGGGGATGTGCCCCAGCAGGTGCAGCGACGCCTTGACCGACACCACGCCCGGCATCCTGGTCATCATCGCGTCCACCAGCGGCTGCGCCTGCCGGTGCTCCGCGACGGCGGTGGCCATGTCGCCCGCGTCCACGGCGGCGACCAGGCGTGCGAACGCCGGCCCGAGCAGGTGCGTCGTCACGCCGACGACGCCGGCCCCGCCGTGCGCCAGGTAGGCCAGGGTCAGCCCGTCGTCCCCGGAGTAGAAGGCCAGGTCGCTGCCGCTCATCACCCGGGTCGCAGCCTGCAGGTCGCCCTTGGCGTCCTTCACCGCCACCACCCGGGGGTGCTCCCCCAACCGCAGCAGCGTCTCGGTGTCGAACGCCACGGCGGAGCGGACGGGGATGTCGTAGAGCATGACGGGCAGCTCGGTGGCGTCGGCCACGACGCCCACGTGCGCCACCAGCCCCGCCTGGCTCGGGCGGGAGTAGTAGGGCGCCACGACCAGCAGCCCGGTGGCGCCGGCCGCGGCCGCCCGGACCGCCAGGTGCCGGCTGTGGGCGGTGTCGTTGGTCCCCACCCCGGCCACCACGTGACCGCGCCCGGCCACGGCCTCCACGACGGCCCGCACCAGGTCGTCCTTCTCGTCGTCGGTGGTGGTCGGCGACTCCCCCGTCGTCCCGCTGACGACCAGACCGTCGTGGCCGTCCAGCATCAACCGGTCCGCGAGGGAGCCGACGGCGTCCAGGTCGACGGAGCCGTCCTCGGTCATCGGGGTGGCCATCGCCGTGAGGAGGGCGCCGAAGGGGCGATGCGACATGCGGGCGAGGGTACCGACCGCGCGGCCGGTGGGACGCCCCGCCCACGCCGCGCCCGGGGACGAAGAAACCGCGGCACCAGTCGCTCGGGGGGTCCGGCTGGCACCGCGGTTCATGGGCGACATCGGAGCAAGGTGGGGGTTCGTTACACCTCTCCGCCCACCCGCGATGTGACCTCCGTCACATCCTCGGGTTCAGGGAGCCACGCGGCCGTTCCCGTCGAACGCGGCGTGCGTGACGGGCATCAGACCCGCCCACACCTGCTCCATGGCCTCGGCGACCATCTCGATCTCGCGCTGCGGGTAGGACGGGAAGGTCGAGTCCTCGCGCTTGGTCCGGAGGCTGAGGAAGTTCATCAGCGAGCGGGCGTTCACCGTCACGTACATCGACGAGTACAGCGACAACGGCAGGACGATGCGAGCCACCTCGCGGGCGACCCCCGCCTCCAGCATGTCCTGGTAGGCCTGCCACGCGGCCAGCGCGGCCTCCTGCGTCCGCCGCACCACGAGCTCGTGCTGCTCGGGCGTGCCCTCGACGAAGTCGTACGCACCGGGCTTGCCCACCTGCTTCAGGCGACGCTCCGGCCCGGGCACGTAGAACACCGGGCGCATCTGGCGGTAGCGGCCCGACTCCTCGTTGTAGGAGGCCATGCGGTGCCGCTGGAACTCACGGAAGACGAACAGCGGCGCCGAGACGTAGAACGTCATCACCGCGTGCTCGAAGGGGCTGCCGTGCCGGTCCCGCATCAGGTAGCGGACCAGCCCGGCCGAGGCGGTCGCGTCGGCCTCGACGTCGGCCAGGCTGGCCTCGCCCTTGGTCGAGACCCGGGCGGCGAACAGCACGTCGGCGTCGCGGGCGCTGTGCTTGACCAGCTCGACGTCCATGTCGGAGCGGAACGTGGGGCGGGGCTCGGGCGCGTCGGTCACGGGGCCACGCTAGCGGCGCGTGCGCCCGGCGCCGCGACCGGCTGGGACACTGGCCGGGTGAGCCACTCCTCCCCGACCCGGTCCCACGAGCCAAGGCTCGACCCGTCCCCGGTCGCCCGCCCGGTCCACGGCCGCACGTTCGCCGCCGTCCTGTTCGACATGGACGGCACCCTGATCGACTCCACGCCGTCGGTGGTCAGGTCCTGGATGCGCCTGGCGGAGGAGAACGGCATCAGCGTGGAGGACCTCCAGGCGGCGGCCGGGCACGGCCGGCCGGCCCGGGACATCGTGGCGGACCTGTTCGCGGAGCCGGGGCGGGCGGAAGCCCTGGCCCGCATCACCGCGCTGGAGATCGGCGACGTCGACGACGTGGTGGCCCTCCCGGGGGCCGAGGCCGCGCTGCGGGGCAGCGCCCAGGCCGGGGCGATCGTCACCTCGTGCGCCGCCGACCTGGCGCGCGCCCGTCAGCGGGCCGCCGGCATCCCGGTGCCGCAGGTGGTCGTGACCGCCGACGACGTGACCCGCGGCAAGCCCGACCCCGAGCCGTTCCTGCTGGCCGCGCGCACGCTCGGGGTCGACCCCGAGCTGTGCCTGGTGGTCGAGGACGCCCCGGCCGGGCTCACCGCCGGCCGGGCCGCGGGGATGACGACCCTCGCGGTCACGACGACCCACGAGGGCAGCGAGCTGATCGCCGACCACGTGGTGGCCGACCTGGGCTCCGTCGGGATGACCCTCACGCCGACCGGGGTGCTGGTCACCGTCGCCTGACGCACGAGGAGCGGGCCCGTGGACCGGGCACGCTCGTCGGTGCTGCCTGTCGTCGGTGCTGCCTGTCGGTGCCGGGCCCGGTGCTGCTCCAGGAGCCGCCCCGGGCGTCGCTCAGTGCTCGAAGTCGCCCACGTAGTGCTCGAACAGCAGCCCGATGCTCGTGATGAGCAGGATCCCCAGGCCGATGAGGAACAACCAGACGCCGACGGCCATCCCGGCGAACACCACGGCGCCGCCGGCCGCGACCCCGATTGGCCACACGCTGCGGGGGTTGAAGAAGCCGAGGTCCCCTGCGCCCTGCGACACCTCGCCCACCGGGTCGTCCTCCGGACGGGCGTCGACCCGCAGGGAGACCAGGTACAGGTACAGCCCGATCATGGCCGACAGCCCACCGGTGAGCAGGATGGCGATGAAGCCGACGTACTCCCAGCCGGACAGCAGGCCGTAGACGAACGCGAGCGGGACGAAGAAGAACGCACCGGACCCCAGGACCCAGATCTCGACCCTCATGTCAGCGGCCCTTCGTGGTGTCGGTGCGGGCGCTGGGCTCACGGCGCACGTCGGGGTCACCGAGCAGCTGCTCCAGCAGGTTCTTGTCCGCGGACGTGTGGTCGGCCGCGGCGATCTCGGGGTGGTGCAGGTCGAACGCCGGCCGCTCGGAGCGGATCCGCGGCAGCGAGGAGAAGTTGTGCCGCGGGGGCGGGCAGGACGTGGCCCACTCCAGCGAGCCGCCCCAGCCCCACGGGTCGTCCTGGGTGACCTTCTCGCCCTTGGTGGCCGTGATGTACACGTTCCACAGGAACGGCAGGGTCGCCGCCCCCAGGACGAAGGCCCCGACGGTGGAGATCTGGTTGAGCAGGGTGAAGCCGTCCTCGGGCAGGTAGTCCGCGTAGCGACGGCTCATGCCCTCGACCCCCAGCCAGTGCTGGATGAGGAACGTGGTGTGGAAGCCGACGAACGTCATCCAGAAGTGCAGCTTGCCCAGGTTGTCGTCGAGCATGCGGCCCGTGAACTTGGGCCACCAGAAGTAGAAGCCCGCGAACATCGCGAACACCACGGTGCCGAACACGACGTAGTGGAAGTGCGCGACCACGAAGTAGCTGTCGGACAGGTGGAAGTCCAGCGTGGGCGAGCTGAGGATGATGCCGGTCAGACCGCCGAAGAGGAACGTGATGAGGAACCCGATGGACCACAGCATCGGGCTCTCGAAGGTCAACGACCCCCGCCACATCGTGCCAATCCAGTTGAAGAACTTCACCCCGGTGGGCACCGCGATCAGCATGGTCATGAAGGCGAAGAACGGCAGCAGGACCGCCCCGGTGACGTACATGTGGTGCGCCCACACGGCGACCGACAGGCCGGCGATGGCGATGATCGCGAAGACCATGCCCTTGTAGCCGAACAGCGGCTTGCGGCTGAAGACCGGGATGACCTCGCTGATGATGCCGAAGAACGGCAGCGCGATGATGTACACCTCGGGGTGGCCGAAGAACCAGAACAGGTGCTGCCAGAGGATGGCACCGCCGTTCTCGGCCTCGAACACCACCGAGCCCAGGCGACGGTCGGCGCCCAGCACCAGCAGGGCCGCGGCCAGCGGCGGGAAGGCCATCAGCACGAGCACGCTGGTGATCAGGGTGCTCCACGCGAAGATGGGCATGCGGAACATGACCATGCCGGGGGCGCGCATCCCGATCACCGTGGTGATGAAGTTGACCGCACCCAGGATCGTGCCGAACCCACCGAGCGCGAGGCCGAAGATCCACAGGTCCGCGCCCAGGCCGGGCGAGTACGCCTCGGTCGACAGCGGCGCGTAGGCGAACCAGCCGAACCCGGCCGCGCCCTGCGGGGTGAAGAAGCCGGAGACGGCGATGATGCCGCCGAACAGGTACAGCCAGTAGGCGAACGCGTTCAGCCGCGGGAAGGCGACGTCGGGGGCGCCGATCTGCAGCGGGAGCAGCCAGTTGGCGAACCCGGCGAACAGCGGGGTCGCGAACAGCAGCAGCATGATCGTGCCGTGCATCGTGAAGAGCTGGTTGTAGGACTCCCGGCTCTCGACGACCTGCAGGCCCGGGGCGAACAGCTCGGCCCGGATCACCAGTGCCATGGCCCCGGCGATGATGAAGAAGAAGAACGACGAGATCAGGTACAGCGTCCCGATCTTCTTGTGGTCGGTCGTCGTCAGGTAGTCCGCGAGGATCTGGCCGGCGCCGCGCTTCCTGAGCGCCGTGGTGATGTCGTCGGTGCGCTCGCTGGCGCGGGCGTCGGACCGCTCGGCGATGGCCATCAGCTGTCCCCCTCGTCGGTCTCGTCCTGGTCCAGCGACGTGTCGCCGGTCTCGCCGGTGCGGCCGGTGCCGGTCACGGTGCCACCGAGGCGTCGGTCGTTGTCGATGACGCCGCTGCGGTTGAGCTCGGTGCTGAGCTCACCGGTCTGACCGGCCTGCTCCAGCGAGCTGATGTAGTCGTCGTACTCGTCGCGGCTGACGACGTTGACGTTGAAGAGCATCTCGGAGTGGTACTCGCCGCAGAGCTCGGCGCACTTGCCCTTGAACACGCCCTCCTGGGTCGGCACGACCTGGAAGCGGTTCTCTCGGCCGGGGATGTTGTCCATCTTGAACAGGAACGCGGGGATCCAGAACGAGTGGTTGACGTCGCGGGCGAACAGGTGGAACTCGACCCGCTCGTCCACGGGGAGCCACAGGGTGGGGATCCGCTCCTCCGCGCCCTCGTTGCCGTCCAGGGACGCCTGCACACCGGTCTCGTAGACGCCCTCGTCGACGTAGTTGAAGTCCCAGGACCACTGCTTGCCGATGACCTCGACGACGTGGTCGGGCTCCTCCTCCAGGCTGAGGATGTCCGCCTGCGACACGGCCGTGTAGTAGAAGAGCACCGCGACCATCATCAACGGGATGGCGGTGTACATCACCTCCAGCGGCAGGTGGTAGCGGAACTGCGGCGGGACGTCAGGGTCGCCGGCGCGGCGCCGGTAGGCGATCACGCACCAGATGGTGAGGCCCCAGACGATGACGCCGACCGCGAGGGCCGCGATCCACGACCCGTTCCACAGCTGCTGGATGACGGGCGTCTGGTTGGTCGCGCCGACGCTCTCGGCGGGCAGGTAGCCACGTGCCAGCTGGTCGGCGGAGCAGCCGCTGAGCGCGACCAGCGCGATGACCCCGAGGCCGGCGCGTGCGAGCCGGAACCTGGTGGCCGCGGAACGAGTTGTCACCACTGAGCCCTTCCCGAAGAGAACTGTCGAGGGCGCTGACGAGCCCGATGCCGTGTGCTGGTGCCTGTGCTGACGGTGCTGCGCCGAACCCTACCCCGGCCCTGCCGACGACGACCGGGTGGGCTCGCCCGGCTAGCGTGCCCGTCATGGACGAGGGGTCCGCGCCCGCCGGGCCGCGACGGGTGGAGCTGGACGCCGCGGCGTCGGCGCCCACCTCCGCGACGGCCCAGCAGGCCTGGCTGGCCGCGGCGGCGGACGGCTGGGCGGACGTCCGCGGGCTGCACGCCACGTCGTGGGGGGCCCGTCGCCTCCTGGACGGGGCCCGGGAGGCCGTCGCCGTCCTGGTCGGGGTCACGGCCGAGGCCGTGAGCTTCCCGCCGGACCACGTCCGGGCCCTGCACGCGGCCGTGCTGGGCTGCGGCCCACCGGGCGGGCGCGCCGACGGGGCCGTCGTGGTGTCGGCGGTGGAGCACTCGGCGGTCCACCACGCCGCGGCCTGGGCGACGGGGCGCGCGGGGGCGGAGGTCCGCAAGGTCGGGACGGACCGCGAGGGCCGGGTGGACCTCACGGCCCTCGAGCAGGCCGTGACGGGGGCGCGGGTGGTGTGCGTCCAGCACGCCAACGTCGAGATCGGCACGGTCCAGGACCTGCCCGCGGTGCACGCGATCACCCGTCGGGCCGGTGTGCCCCTGGTCGTGGACGCCGGGGCGTCGCTGGGCCACCTGCCGGTCCCGGACGCCTGGGACGTCCTCGTCGGCTCACCGCGGGCGTGGGGGTCCGCCCCCGGGGCCGGTCTGCTCGTGGTGCGCTCCGGCGTGCGGTGGCGCCCCCACGAACCGGGCGAGGCCGGGGCCTCGCGCCGGCCCGGGGAGCAACCCGGTGCGGTCGACGTCCCGGCGGCTCTCGCGGCCGCGGTGTCCTTGCGGGAGCTGCTGGCCGGACCGCTGGGCGCCGACGACCCCCGCCACGGCCTGGTCGAGCAGCTGCGCGCCGCCGCCACAGCGGTCCCCGACACCGTCGTGGTGGGCTCGTCCGTCGACCGCCTCCCCCACGTGCTCACGCTGTCCGCGCTCTTCGTGCCGGGCGAGGAGCTGGTGCGGCGCCTGGACGGGGAGGGCTTCTCGGTGGCGTCGGGGTCGGCGTGCACGGCCGACACGCTGCGCCCGAGCCACGTCCTGGCGGCGGTCGGGGCCCTGACCCACGGCAACGTCCGCCTGGGCCTGCCCCGCGGCACCCGGCCCCGGGACGTCACCCGGTTCTGCGAGGTCCTGCCCCGGGTCGTGGCGCAGCTGCGCGCCGAGCTGGGGGCGACGGACCTGTGACGGACGGACCTGGGACGGGCGGGCCCGCGTCGGGCGGGGCGACCGGTGACGTCACCGTGCACGTCGACGCCCGCGGGACGCGCTGCCCGGTCCCCGTGCTGCGCCTCGCGGCCGCCGTGCGGGGCCTCCCGGCGGGCACGACGGCGTCGGTGCGGGCGGAGGACCCCGCCGTCGAGCACGACGTGCCGGCCTGGGCCGGGATGCGCGGGCACGAGGTGCTGCGGGTGGAGCGGACGGACGGGGCCTGGCTCGTCGTGATCAGGACGGGCGGGGCAGGTGGGGCCGGTCGAAGCAGCGTGGCGGCGTCCGCCGGACCAACCGGGCCACCTGCGACAGGTAGTGGTCCCGGGTGACCTCGACCACGCCCAGGGTGCTCAGGTGCGGTGTCGCCCACTGGACGTCGATGAGGCCCGGACCTGCCGGTTCGGCGGCGAGCATCTCGGCCAGCGACAGCACCGCGGCCTTGGACGCGTCCGTCTCGCGGTGGAACTTGGACTCCGCCGCGAACAGCCCGCCCACGACCACGCCGAACAGCCCGCCGACCAGGCGGCCGTCCCGCCACGTCTCGACCGAGTGCGCGTGCCCCAGCGCGTGCAGGTCCCGGTAGACCTGGACGTAGTCCTCGTTGATCCAGGCCCCGTCGCGGGACGGGTCGGCGCAGCCGGCGACCACCTCGTCGAACGCGGTGTCGACCCGGGTCTCGAAGTCACGCCGGCGGCGCCGCAGCGACCGGGACTCGTGGGCCCGCAGCGGGTCGAGCACGCCGCGCGGGTCGGGCGAGAACCAGCCCAGGACCTCGCGGCGCCGCAGCCGGACGGACATCGCGAAGACCCCGTTGCGGTAGCCGTCCAGCAGCAGGTCCGACGACAGCGCGCCCCCGACGCAGACCAGGTCCTGGCCGTCGGGGGCGCGCTGGAGGGCTCGGGCGAACTGCTCCGGAGCCGAGGCGGGGGTGCTCAGTGGAACGAGTCACCGCAGGCGCAGGAGCCTCCCGCGTTCGGGTTGTCGATCTGGAAGCCCTGCTTCTCGATCGTGTCCGCGAAGTCCACGGTCGCGCCGGCGAGGTAGGGGACGCTCATCCGGTCGACGACGAGCTCGACGCCGTCGAAGTCACGGACGGCGTCGCCGTCCATCGTCCGGTCGTCGAAGTACAGCTGGTAGATGAGCCCGGAGCAGCCACCGGGCTGCACGGCCAGGCGCAGGCGCAGGTCGTCGCGGCCTTCCTGGGCGAGCAGGCCCTTGACCTTCTCGGCGGCGACGGTGGTGAGCGTCACCTCGTGCGCGGCCTTGATCTCGGCGGGGGCGTCCGTGGTGGCGGGCGTCGTGGTCGTGTCGGTCATGTACGGCTCCTGGATCGCCGGGGGCACTGGTCCGGAGCAGGTGGTCGACCCGCTCCCGTAGTCGTCAATGCTACGACCGTGCCAGGTGTTCCCGAGCCGGTGCCGTCCTCAGCGGTGCCAGGTGCCGGCCACCCGGGCCGTGCGGGCGGCCAGGCGCGCCGCGGGCGCGGCCATGGAGGCGGCGACCTGCTCCGGCGTGTCGGCGACCGCGTAGGCCGCCTCGACGCCGGCCACCGCGAGCTCGCGCCGACCGACCGCGACCTGGCCCGCGACCACCACGACAGGGACGCCGAGCGAACCGGCGACGTGGGCCACCCCGGCGATGACCTTGCCGCGCAGGCTCTGCCAGTCGAAGCTGCCCTCACCGGTCAGCACCAGGTCGGCCCCGCCGAGCCGGTCGGCCAGCCCCACCGCCGACGCCACCGCCTCCGCCCCCGAGCGGCGGGTCGCGCCGAGGGCCAGCAGGGCGAACCCCAGCCCGCCCGCGGCGCCGGCCCCGGGCAGGGCGACGAGGCGACCGGGGTCCGGGGCGCCGGCCGCCCCGGCCGCGGCCAGCACCGCCGTCGCCCAGGCGGTCATCACGGCCTCCAGCGCGGGCAGCTGCTCCGCGGTGACGCCCTTCTGCCGGCCGAAGCCGTGGACCGCGCCGTGCCGGCCCAGCAGCGGGACGTCGACGTCGGAGGCCACGACCAGCTCGACCCCGGCCAGCCGCTCCCGGGCGGCGGGCAGACCGGTCAGCGCGTCCGGCGCCAGCCCGGCCAGTCCCCGCGGGCCCCGGTCCAGCCGCGTCGCTCCGGCCCGGACCCCGAGTGCGGCCAGCAGCCCCGCTCCCCCGTCGACCGTGGCCGAGCCACCCAGCCCGACCACGACCCGCTCGGCGCCCTCCTCCAGCGCGGCCAGCAGCAGCTGGCCGACCCCGAGGCTCGACGCCACCGCGGGGTCGCGGGCCTCGGGTGCCACCAGGTGCGAGCCGCAGGCCTGCGCGCTCTCCAGGTAGGCGGACCTCAGCCCGGACGGGTCGTCGGCGGCCTCCACCACGAGCACGGTGGCCGGGACGGGCTCCCCGGTCGGTCCGCTGACGGTCGAGGTGAGCAGCCGCCCCGGCAGGGTCCCGGTCAGGGCGTCGACGAACCCGGGGCCGCCGTCGGACAGCGGGACGGTCACCACGTCGTCGCCCGGCGCCCGGGTCCACCACCCCTCGGCCATGGCGGCCGCGGCCTGCCGCGCGGTCAGCGTTCCGGTGAAGCAGTCGGGGGCCATGACGACGCGCATGCCCGCAGTCTGCCGGGGCGCCGCGTGCACCGGCGACACGTCCGCGCCCCAGGTGTGATGGACTCCTCGGATGAGTGCACCGGTCGGTCTCCCGGCCCCCGTGGTCCCCCCGGCCCTGCTGCTGCTCGGCCGCAGCGAGGACATGAGCAGCGAGCGGGGCGTGGAGTGCCCGGGCGACCTGCCGCGCCCGTCGGACCCCGACCTGCTGGCCCGCGCGCAGCGGGCCCGCGAGCGGCTGGGCTCCCGCGCGTTCGTCCTGGGCCACCACTACCAGCGCGACGAGGTCATCCAGCTGGCGGACGTCACCGGGGACAGCTTCAAGCTGGCGCGTGACGCGGCGGGCCGGCCCGAGGCGGAGTTCATCGTCTTCTGCGGCGTGCACTTCATGGCCGAGAGCGCCGACATCCTCACCTCGCCCGACCAGCAGGTCGTGCTGCCCGACCTGGCCGCCGGCTGCTCGATGGCCGACATGGCGGCCATCGGGCAGGTCGAAGACGCCTGGCAGGTCCTCGCCGACGCGGGCCTCGCCGAGACCACCGTCCCCGTGACGTACATGAACTCCTCCGCCGCCATCAAGGCCTTCACCGGTCGCCACGGCGGGACGGTCTGCACGTCCAGCAACGCGGAGCAGGCCCTGCGGTGGGCGTTCGAGCAGACCGGTGGGCTCGACGCCGGCGGACGCGTGCTGTTCCTGCCCGACCAGCACCTGGGCCGCAACACCGCGGTCCTGCAGCTGGGGCTGTCGCTGGACGACTGCGTGGTGTTCGACCCGTGGAAGCCCGGCGGCGGCGTCGACCCGGACCGGCTGGCGACGGCCCGGGTGGTCCTGTGGCGCGGCCACTGCTCCGTCCACGGCCGCTTCAGCGCCGAGTCCGTGGACGGCTACCGGGCCCGCATCCCCGGCGTCAACGTGATCGTGCACCCGGAGTGCCGGCACGAGGTCGTCACCCGGGCCGACGTGGTCGGCTCGACCGAGCTCATCGTCAGGACCCTGGAGGCGGCCGAGCCGGGGTCGGAGTGGGTGATCGGCACCGAGCTGAACCTGGTCAAGCGGCTGGCGGCCGCGCACCCGGACAAGCGGGTCCACTTCCTGGACCGGGACGTCTGCTACTGCTCGACGATGAACCGGATCGACCTGCCGCACCTGGTGTGGGCGCTGGAGTCGCTGGCCGACGGCCGCGTCGTCAACCGGATCCGGGTGGACGACGAGACCGCCCACTGGGCCCGGGTCGCGCTCGACCGGATGCTGGCCCTGCCGGGCCCCACCGCCCGGGACTGACCCCGCCCGCAGGGCCCTGCGGGCCGCCCGGCCCAGCCGTCAGGCCGGCGGCGTCAGGGCCTCGAGCAGCAGGGCCTCGGCGACGCACGCGTGGGTGAACTCGCCCAGGTGCAGCGACTCGTCGATGCCGTGGGCCCGGGAGTCGGGGTCCTCCACCCCGGTCACCAGAACGGTGGCCCCGGGCATCACCCGGTCCAGGTCGGCGATGAACGGGATCGAGCCGCCCACGCCGATGTCGACGGCGTCCCGGCCCCACGCGGTGGCCAGCGCCCAGCGCGCGGCCGCGTACGCCGGGGAGGAGGTGTCGGCCGCGAAGCCGTGGCCGCCCTCCTCGGCGGTCACCGTCACCCGCGCGCCCCCGGCCGGCTGCGCCAGGACGTGGGCCCGGAACGCCTCGTAGGCGGTGTCGGGGTCGGCCCCCGGGGGGATCCGCACCGACACCCGGGCCCGGGCCGTCGGCTGCAGCGTGTTGGACGCGTGGGCGACGTCAGGGCCGTCGATGCCGATGACCGTCACCGCCGGACCCGCCCAGACCCGGGCCGCGACCGTCCCGGGGCCCACCAGGTCGACCCCCGCCAGCACCCCGGCCTCGTCCCGGTACTGCTCCTGCGGCCAGTCCTGCTGCGCCGCGGCGGCGACCCGGGCGTGCTCGGGCAGCTCGTCCAGCCCCGCCACCGCGACCGCCCCGTCCTCGGTGTGCAGCGACGCCAGCAGCCTCACCAGCACCACCAGCGGGTCCGGGGCCGCACCGCCGTACATGCCGGAGTGCAGCGTGTGGTCGAGGGTGGCCACGTCGACGACGGCCTGGACCATGCCCCGGAGCGTCGTGGTGAGGGCGGGGGTGCCGACGGCCGCGTTGGTGGAGTCGGCCACGACGAGGACGTCGGCGCGCAGCCGCTCGCCGTGCTCGGCCAGGAACGCCTGGAACGACGGGGAGCCGATCTCCTCCTCCCCCTCGACGAACACCGTGATGCCGACGCCGCTGCCGGGGTCGTGGGCGGCCAGGTGGGCCCGGACCGCGGCGAGGTGGGCGCAGACGCCGGCCTTGTCGTCGGCGGCCCCGCGGCCGTAGAGCCGACCGTCGCGCTCGGTCGCCTCGAACGGGTCGGACGTCCACAGGGCCAGGTCACCGGG
Organism: Aquipuribacter aurantiacus; assembly: GCF_051216895.1. NCBI lineage: Bacteria > Bacillati > Actinomycetota > Actinomycetes > Micrococcales > Intrasporangiaceae > Aquipuribacter > Aquipuribacter aurantiacus. The sequence goes on from NZ_JBPKAO010000003.1 coordinate 74,548, forward strand.
GGGCTGCACGTCGTGGTGGGCGTACAGCAGCACCGTGGGCGCGCCCACCGGGGCCGGGCGACGCGCGACGACGGCGGGGGCGCCCGGGGTGCCGTCGGGGCGCGGTGAGCGCAGCACCTCGACCTCGGGCATGCCCGCGGAGCGGAACAGCTCGGCCACGGCCTGGGCGGACGTCTCGACCGTCTGCTGGTCGAACGCCGCGGCCCCGACGCTGGGGATCGCGACCAGGCGCCGCAGGGTCTGCAGCACCTGGGGCAGGTCCTGCTCCACCTGGGCCCGGGTCGCGGCGACCACCGCCTCGGACGGTCGGGGCGGCGCGGGGGTGCCGGCCTGCTCGCTCGTCGCGGCGGTGCCGGCCTGCTCGGGGGTGCGGTCCTCGTCCATGCCGCGGACGCTACCGCCGCGGTTACCCTGTCCTCATGTTCGGACGAGGCGCGCGCAGCAGCACCACCACCGAGACCCCCCTCGTCGTCGAGGAGCAGGGCCCGGGCAAGGGCCGACCCACGCCCAAGCGCTCCGCCGCGCAGGCCGCGAACCGCCAGCCCCTGGTACCGGGGGACCGCAAGGCCGCCGGGCGCAAGGCCCGGGACGAGCGCCGCGCGAACCAGGCCAAGGTCGTCCAGGCCTACGAGACCGAGGACCAGCGCTACCTGCCGGCCCGTGACCAGGGCGAGGTGCGTCGCTACGTGCGCGACCTGGTCGACCGGCGCCGCAACGTCGGCCAGTACTTCCTCCCCGTCGCGTTCGGGGTGCTGTTCCTGGCCGTGGTGCCCAACTCGACGGCCGTCCTGGTGTCCGCGGTCGGCATGTACACGATGCTCGGCATCCTGGTCCTGGACTGCATCCTGCTCGCGCGCACCGTCAAGGGCGCCGTGGCCGAGCGGTTCGGGGCCGACGCGGCGGAGGAGAAGGGTCTGCGCTGGTACGCGATCAGCCGGGCGACCCAGATGCGGCGGATGCGTCGGCCCAACGTGAAGGTCAAGCACGGCGAGGCCCCGCGCCCCTGATCCGACGGCGATTCGCGTCGGCCCCGTCCGGCGGTGTCTGATTGAGGGATGGACTACCGACACCTAGGACGCAGCGGTCTCGTCATCAGCGAGATCATCTACGGCAACTGGCTCACCCACGGCTCGCAGGTCGAGAACGACGCGGCGACGGCGTGCGTGCACGCGGCGCTCGACGTCGGCATCACGACGTTCGACACCGCGGACGTGTACGCGAACACGGCGGCGGAGACCGTCCTCGGCGAGGCCCTCAAGGGGCAGCGTCGTGAGAGCCTGGAGATCCTGACCAAGGTCTACTGGCCGACCGGGCCCAAGGGGCACAACGACACCGGGCTGGGCCGCAAGCACATCATGGAGGCCATCGACGGCTCCCTGCAGCGGCTGCAGACCGACTACGTGGACCTCTACCAGGCCCACCGCTACGACGTGACGACCCCGCTCGAGGAGACGATGAGCGCGTTCGCGGACGTCGTGCACTCGGGCAAGGCGCACTACATCGGCGTCAGCGAGTGGACCGCCGACCAGATCCGAGCCGGTGCCGCCCTGGCCCGCGAGCTCAAGATCCCGTTCGTCTCCAGCCAGCCGCAGTACTCGATGCTGTGGCGCGTCATCGAGGAGGAGGTCGTGCCGGCCTCCGCCGAGCTGGGCCTGGGCCAGATCGTCTGGTCCCCCATCGCCCAGGGCGTCCTGACCGGCAAGTACCAGCCGGGCCAGCCGTTGCCCGAGGGCTCGCGCGCCACCGACGACAAGGGCGGCGCCAACATGATCGCCCGGTGGATGCGTGACGACGTGCTGGAGCGCGTCCAGGGCCTCAAGCCCGTCGCGGACGAGCTCGACCTGTCCATGGCGCAGCTCGCCGTGGCGTGGGTGCTGCAGAACGACAACGTGTCCGGCGCCATCATCGGCGCCTCGCGCCCGGAGCAGGTCACGGAGAACGTCAAGGCCGCGGGGGTCCGCATCCCGGCCGAGGCCATGGCCCGCATCGACGAGGTCCTCGGCGACGTCGTCGAGCGCGACCCGTCGCGCACCAAGCAGGACATGCCCCGCAAGCGCGTCGTGGCCTGACCCAGGTCGACCCGCAGGACGGGAGCCCGTGCCGGGACCCGGCACGGGCTCTCGTGCGTCCGGCGGCGGGTCCCGCCGGTGGCTCAGGCCTCCGGCGGGTGCAGGCTCATCGGGCCGTAGACCAGCTCGCCGTCGCGCAGCAGGGAGACCGCGTCGACGCCGCCGTCCAGGAGCTCGCGCCAGGCCTCGCCCACCCACGACTCGGCGTCGGCCTGCGACGGGAACGACCCCCGCGGCAACGTCTCACCGGGCACGACGGTGCCGGTCGAGTCCTCGTAGCGCCACGTCCACGTCTCGCTCCAGCTCTGGCTCACGGCCCCCACGGTAGGGCCCCGGACGCAGCGAGGGCCGGTCAGGGTCTCCCCTGATGCCCTCGTGCGGAGCTGGCTGGATCAGCCGTCGGTCGGCTCCATGGTGGCCATGTCGTCCATCGTGGCGTCGTCCATGGGCTCCATGGTGTCCTCGACCGCCGGGTCGTCGACCGCGGGGTCGGTGTCGGCGCTGTCGTCGGCGCAACCGGCGAGCAGGGTGGCGCTGGCGAGCACGGCGATCGCCGCACCGGAGATGGTCCTGCGCATGGTTCCTCCCGAATGTCTGTGGGCCCGGTTGTCCCGGGACGCCGTCGTGTGACGGCGATACCGACACTATTAGTGACGAAACGGGCCTCGCACGTCAACACGGTGTGACAAAGTCGACGTTTCAGCGGCGGCTGTCGTGGTTCGGGCCGCGGGGCTGGCCGCCCCGCTGCGGCACCCCCGGCCCGGGGGTGCGACGACACCGGCGGCCGGGACCGGCAGACTCCTGGGGTGACCACACCGGCCGACCTGCAGGAGATCGCCCGTGACGTGCGCCCCACCGGCCGGGCGGCCGAGCAGCGGGCCCGCCAGGGGGTCGAGGACCTCATGCTCCCCAGCGGGGCGACCGGGTCGCTGCAACGGCTGGCGGTGTGGTGGGCCGGGGTCCGGCGCGACCACGAGGCCGCCCCCCCGGAGCGGGTCACCGCCGTCGTGCTGGCCGGGGACCACGGGATCGCCGTGCGCGGGGTGTCGGCCCTGCCGCTCGGCCACACCGCGGTCACCCTCCGGGCGCTGCGGGACGGCCGCTCGGCCACCCACGCCGTGGCGGCCGGGCTCGGCGTGACCGTCCGGGCGGAGGAGCTGGACGTGGCCGGTCCGCTCGGGCCGCGCGGGTCGGCGTTCGACCACACGGACGCCATGGACCCCGACCTGCTGGCGGAGTCCCTCGACCGGGGCGTGGCGCTGGCGGAGGAGCTGTCCGGCCAGGGCCACGACCTGGTGGTGCTCGGTGAGCTCAACGTCGGGGGGTCCACCACGGCCGCCGCCGTCATCGGGGCCGCCCAGCGCCGACGTGTGCTGGAGGTGGTCGGCCGCGGCAGCGGTGTCGACGACACCGCCTGGATGCGCAAGGCCGCCGCGGTCCGCGAGGGCTTGCGTCGCGCGCGGTCCCGGCCCCGGGACGTGCCGAGCATCCTCACCGCCGTGGGGTCCGGGGACGTCGCCGCCTGCACCGCCCTGCTGCTGCGCTGCGCCGCCCTGGGCCTGCCGGTGGTGCTGGACGGCCCGGTGACGACGGCCGCGGCCGTCCTCGCCCACCGGGTGTCACCGACGTCGCGGCAGTGGTGGCTGTTCGCCGAGCGGGGCGACGAGCCGTGCGTGCACCTGGCGCAGGACGCGCTGGGCATGCTGCCGGTCCAGGACCTGGGGACCCGCACCGGGCTGGCCGTACCGGGCCTGGTCGCCCTGGGGACGCTGCGGGCGGCGGTGGCCCTGGCCACGTCGTCGGCCACCCGCGCGGCCTACTGGCCCGAGGACCCGGCCCCGGACGACGGGGCGCACGACGGGCCGCACGACGGGCCGCACGACGGGGCGGCCACCACCGACGCGACCTCGCCGGACGACGGCGCGGTGGGCGAGGCCTCGCCCCCGGTGCACGACGGGCCGCAGACCGACGTCCCGGTCGACGGGGCGACCTCGGAGGACCGGGTCAGTCCCTGACGTGGGAGGGCACGAAGGGCGGGCGCGTCACCCGGCACCGCAGCGGGCGGCCCCGCACGTCCACGGCGACCTCGTCGTCGGCCGTCAGCCCTGCAGCCGTGTCCAGCAGGGCCAGCGCCACCCCCGCCCGCAGCGTGGGCGAGAACGTGCCGGACGTGGTGGTCCCCACCCGCTCGCCCAGCGCGTCGCCGGCCAGGCGGTAGACCGACATGCCGGCGCGGGGGACGCCCCGCCCCAGGGACAGCAGGCCGTGGGCGCGTCGGGCCGGGCCGGCCTCCTTCTCGGCGACCACGGCGTCACGGCCGACGAAGTGCGACTTCGTCCAGCCCACCGCGAAACCCAGCCCGGCCTGCACCGGCGAGACGTCGGGGCCGATGTCGTTGCCGTGCAGCGGGTACCCCATCTCGGTGCGGAGCGTGTCGCGCGCGCCCAGCCCGGCGGGGCGGCCGCCCTCGGCGACCACCGCCCGGTGCAGCGCGTCCCACAGCGCCGGCGCGCGGTCCGACGGCACCAGGACCTCGTAGCCCCGCTCGCCGGTGTACCCGGTCCGGCAGACCACGGTCCGCTCCTGGCGGCTGCCGCCGGTGGCGACGAACGACATGTAGGCGTGCCCGTGGGGCAGGTCGACCGCGGCCATCACCGCGTCGGACCTCGGGCCCTGGACGGCCAGGACCGCGACGTCGGCGTGCACGTCGTCCACCTCGACGCCGTCCGGTGCGCCGTCGCGCAGGGCCTGCACCACCGCCGCGGCGTTGGCCGCGTTGGGCACGAGCACCAGGTCGTCGTCGGCGACCCGGTAGACGATCAGGTCGTCGACGATGCCGCCGTCGGGCCTGAGGCTCAGCGTGTACTGGGCCTGCCCCGCACCGATCCGGTCCAGGGAGTTGCTGAGGACACCGTCGACGTGGGCGAGCGCGCCGGTGCCCCCGACCAGGACGGTCCCCAGGTGCGACACGTCGAACAGCCCCACGTGCTCGCGCACCGCGGCGTGCTCGGCCAGCGTGCCGCCGCCGTCGTACTCCACCGGCATGGCCCAGCCGCCGAACGGGGCCAGGCGCGCCCCGGCCGCCACGTGGGCCTCGTGCAGGGGTGAGCGGCGCAGCCCGTCGCCCCGTGGCGCTGCGGGCGCCGGCGGCTCGGTGGGGGTCTGCGGTGCCCCGGGGGCGTCGGGCGGGCGAGAAGAGGTGTCGGCCACCCGAGCACCGTAGTCTCGACGGGCGCGCGCGTGCCCAGGCACCGGCGCCGACCCAGACGCCCCCGCCCACGAGGCGGGCCGACCGAGGAGCCCTGTGAGCACTGCCGACCACACCCCCGTCCCCAGCGCCACGCTGAGCAGCAGGAAGCTGTCGTCCGTGCGGGCCGACGCCGCAGTCGTCGGGATGGTGAGCGGCCCCGACGGGGCGGCCGTCGCGGTCGACGACCTGCCCGCGGACAGCGTCCACGCGCTGGAGGCGGCCGCGGAGGCGCTGGACTTCACCGGCAAGGCGTCGCACACGCTGCGCCTGCCCGGGGTCGAGGGCCTCGAGGTCGAGCAGGTCGTCCTGGTCGGCCTCGGTGAGGCCGCCGAGGACGGGTCGGTGGACCCCGACGTCGTCCGCCGGGCCGCCGGGGCCGCGCTGCGAGCCGTCAGCAAGGCCGCCACGGTGCTGCTCGTCCTGCCCGCCGAGGACGACGAGCAGGTGCGCGCCGCGACCGAGGGCGCCCTGCTGGGCGGCTACCGCTTCCGCACCTACAAGACCGGCGACGCACCGACGCTGGTCGCCGAGGTCCTCGTGCACGCCGCCGGACGCCGCGACAAGGCCACCAAGACGGCGGTGGAGACCGGCGCCGTGCTGGCCGAGGCCGTCGGGCTGTGCCGCGACCTGGTCAACACCTCGCCGCTGGACCTGACCCCGGCCGCCTTCGCGGAGCGGGCCCAGGAGCTGGCCAAGGCCCTGCCGTTCAAGGTGTCCGTCCTGGACGAGAAGCAGCTGGCCCGCAAGGGCTACGGCGGGATCCTCGCGGTCGGGCAGGGCTCGACCCGCCCGCCGCGCCTGGTCACCCTCACCTACTCCCCCAGCCGCGCCAGGGGTCATGTCGCCCTGGTCGGCAAGGGCATCACCTTCGACTCCGGCGGGCTGTCCCTCAAGCCCCCGGCCGGCATGCCCGGGATGAAGGCCGACATGGCCGGCGCCGCCGCCGTGCTCGCCACCGTCGTCGCCGCCGCGCGCCTGGGTCTGCCGGTCGCCGTGACCGGGTACCTCGCCCTGGCCGAGAACATGCCGTCGGGCTCGGCCCAGCGTCCCAGCGACGTCATCACCATGTACGGCGGCACCACCGTGGAGGTGCTCAACACCGACGCCGAGGGCCGGCTGGTCCTGGCCGACGCCCTGGTCACCGCCGCCGAGGTCTCCCCCGACGCCGTCATCGACGTCGCCACCCTGACCGGTGCGCAGGTCGTCGCGCTGGGTGGACGCGTGTCCGGCGTCATGGGCAACGACGAGGCCCTGCGCAGCGAGGTCCTGTCCGGCGCCGGCGAGGCGGGCGAGCAGATGTGGCCCATGCCGCTGCCCGCGCACCTGCGCCGTGGCCTGGACTCCCCCGTGGCCGACATCGCCAACGTCGCGAGCTCGCGCGACGGCGGCATGCTGACCGCCGGGCTGTTCCTGCAGGAGTTCGTCGGCACGCGGGACGGGGCCCCGCTGCCCTGGGCGCACATCGACATCGCCGGGCCCGGGTTCAACGACTCCGGCGCCTACGACCACGTCCACAAGGGTGGTACCGGGGCGTCCGTGGCCACACTGGTGCGGCTGCTGGAGGCGCGCAGCCGCTGAGGTGGTTGGATGAGTGGAGGAACGGCCGGGCCCGCCCGGTGACCCGCAGCAACGACGCAGAGGTACGAGGAGCAGCACGTGGCTGAGCAGGAAGAGTTCGACGTCGTCATCCTCGGCGGGGGCAGCGGTGGCTACGCGGCCGCCCTCCGTGGGGCCGAGCTGGGGCTGTCCGTCGCCCTGGTCGAGAAGGACAAGCTGGGCGGCACCTGCCTGCACCGCGGCTGCATCCCGACCAAGGCGCTGCTGCACGCGGCCGAGGTCGCCGACTCCGCCCGTGACAGCGAGACCTACGGCGTCAAGGCGACGCTCGAAGGCATCGACGTGCCGGCGGTCACCAAGTACCGCGAGGGCGTGGTCGGCCGGCTCTACAAGGGCCTGCAGGGTCTGGTGAAGAGCCGCAAGGTCACCTACGTCGAGGGCACCGGTCGACTGGTCGAGCCGAAGGTCGTCGAGGTCGACGGCCGGCGCCTGAGCGGGAAGAACGTCGTCCTCGCCACCGGCTCCTACCCCCGCACGCTGCCCGGCCTCGAGGTCGGCGGACGCATCCTCAACAGCGACGGCGCCCTGGCCCTGGACCACGTGCCGGGCAGCGTCGTCGTCCTGGGCGGCGGCGTCATCGGCGTGGAGTTCGCCAGCGTGTGGCGCTCCTTCGGCGCCGACGTGACCATCGTCGAGGCGCTGCCCCGGCTGGTGGCCGCCGAGGACGAGGCCATCTCCAAGGCCTTCGAGCGCGCCTACCGCAAGCGCGGGATCGCCTTCAAGACCGGTGTCCGGTTCACGGGAGCGACGCAGGACGACGACGGCGTCACGGTGACCCTGGAGTCCGGTGAGGAGCTGCGCGCCGACTACCTGATGGTGGCCGTGGGCCGCGGCCCGGTGACCCACAACCTGGGCTACGAGGAGGCCGGGGTGACGGTCGACCGTGGCTTCGTCCCGACCGACGAGCGGCTCCGCACCGGCGTCGACGGCGTGTTCGCCGTCGGGGACATCGTCCCCGGCCTGCAGCTGGCGCACCGCGGCTTCGCGCACGGCATCTTCGTCGCGGAGGAGATCGCGGGCCTGAACCCGCAGCCGGTCATCGACTCCATGGTGCCGCGCGTCACCTACTCCGAGCCCGAGATCGCCTCGGTCGGCCTCACCGAGGCGCAGGCCAAGGAGAAGCTCGGCGAGGACAAGGTCGCCACCTACGAGTACAACCTCGGCGGCAACGGCAAGAGCCAGATCCTCGGCACGGCCGGCTTCATCAAGCTGGTGCGCGAGGTCGACGGTCCCGTCATCGGCGTGCACGCCGTCGGCGCCCGGATGGGTGAGCAGATCGGCGAGGGTCAGCTCATCGTCAACTGGGAGGCCTACCCCGAGGACGTGGCCGCCCTGATCCACGCGCACCCGACGCAGAACGAGGCGATGGGCGAGGCCCACCTCGCGCTGGCCGGCAAGCCCCTGCACGCGCACTCCTGATCCACCCGGGCCCCCGGCCCGACCTCGGCTCCACCGGAGCCAGCCCAGTCCCGCACAGCACGAACGACGGAGGACGACCAGACATGGCGAACCCGGTCAACATGCCGCCCCTCGGTGAGAGCGTCACCGAAGGCACGGTCACCCGATGGCTCAAGCAGGTCGGTGACCGGGTGGAGCAGGACGAGCCCCTGGTGGAGATCGCGACCGACAAGGTCGACACCGAGATCCCCTCCCCGTTCGCGGGGACGCTCCTGGAGATCAGCGTCGACGAGGACGAGACGGCCGAGGTCGGCTCGCAGCTCGCCGTGATCGGCGAGGAGTCCGAGGCCGGCGGGTCCGGCGACGGCGGGTCCGACGGCTCGTCGGGCTCGTCCGGCTCCGACGAGCCCGCCTCCTCCGGCGAGGCGTCCGGCTCCGACCTGCCGGCCGCCCAGGACTCCGGCTCGTCCGGGTCCGACGCCCAGGGCTCCCAGGACTCCGGGTCCGGCGACCCCGGGCCGCAGGACGAGGTCGCGGCCGAGGACGCCGACGAGCCGGCCGACACGCCGAGCACGGCCGCGGACGCGCCCGCCGAGAAGCCGTCCGCCGACACCCAGCAGGGTGGCGGCGGGACCGAGATCGTCATGCCCGCCCTGGGCGAGTCGGTCACGGAGGGCACCATCACCCGCTGGCTCAAGGCCGAGGGCGACACCGTCGAGGTCGACGAGCCCATCGTCGAGGTCGCCACCGACAAGGTCGACACCGAGATCCCCTCCCCCGTGGCGGGCACGGTGCTGCGCATCATCGTCGGCGAGGACGAGACCGCCGAGGTCGGCGCCCCCCTGGTCGTCGTGGGCGACCCGTCGGCCTCCGGCGGCTCCGCGCCCGACGGTGACGCCGGCGGCGAGGCCCCCGCCGAGGCGCCCGCGCAGGAGGAGGCACCGAAGGACGAGGCACCGAAGGACGAGGCGCCTGCCGCCGACGCCGAGGACGCCGCGGCCGAGGAGCCCACCACCCAGGACAGCTCGGCCGAGCAGTACAACTCCGCCGAGTCGCAGGTCCCTCAGCCCACGGCGCTGGACACGTCCCCGACCACCACGTCCAGCGAGCAGGGCAAGGGCGGCGAGGGCCAGTCCTCCGGTGGCTCCGCGGCCTCGACCGGCGGCATGTCCGCGGTGTCCGGTGGCGACGCCAGCGGCTACATCACCCCGATCGTCCGCAAGCTGGCGGCTGAGAAGGGCGTGGACCTGTCCGAGGTCAGCGGCACCGGGGTCGGCGGCCGGATCCGCCGTCAGGACGTCCTGGCCGCGGCCGAGGCGGCCGAGAAGGCCGCCCAGCAGCCGGCTCCCGCCGAGGCGGAGGCACCCGCCCCCGCTGCGGCGCCCAAGACCCCGGCCAAGGCCGCCCCGGCCGCCGAGGTGTCCGCCAAGCGGGGCACCCGCGAGAAGATGACGCGGCTGCGCAAGGTCATCGCCCAGCGCATGGTCGAGTCCCTGCAGGTGTCGGCCCAGCTCACCACGGTCGTCGAGGTCGACGTCACCCGCGTCTCCGCGCTGCGCAACCGGGCCAAGGGCCCGTTCCAGGAGCGCGAGGGCGTCAAGCTGTCGTTCCTGCCGTTCTTCGCCCTGGCTGCCGTCGAGGCGCTCAAGGCGTTCCCGGTGGTCAACTCCAGCATCGACGGCGACGAGGTCGTCTACCACGGCGCCGAGCACCTGGGCATGGCCGTGGACACCGAGCGGGGTCTGCTGGTCCCGGTCATCAAGGACGCCGGCGACCTCAACATCGCGGGGCTGGCCCGGAAGATCGCCGACCTGGCCGAGCGGACCCGGACCAACTCGATCAGCCCCGACGACCTGAGCGGTGGCACCTTCACGCTGACCAACACCGGCAGCCGGGGCGCCCTGTTCGACACGCCGATCCTCAACCAGCCCCAGGTCGCCATCCTGGGCACGGGGGCCGTGGTCAAGCGGCCGACGGTCGTGACCGACAGCGAGGGCAACGAGTCCATCGCCGTCCGCTCGATGGTCTACCTGGCCCTGTCCTACGACCACCGCATCGTCGACGGGGCCGAGGCCGCGCGCTTCCTGTCCGCCATGAAGCAGCGGCTCGAGGACGGCGCCTTCGAGTCCGACCTGGGTCTCTGAGCCGGTGAAGGTCGCCGTCACCGGTGCGTCCGGGCTGATCGGTTCCGCCCTCGTCCCCGCGCTGCGCGCGTCGGGTCACGAGGTGGTCCGGCTGGTCCGGCGCCCGGCGACGGCCGACGACGAGGTCACCTGGGACCCGAAGGCCGGCACGGTGGACCTGGTGGGGCTCGCCGGCACCGACGCGGTCGTCCATCTGGCCGGGGCCGGCGTCGGGGACAAGCGCTGGAGCGAGGCCTACAAGCAGACGATCCTCCGCTCCCGGGTGGACAGCACGCGGACCATCGTCACAGCCATGCTCGAGCTGGACCCCCGTCCCTCGGTCCTGCTGTCCGGGTCGGCCGTCGGCTACTACGGCGACCGCGGCGAGGAGGTCCTGCTGGAGACCAGCGCCCGCGGCGACGGCTTCCTCAGCGACGTCGTGGTGGCCTGGGAGGCCGAGGCGCAGCCGGCCGCCGACGCCGGGATCCGGACCGTCCTGCTGCGGACCGGGCTGGTGATGGCCCCTGGCGGCGGCGCGTTCGGACGGCTGCTGCCCATCATCAAGGCCGGGGTCGGCGGACCGATCGGGGACGGCCGGATGTGGTGGCCGTGGATCACGCTGGTCGACGAGGTCCGGGCCATCGAGTTCCTGCTGACGGCCGACGTCTCCGGCCCCGTCAACCTGGGGACGCCGCACCCGGCCCGCAACGTCGACGTCACCCGGACCGTGGCGCGCGCCCTGGGTCGGCCCGCGCTGGTGCCCGTGCCGGGCTTCGCGCTCCGGATCGTGCTGGGCGAGTTCTCCGAGGACGTCACGGCCAGCCAGCGGATGGTCCCGCAGGCCCTGTCGGAGGCCGGGTTCGACTTCGTCCACGGTGACCTGGACCACGCCGCGAGCTGGCTCGCCGACCAGTAGGCGGCGCACGGGTCAGCCCGCGACCCGGCTGACCAGCCACCGGCCGTCGTGCTGGTCGATCCGCACGACGACGTCCTCGAGGACCGCCGCTGCCCCGTCCGTCGTCGTGGTCAGACTCACCGCCGCCTCGACGGCCCCGTCGTCGTCCGGGTGGTCCGCGACGTCCGCGGCGTCCACCGAGTCCAGGGGGCCCACCGCCTCGACGGACAGCACCTCGTAGCTGACGTCGACCGGCCCGGAGCGCAGCAGCTCCCGGTCCCCGGCCAGGGTCGTCCCGTCGGGGTGGTGCACCCGGGCGAGCAGGTCGACGTCGCCGCTGCGGAGCGCCGCCTGCCGCGCGCCGACCAGGGCCCGGACCTCCCGCTCCAGGCCCGGGCCGTCCAAGGTCCCGGGGACGGTGGTCGACGCGACGGTAGTGGCGACGGTCGCGTCGTCGGCTGCCGCCACCGTCGGGGGCGGGTCGCCGAGCCGGTGGCTCACCGCGCCACCGGCCGCCACGAGCAGCAGCGTCAGCACGGCCGCCGCCATGGCCCCCCGCGGGTGCGGCCACCGTCGCCGTCCCGGTGCGGGCGAGGGCCGCTGCCGAGCCGCCGAGGCACGCACCCGGTAGGTGACGGCCTCGTCCGCGCGCACGCCCAGGGCGGCGGAGGGCACCAGGCCGACCGGCTCGGCGTCCGTGGCGGCGCGGGCCGCGGCGGCCAGGTCCGACGGCGGGGGTCGGCGCCGCGGGTCCGGGTCCAGGCCGGCGGTGACCGCGTCGAGGAGCTCGTCCGGGCACTCGGGGACCAGCAGGCGCAGCGGGAGCCGGTCCTCGGCCGCGGGTGGCACGGCCCCGGTCAGGGCGAGCCACGCGACGGCCGCCAGCCCGTGCACGTCGGCCGCGGGCGAGGGGTCGCCCCCGGCCACCACCTCCGGCGCCGCGAAGCCCGGCGTCGCCACGGGCGACCCCGTCCCGGCCAGGCCCGCCGAGCCCAGGTCCCCCAGCACGGGCCGACCGCGCTCCACGAACAGCACGTTGGTCGCGCTCACGTCGCCGTGCACGACGCCGCGCGCGTGCAGCCAGGCCAGCGCGTCGGCGAGCGGGGCCACGACCGTGACGACCTCGCCCGGGCGCAGGCAGCCCCGCGCCTGCACCTGGGCCGCGAGGGACCCGCCACCGGCCAGGACCGTGACGACCGCCGGGGGGTCGTGGCTGACCCGGCGCACCTCCAGCACGTGCGGGTGGCCGGTCTGCTGCGCGAGGGCGCCGTCCACGACCGCCGGCACCCCGGCGAGCAGCTTGACCGCGACCCGGGTCCCGTCGAGGAGGTCCGTCCCCGCCCACACCTCCCCCGTCGACCCGCGCCCCACGAGCTGGCCGAGGCGGACCCCGGCCACCGTCGCGCCCGCCACCCGTCGCTGCGTCGGCCCACCCGTCATCGCCCCATGCCACCACGGTCGGGACCGGTCCCGCGGGCGCCGTCCACAGGCGGGCGACTACGGTGCTGCCGTGCCCTCTCGTCCCGTGACCGCCCCTGGTCGGAGCCCCGTCGACGCCTCGGGACCGCCCGGCGCCGCGGACGTCGTCGTCGTCGGTGCGGGCCTGGCCGGGCTGGCCTGCGCGCGGGAGCTGATGGGCAGCGGCCTGGACGTCGTCGTCCTCGAGGCCGACGACGGCGTGGGCGGCCGGGTCCGCACCGACGACGTCGACGGCGTCCTGGTGGACCGGGGCTTCCAGCTGCTCAACCCGACCTACCCCGTCCTGCCGTGGTTCGTCGACGTCGACGCGCTGCGGCTGCAGGCACTGGGTGCCGGCGTCGTCGTGGCCCGGGGCGACGACCCGACCACCCGCACGCTGCTGGCCGACCCCGTCCGCCGTCCCGACGCCCTGCCGGGCGTGCTGCGCTCGGGCCTGGTGACCGTCCGGGACCTGGTCGGGCTGGCGCGGCTGGCCGGGCGGGCCCTGGCCCTGCCGGTGCGCAGCCTCGAACGGGCCCCCGACACCGGCTGGCACGCCGCGTTCGACGCCGCGGGCCTGGACGGGCCGCTGCGCCGGCACGTGGTCGAGCCGTTCCTCACCGGCACGCTCGCCGACGCCGACGGCAGCACCTCCCGACGCCACGTCGACCTGCTGCTCCGCTCCTTCGTCAAGGCGGGGCTGGGGGCCGCCCCCGGGTTGCCCACCGGCGGCATGCAGGCGTTCTCCGACGCCGTCGCCGCCCCGCTGCCCGCCGGGAGCGTCCGCACCCGCGCCCGGGTGGAGTCGCTCACCGCCACCGGCGACGGCTGGACCGTCCACGGCGTCCACGCCGACGGCGAGTTCGCGGTGGTCGCCGGCACGGTCGTGCTGGCCGGCGAGGCCCGCTCCACCGCGTCGCTGCTGGAGCGCCCGGCGGCACCCGACCGGGCGCTCACCACGGTGTGGCACCTGAGCGCCGAGCCGCTGCCCGTCGCGCGCCGGGGCCACTACCTGCACGTCGACGGCGACCGCTCGCACCTGCGCCGGTTCGGCCTGGTCAACACGGTCGTGGTAAGCCGCAGCGCCCCCGACTACCTGCCGCCGGGCCTGCACGGGCGGCGGGACCTGGTCGCGACGACGGTGCTGGGCACGTTCGGCGACGAGCGGGCCGCCGCCCTGCGCAGCATCCGCACCCAGGCGGCGCGGGTGCTGGGCGCGAGCGAGCAGCAGCTGGGCGACGAGGTCGCCGTGCACGAGATCCCTCACGCCCTGCCGCGGAGCACGCCCCCGCTGGACGTCCGACGCCCCGTGGACCTGACCGACGGTCGCTTCGTCGTCGGTGACCACCGTGACACCCCCTCCATCCAGGGGGCGCTGGTGTCCGGCCGACGCGGCGCCCGCGCCGTGCTCGAGCACCTGGGGCTGGGGCCTGACGGCGTCAGGACCTCGCCCCCCACCCGAGAGGACAGCAGTGCCCGCTGACACCCCCACGATCGTCGCCACGTCCGGGGGGTGGGTGCCGGGGCACCGGACCCGGATCGCCTTCGGGCCGCTGATCCAGCACTGCCTGGACCTGTCGGGGGTGCACGGGCGCACGCCGCGGCTGACCCACCTGGGCACGGCGGGCGGCGACCAGGGCCACTGGAACGCCTGGGTCCTGGAGGCGGGGCAGGCGGCGGGGGTGGAGACCACGAACCTGTCGCTGTTCCCGATGCCGAGCGTCGACGACGTCGCCGGGCACCTGCTGGACGCCGACGTCGTGTGGGTCAACGGCGGCTCGGTCGTCAACCTGCTCGCGGTGTGGCGCGCGCACGGCCTGGACACCGTCATGCGGCAGGTCTGGGAGGCCGGTGTGGTCCTGGGGGGCGTGAGCGCGGGCTCGATCTGCTGGCACACCGGCGGGACCACCGACTCCTTCGGCCCGGGCCTGGACCCCGTGACGAACGGCCTCGGGCTGATCCCGTACGACAACGGCGTGCACTACGACTCCGAGGCCCGTCGTCGCCCGCTGGTGCACTCCCTGGTGGCCGACGGGACCCTCGGTCGGACCTACTGCACCGACGACGGTGCGGGCCTGGTGTACCGCGGCACCGAGCTGTCCGAGGCGGTCGTCGAGCGGGACGGCGCGGGGGCCTACGTGGTCGAGCGCGACGAGTCCGGTCAGGCCGTCGAGGAGCGGCTCGACGTCCGGGACGTGCGCCGGTGAGCCCGAGCCCCGCCGTGGGTTCCCCGCCGGCACCGGACGCCGCGGCCGCCGCGGCCGCGGCCGCGCGCCTCGGGTCGCTGGCCACCCCGCCGGGTGCCCTGGGGCGGGTCGGGGACCTCGCCGTCTGGTGGGCCGGCGTCCGTGGCCTGGCGCTGCCACCGCCACCGCAGCAGGTCCACCTCCACGTGGTCGCGGGCGACCACGGCGTCGCCGTCCGCGGGGTGTCCGCCTTCCCGGCGTCGGTCACCCCGCTGATGGTGGGGGCGTTCCTGGACGGCGGCGCCGCGGCGACCGTCCTGGCCCGACGCCACGGCGTCCGCGTGCGCACCCACGACCTGGCCGTCGACGTGGACTGGCCCGCCGGCACCGACCCCGCCCTCCTGGCCCACAAGGTGCGCCGGTCGTCCGGGCCGATCGACACCGAGGACGCGCTGGGCCCCGGCGAGCTGGACGCCGCCCTGGCGGCGGGCCGGGCCATCGCCGACGAGTCGGTCGACGCCGGCGCCGACCTGCTCGTGGTCGGGGACATGGGCATCGGCAACACCACCCCCGCCGCCGCCCTGGTGGCCGCGCTGCTGCACCTGCCCGCCGCGGCCGCCACGGGTCGGGGCACAGGGGTGGACGACGACGCCCTCCGGCGCAAGACCGACGTCGTGGCCGCGGCGGTGGCCCGCGCCACCGAGCAGCACGGCGAGGACCCGCGGGCGCTGCTGGGCGCGCTGGGCGGCGCGGACCTGGCCTGCATGACCGGCATCCACCTGCAGGCCGCGGCCCGGCGCACCCCGGTGCTGCTGGACGGCGTGGTCGTCACCGCCGCCGCCCTGGTCGCCGAGCGGATGGCGCCCGGCTCCGCCGCCTGGTTCGCGGCCGGTCACCGTTCCAGCGAGCCCGCCCACGCCCCCGCCCTGGCCGCGCTGGGCCTGGCCCCCCTGCTGGACCTGGGGATGCGCCTGGGCGAGGGCAGCGGCGCGCTCGTGGCCCTCCCCCTGCTCGGGGCCGCCGCGTCGCTGCTGGCGGAGACGGCCTTGCTCGCCGACCTGCTGGACGGCTGATGCGCCCGAGGGCGCTGGTCGACGGCCTGCGGCTCGGCTTCGGCACCCTGACCCTGCTCCCGGTCAAGGCCCCCGGGTCGGTGGACCGGACCGCGGCCGCGGTAGCCATGACGCTGGCGGTGCTGCCCGGCGCGGTGGTCGGGCTCCTCGCCGGAGCGGTCGCCGCCGCGCTGCTGCTCCTGGGTCTGGCCGCCGGGGTCGTCGGGGTGGTCGCCGTCGGCGTGGCCGTGCTGCTCACCCGGTTCCTGCACGTCGACGGCCTCGCGGACACCGCCGACGGCCTGGTCGCCGGTCACACCCCCGAACGCGCGCTGGAGGTCATGCACCGCGGCGACGTCGGGCCCGCCGGGGCGACCTCGCTGCTGCTGGTGCTGGGCGGTCAGGCGGCCGCGGTCGGGGCCCTCGTCGAGGACCGACCGTGGTGGGCGGTGGTGGGGCTGCTCACCCTGGCCTGGGCCGCCTCGCGCGCGGTCCTGGCGCTGCTCACCGCGGTCGGGACGCGCCCCGCCCAGGCCGGCGGCCTGGGGGCGGGTGTGCTGGGCTCGGTGCCGAGGGCGCTGTGCTGGGTGCCGGCCGGGGTGCTGGCGCTGCTGGGGCTGGTCCTCGCCGGCCCGGTCGCCGCGCTCGCCGTGCTCGCCGCCGTGGTGGCGGCCGGCGCGCTGGCGTCCCACGCCCACCGGCGCCTCGGCGGGCTGACCGGCGACGTGCTCGGCGCAGGGGTCGAGGTGGCCCTGCTCGCCGCGCTCGCCGTGCTCACCGCTCTCTGACCGCCCCACCCGCACCGTACCGACCGCACCGACCGCACCGGCCACACCGCTCGCACCGGTCGCACCGGCCACACCGCTCGCACCGGCCACACCGGTCGCACCGGTCGCACCGGTCGCACCGCGCCGTACCGACCGCCCCGCTCGCACCGACCGCCCGCGCCGTACCGACCAGCGACACGACACGCGGCCTCGACGGCCTAGTGCCGCCCGGCGACCGTCCGGTGTCGCTGGTCGGTACGCCGGGCGGGCGGGCGGGCGGGACCGAACCGGCCCGGGGGTCAGGCGACGGGCACCGCGTCGGGGTCGACGTGCTTGCCGTGGGCCCGGGCCGCCAGCTCGCCGGGGGCGTCGGCGCGGGACATCGGGTGCGGCCACCAGATCCGGCGACCGATCTCGTAGCCCAGGGCCGGCACCAGCAGGGACCGGACGACGAAGGTGTCCAGCAGCACGCCGAACGACACGATGAACGCGATCTGGGCCAGGAACAGGATCGGCAGGACACCGAGCGCCGCGAACGTCGCCGCGAGCACGATGCCGGCCGAGGTGATCACTCCCCCGGTCACCGACAGCCCGGCGAGGATGCCGGGGCGGGTGCCGATCCGCAGCGACTCCTCCCGCACCCGCGTCATCAGGAAGATCGAGTAGTCGATGCCCAGCGCGACCAGGAACACGAACCCGAACAGGGGCACGGCGGGGTCGGCCCCCGGGAAGTCGAACACGTAGCGGAACACCAGCGCCGACGCGCCGAGGGTGGCCGCGAAGGACAAGATGTTGGCCGCCAGGATCAGCGCCGGCGCCACGACGCTGCGCAGCAGCAGGGCGAGCACCACGAAGATGACGACCAGGACCACGGGGATGATCCGGTACAGGTCGGCGGTGGACACGTCCAGCACGTCGAGCTGCTGGGCGGTGGCCCCGCCCACCAGGGCGTCCCCGCTGACCTCGTCCAGGTCGGACCGCAGCTGCTCGACCGTCGCCTGGGCGGCGAGGGAGTCCGACGGGTCGGACAGGACCGCCTCCACCTGCACCCGGCCGTCGACCACGACGGGGTCGCCCGGGACCGTCGGGTCGGGGCCGGTCTCGCTCGTGAGGGTGGCGGACTCGACGCCGTCGGTGGCCGCCACCAGCTCGAGGACGGCGTCCGCGTCCGCCTCGGGCGCCACGACCAGGGTGGGTGAGTCCGAGCCGGCCGGGAAGTGCTCGGCCAGCACCTCGCCGCCGGTGACGGACTCCACCTCGACGAGGAACACGTCGGACTGCGCGACCCCGTCGGCGTCCAGCAACGGCAGGAACGCGGCCAGGGCCCCGAGCGCCACGACCGTGGACACCCACACCCGCCGAGGGCGCCGCCCGATGGTGCGCGCCAACCGGGCCCACACGCCCGTGGCGCTGGTGTCCGCCGAGCCCAGCCGGGGCTCCGACGGCCAGAACACCCAGCGGCCCTGCTCGGTGGGCTCCCCCGCGGACTCGCGGCGGCGACGCCGGGCCCGCAGCCGCAGACCCACCAGCACGGTGAGGGCCAGACCGACCAGGGCCCCGACGACCGCCAGGCCCAGCACCACGGCGGTGTCGGCGTCCAGCAGCACCGCGACGAGAGCAGGCACCCCCGCCCCCGCGCCCACCGCGAGCAGGGCCACCAGCGGGCCCGGCAGCAGCAGCGCCGCCGGCAGGAACGTCAGGGCCGAGACCATGGCCGTGACGATCCCGACCGACGCCACCGGACCCAGGCCACGGTTGCTGCCGAGGTCGGACAGCAGCAGGCACAGCAGGCCCAGGATCACCGTCGTGCCCGAGGCCACGATCGGCTCGAACGCCCGCCGCCAGGCGATCCCCATCGCGCGGTAGCGGTCGTCGTGACGCCTGAGCTCCTCGCGGTAGCGGGCCACCAGCAGCAGCGCGTAGTCGGTGGCGGCGCCGACCACGAGGATGAAGAGGATGCCCTGGGACTGCCCGTTGAGGTCGACGACCCCCTCGCGTGCCAGGTAGAAGACGATGACGCTGGCCGCCGCGAGGGCGAAGACCGAGCTGAAGATGACCAGGAACGGCAGGGCGGGGCTGCGGTAGACCAGCAGCAGGATGACCAGCACCGCGGTCAGCGCGACCCCCAGCAGGATGCCGTCGATCTCGCCGAACGCCTCGACGAAGTCGGCGGTCGCCCCGGCGGGGCCCGCCACGTAGCTGATGAGCCCCTCGGGCAGCCCGTCGTCGGCGTCGCGCACCGCCTCGACCAGCACCCCGACGGCCGTCTCGCCGTCGGCCAGCGGTTCCTCCACGGCGGCGCTGTCGAAGGGCAGCAGCAGCAGGACGGCCTCGCCGTCCTCGGACGGGATCACCGGGACGGCTCCCCCGCCGGGCGCCTGCGCCGCCGCGGGGTCGGGCGCGACGAGGAAGTCCCGCAGGACGACGTCCGGGAGGTCGTCCTCGGCCGTGCCGACGGGCACCGTCAGCCCCGGGAGGTCGGCGGCGAACGCGGCGACCCCTTCCAGCTGCTCCGGCGTCAGCGCCCCGTCGGGCGACTCGACGACCACGAAGGCGGGGAAGGTCTCGTCGTCGCTGAACCCGGCGCTCAGCTCGCTGACCTCGGTCGACTCCACCCCGTCGGGGAGGAAGGCCGCGGCGTCGTTCTCCTGCACCTCCGCCAGGCGACCCTGGAACGGCCCGCCCACCGCCGCGACGGCCAGCCACACGACCAGCAGCAGGGCCGGGACGAGCCAGCGCAGCCGGGAGCCCGAGCGCTCCCGGTCGGGCTGGGGGGCGGCGCGGTGGGTGTGGGTGTCATCGGGCACGACGACCCTCGCAATCAGTTCGTAGGCTAACCATCAGCATGCGTAGGGTAAGGGCATGTCCCGCCCGCGTCATCCCCCGCGTCACCGGATACCGTTCGTCGGATGGGACCCGGTCGCGAGGAGCACGTGATGCCGACCGGCCACGCCCTGCCGGGCGGCGAGAACGGCGGGACGGCTCGCGACACGGCGGCCGAGAGCGGGGAGGACCCGACACGGTGGGCCACGGGGCGCCTCCTGTCCACGGCCGCCCGCCTGGTCGAGCACCGTTGGAACGAGGGTCTCGCCACGTTCGGCCTGACGCACGCCGGTTTCGGCGTCATCGCGCACCTCATGGGTGGACCGCTGTCGCAGCACGAGATCGCCGGGCGGACCAAGGTCGAGGACCAGACCATGTCGCGCACGCTGGACCGGCTGGAGCGGCAGGGCCACATCGAGCGGGCGCAGGACGCCGCCGACCGACGCCGGCGGATCGTGTCGGTCACCACCGAGGGGCGCGCGGCCTTCGCGACCGTGGCCCGCTCGCAGCTGGACCGCGAGCTGGTCGACGAGCGGATCGCCGCGCACTGCGACCTGACCGCGTTCCGGGCCGCGCTGCTGGCCCTGATGGACCCGGAGGACGCCGGATGACCACGACCACCCCCGGCCCCACCCGCCCCCGCGGCGACGTGGTGGTGCAACGGCCCGGCGGGCTCGTCCCGTACCTGGACGGCTGGGCCCTGCAGCGTGAGCAGCACGCGCTGGTCGCCGACGGCGGCCCGGACCGGTTGCTGCTGCTGCAGCACGAGGCGGTCTACACCGCGGGGAAGCGCACGGCCCCGTCGGACCGCCCCAGCGACGGCACCCCGGTCGTGGACGTCGACCGCGGCGGGCGCATCACGTGGCACGGCCCGGGGCAGCTGGTCGGCTACCCGCTCGTGCGTCTGCCCGACCCCATCGACGTGGTGGCCTACGTGCGCGCCCTGGAGGCGGCGCTGATCGCCGTCTGCGCCGAGGTCGGCCTGCCCACCGGGCGCGTCGACGGACGATCCGGGGTCTGGGTGCGCGGCGACGGCTCCCCCGGCCCGGGCGGGCTGGACCGCAAGGTGGCGGCCATCGGCGTCCGGGTCGCGCGGGGCGTCACCATGCACGGGTTCGCCCTCAACTGCGACTGCGACCTGTCCTGGGCCGCCCCGATCGTGCCGTGCGGCATCCCGGACGCCGGGGTGACGTCCCTGTCGGCCGAGCTCGGCCGGCAGGTGCGCGTGGCGGACGTCCTCGACCTGGTCGAGCGCGAGGTGCTCGCGGCCCTGCCGTCCGCCTGAGGCGCGACGTGCGCGTCGGGCGACCCGCCGGGACCGCTGACCTCAGCGTCCGGGGACCCCGGTCACGGCGGCCGGGGACGCCTCGAGCGCCACGGCGGCCGGCGGTTCGGCGGACGGTCTCCAGCTCGACCGGCCCACCATGACGCGGGCCAGCATCACCGACGCCCACGCGACGAAGGCGCCCGCCACCACGTCCAGGACGTAGTGCCAGCCGAAGTACACCGTGGCCACGGCCGTCAGGGCGAAGAACGCCCAGGTGAGCCACTGGACGAAGCCGGGCATCCGGGTGAGGGTGACGATCAGCGCCGCCGTCAGCGTGATCGACGTGTGCAGCGACGCGAACGCCGCGACGCCGTGCACCGCCGAGGTGGCGAACGGGTCGGCGAGCACCTCGGCCCGGTTGCGCCACAAGGCGGCCTGCAACCCCGTCACGGCCGTGTCGGGCAGGTCCGTGAACCGGTAGGCCTCCACGTAGATGGGGCCCAGCGCGGGCAGCATGTAGTAGGTCGCGGTGCCGAGCACCCAGTTCAGGCTGAGCGCGATGGCGTACCAGGCGCCACGCATGATGTTGTCGCCCCACACCAGCGCGGC
This sequence comes from Aquipuribacter aurantiacus, assembly GCF_051216895.1. NCBI lineage: Bacteria > Bacillati > Actinomycetota > Actinomycetes > Micrococcales > Intrasporangiaceae > Aquipuribacter > Aquipuribacter aurantiacus. The sequence continues at coordinate 96,062 of NZ_JBPKAO010000003.1, forward strand.
GGCGAGCGAGATCGGCACCAGCGGCAGGTAGATCATGTAGACGAACGACAGCAGCTCGGCGCTGGCCCCGGTCCCGAGCAGCTCGTGGAGCATGTCGCCGGGGTGGCTGCCGAACGCCAGCCAGCGGTCGGAGTCGACCAGCCACGGGTCGTGCAGGTCCTCGCGCAGGAACGGCAGGAAGCTCTTGAGGTTGCGGTAGGCGACGTAGCAGACGTAGAAGACGCCGAACCCGAGCGCCGTGAGCCCGAGCCGTCGACCCGACCACCGCTCACGCACGACGTCACGGACGACCTGGCCGATCGCGCCACCGCGGTAGGTCCGGCGCGCGACGCGGGGTACGACGTCGACCAGCATCATCGCCAGCGCGATGAGGGGCAGCCGGATGTAGCTGGGCCCCAGGAAGCCGTCCGGGTCCCGCAGCGGGAGGTCGGCCACAGCCGCCGTGAGCACCGCCAGGGCCCCGAACGCGAGGGCCAGGACCACCCCGCTGACGTACAGCCGGCGCCACCCCAGGACCTGCGTGCGAGAGACCTGCTGCTCCCCCTGAATAGTCTCCATCACCACGAAAAGTACAGGGCCTGGCGGACAGTCGTGCACCGCACGGTCATGACCTGCGGGTTCACCCGGTCTGAACGAGGTCTGAACATCACGTGACAACCGGTCCGCGACCGCCCCGGCGTCATGCGTCGACGACCTGCATCCCGGCGGCGGCCAGCAGCCCGAAGCCCAGCCCCCACAGGGTGATCGACAGCAGCTGCCACAGCACGACGGCCCGGCGGTCGGCCCCGAACGTCACCATCGCCATGGACGTCACCTGGCTGGGCAGCAGGGTCTGACCGAGCAGGCTGACCCCGGCGACGCCGTAGCGGTCGAAGCGCCGCTTGAGCTTCTGGCGCCGGGGTGACGGCTCGGGCGCGTCGGGGCCGAGCCGGTCGACGCGTCGACGCCGGATCCGGTCCCCCAGCGTGACCACGAGGACCATGCTCACCATGTTGCCGACCACGGCGGCCACGATCGCCACCCCCACCGGCACCCCGACCAGGACCCCGATCGCGCCGGCCCCGTAGCTCTCGACGTAGGGGGCGGCCCCGGCCAGCAGCACCGTCAGCCACTGCCACAGCGGGTCGGTCCCCTCCACCAGGTCACGGACACCCTCGAGCCCCACCACCCCTGCTCCTCTCCTCGACGTCCCCCGCCCGACCGAGCGGTACTGGCACACCGTACCAATAGTCTGGTACACCGTGCTAATCTCGCCTCGTGGGCCGGGGTACACGCGTCGACCGCAGGGAGCAGATCCTCGACGCCGCCCAGGAGCTGCTCACCGAGGGCGGGTTCGCCGCGGTGAGCGTGAGGGCCGTGGCGTCGCGGGCGGGCATCGGCGCCAGCACGATGCGGTACTGGTTCCCCAGCCAGGAGTCGCTCAGCGAGGCGATCGCCCGTCGAGCCCTGTCCGTCGAGCTGCGCGACCACCGGATCGCCGACCCGACCGTGCCGGCGGTCGACCGCCTGTCGGAGTGCATGTCGCAGTTCCTGCCGCCCGTGGACGGTGGTGCGCCGGCCGGTCTGGGCCCCGCACGGGCCTGGTTCACCCTCGCGCAGTCCGCGCTGGGTGTCGACGCGACACCGGTGGGCCGGGCGATGTACTCCGGGATGGTCGAGGCGTCGTACGCGGCGGTGCACCGGTGGCTGCGTCGCCTCGTCGCGGAGGGAGCCCTCATCGCCGACGTGCCGACCACGGCGCTGGCCCTGCTCACCCGCGTCGACGGCCTGATGCTGGGGCTGCTGTCGCCCGGGACGCCGCTGGACCAGACGACGGCCGCGGCGATCCTCCGCACCGACGTCGAGCGGCTGCTCGCCGCCGGACCGGCAGCCGACCGCACCGGGGACGCCGGGGCCGGGACCGGGACCGGGACCGGGACCGGGACCGGGACCGGGACGATGGTGGGTTCAGCCGGAGGCCTGACCTCGCCGTAGCTCCTGCCGCAGCACCCGGACCAGCTCCGGCGGCGCGGTGAAGGCCACCCCGTGCGCCGCACCCGGGACGACGACCAGCCGGGCCCCCGGTGTCCCGGCGACGACGTCCTCGCACCAGGCCTGCCGGACCACCGGGTCCCGCTCCCCCCGCACCACCAGCAACGGGACGTCCACCGTGACGTGCAGCTGGTCGACCGCACGACGGATGGCCCGGCTCATCAGGGTGACCATCTGGCCGGGGCCGGCCCGCAGGTAGTCACCCACGGCCAGCAGCAGCAGCGACGGGGGCTCGAGCCGGGCGTCCTGCAGCAGGTGCAGGGCCAGCCGGCCCACGCTGCGACGCTCGGGGTCTCCCGTCGGGGCGATGACCACCAGACGACGCACCCGCCCCGGCGCCTGCAGGGCCACCTCGCCTGCGACCTGCGCGCCGAGCGAGTGCCCCACCAGGACCGCCTCCGCCACGTCGACCTCGTCCATCCAGGCCAGCACCACCCGCGCCAGCTCGTCGATGCCGAGCATCCCGGCTCGCGGCTGCGGGCTCCGCCCGTACCCCGGCAGGTCGGGCGCGAGCGCCCGGGTGTGCCGACCCAGCGCGCGCAGCAGGGCCGACATCGACCGGCTGGACATGCCCAGGCCGTGCAGCAGGACCACGGGGACGTCGTCGGCCCCCACGCCGGACGGGGGTTCGGCCTCGGCCGCCACGACGGCCTCGGGCTCGGCCCCGGTGGCGGGCGAGGACTCGCGGTGCCACATCCGACCCACGACGTCCTCGCCCACGGGTCGACGGCGGGTGACGAGCCACCACAGCACGAAGAGCACGCCCGACAGGCCGAACCCGACCGCGGCGAGCTGCGCGGCGGGCTTCGCGCAGCGACGCACGAGACGAGTGCCCACCGACGTCCTCCCCGAACCTGGACCCGGAGGACATCACCGGGACGGGTGGCGAGTCTGCCGCAGCGGGTGGGACCCCGTCACACCAGCGGCATGACGTCCTCGGCCACCAGACGCAGGTGGTCGAGGTCGTGCAGGTCCAGGACCTGCAGGTACACCCGCTCGCAACCGAGCGCCGCCCAGGCCGCGAGCCGCTCGAGCACCTGCTCGGGGGTGCCGGCGAGACCGGTCTCGTGCAGGTCGTCGACGTCACGCCCGATCGCCGCGGCCCGGCGGGCCACCTCGGCGGCGTCGGTCCCGACGCAGGTCGTCAGCGCGACGGAGAACGTCATCGAGGCCGGGTCGCGGTCCACCGCCTCGCAGGCCGCCCGGACCCGGTCCAGCTGCGGGGCCGCGTCCTGGACCGACGCGAACGGCAGGTTGAACTCGTCGGCGTAGGTCGCGGCCAGCCGAGGGGTCCGCCGCCTGCCCGAACCGCCGACCAGGACCGGCAGGTGCTCCTGCACCGGCTTGGGCAGGGCGGGGCTGTCGACGAGGGTGTGGTGGCGGCCCTCGAAGCCGAAGCGGGCCCCCACCGGGGTGGACCAGAGCCCGGTGACGATCGCGAGCTGCTCCTCGTAGCGGTCGAACCGCTCCCCCAGGTCCGGGAACGGGATCCCGTAGGCGTCGTGCTCCTGCTCGAACCAGCCGGAGCCCAGGCCCAGCTCGACGCGCCCGCCCGACATGGCGTCCACGGTCGCGACCGCGATCGCGAGGGGACCGGGGTGGCGGAACGTCGCGGCCGTGACCAGGGTGCCCAACCGGATCGTCGACGTCTCCCGGGCCAGGCCGGCCAGGGTGACCCAGGCGTCCGTGGGGCCCGGCAGCCCGTCGCCGTCGCCCATCGCCAGGTAGTGGTCGGACCGGAAGAACGCGCCGTAGCCGCACTCCTCCGCCGTCCGCGCCACGGCCAGCAGGTCGTCGTAGCTCGCGCCCTGCTGCGGTTCGGTGAACACCCGGAGCTCCATGGCCGTCGACCCTAGGGCTGGGCCGCCGTGACGGCGGACCGGCCGCCGCCCCTCGGCAGGGCGACCACCCGTGCGGTGCACACCGGCCACCGGGCGTACCGTGGATCTCGTGACTCTCGCTCCCGAAGGCCGCCGGATGCTCCGTATCGAGGCCCGCAACGCCTCGGTCCCGATCGAGAAGAAGCCCTCGTGGATCAAGACGAGGGTGCGCACGGGCCCGGAGTACACGGCCCTGCAGAAGCTCGTGAAGTCCGAGGGCCTGCACACGGTGTGCCAGGAGGCCGGCTGCCCCAACATCTTCGAGTGCTGGGAGGACAAGGAGGCCACGTTCCTCATCGGCGGCGGCCAGTGCACCCGTCGCTGCGACTTCTGCCAGATCGACACCGGCAAGCCCGAGCCGCTGGACCGCGACGAGCCGCGCCGGGTCGCCGAGAGCGTGCAGAAGATGGGCCTGCGCTACGCCACCGTCACCGGGGTCGCCCGTGACGACCAGCCCGACGGCGGCGCCTGGCTGTACGCGGAGACCATCCGGCAGATCCACGCCCTCAACCCCGGCACGGGGGTCGAGATCCTGGTACCCGACTTCAACGGCGTGCCGGAGCTGCTGCAGCAGGTGTTCGACGCCGCGCCCGAGGTGTTCGCCCACAACGTCGAGACGGTCCCCCGCATCTTCAAGGCCATCCGGCCCGCGTTCACCTACGAGCGTTCGCTCGACGTCATCACGCAGGGCCGCGACGCGGGGCTGGTCACCAAGTCCAACCTCATCCTGGGCATGGGCGAGACCCGCGAGGAGGTCCACCAGGCCCTCGTCGACCTGCACGAGGCCGGGACCGACCTCATCACCATCACGCAGTACCTGCGCCCCACCCCCCGCCACCACCCGGTCGAGCGCTGGGTCAAGCCGGAGGAGTTCGTCGAGATGGAGGCCGAGGCCAAGGAGATCGGCTTCGCCGGGGTGATGTCCGGACCGCTGGTGCGCTCCAGCTACCGGGCCGGACGGCTGTACCGCGAGGCCCTGGCGGCCCGCGCCGCCACCCGCTGAGGGCACCGGTCGGCACGGCCCCTGCCGACGTCTCCCGGCGGGCCCCGTAGCGGGCGCGTCGCCGCTGCGGGGTGCGCCCGGCGTCGGCCTCCACGCGCGCGAGGGATGTCGGCGGCCCCCGTATCCTCGTCCCCATGGCCCGCAAAGACACCGCACCGGCAGCAGACACGCCCAAGAAGCAGGGGCGGCTGAAGCAGTTCGCCCAGGTCTACAAGCTGACGGCGCGGTACGACAAGCCCGCTCCGCTGTGGGTCTTCGGCTCCGCGCTGCTGGTGCTGGTGGTCGGCATCGCGCTGACGTTCCTGCTCACCGACGGCATCTTCAGCCGGGTCCTGGGCGTGGTCACCACGGTGATGGCGGCGCTGCTGGTGGGGCTGGCCATCCTCACGCGTCGGGCCGACCGGGCCCTGTTCGCGCAGGTCGACGGCCGACAGGGCAGCACGGCCATCGTCATGCAGCAGCTCAAGCGGGGCTGGACCACCTCGGAGGAGCCGGTGGCCGCGGACCCCCGCAGCGGTGACCTGGTGTTCCGGGCCGTCGGCAAGCCGGGCATCGTCCTGCTGGTCGAGGGGCCGCTGCCCCGGGCGCTCCGCCTGGGCGAGAACGAGAAGAAGCGTCACTCCCGCGTGGCCTCCGGCGTGCCGGTCCACCTGCTCTACGTCGGCAGCGGGCCGGACCAGACCCCGCTGCGCAAGGTGTCGCGCCGGATGATGCGCCTGCCCCGAGCGCTCAACGGCGCCGAGGTGACCGCGGTGGTCAAGCGGATGCAGGCCCTCGGGGGTCTCCGCGCGCCGGTGCCCAAGGGCATCGACCCGTTCCGGGCCCGTGCCGACCGCAAGGCCATGCGGGGCCGCTGAACCGGTACGTCAGAGTCGGACGACGACGCTGCCCGCGGCCCGGTCGTGCAGACCGCGTCCGTCCTCGTCCATCACCACGGCCGGGATGACCAGCAGCAGCAGGGCGGTGCGCACGAGTGCGCCCACCGGGCCGAGGGGCCCGCTGTCGACCCGCGTCACCGACAGCCCCATCACGCGGTGCCCGATCGAGTACCCGATGGTCCCGACCAGCAGGACCTGGACCACCCCGAACACGACGAGCGGCCCGAACGACGACAGGCTCGCCAGCAGGGTGTCCCCGACCAGCACGGCCAGCAGCCAGTCGACGACCAGCGCGAGCACCCGTCGCATCATCGGCGCGACCGAGCCGGGCCCCGACGGCGGCCGCCCCAGCCGCTGCCCCGGGAAGTCCTGCGTGGGCTCCCTGGGGCCGCCCGGTCCGTACAGCCAGCCACCGAGGGCCGGCCTCCCGCTGTCGTCGCTCACGCACAGAGCGTACGTGGCGCCTCGCGGACACACGCCTGTGACCTGCCTCGCCGCGTCGTCACATGCGCGAAACACACGGGACACTGACGCGACACGGCCACGCCCTAGCGTGCCGTCCGACGCGCGGCTCCGTACCGTGCCGTACCGACCCGCCGCCGCCCCCGGGCAGCGTGACATGCTCCAGAACCCAGAGCGACAGGAGAACCGATGTTCAGCTCCGCGGAAGAGGTCCTCAAGTTCATCGCCGACGAGGACGTGAAGTTCGTCGACGTCCGCTTCATCGACCTCCCTGGCGTGATGCAGCACTTCACGATGCCGGCCGATGCGTTCGACATGTCGGCCTTCGAGGACGGCCAGATGTTCGACGGCTCGTCGATCCGTGGCTTCCAGGCCATCCACGAGTCCGACATGAAGCTGATCCCGGACCCGGCGACGGCCTACATCGACCCGTACCGCGCGGCCAAGACGCTCGTCGTGACCCACTCGATCGTCGACCCGTTCACCTCCGAGCCGTACAGCCGTGACCCCCGCCAGGTCGCCGCGAAGGCCGAGCTGTACCTCAAGGGCACCGGCATCGCGGACACCGCGTTCTTCGGGGCCGAGGCCGAGTTCTACGTCTTCGACGACGTGCGCTTCGAGACCAAGCCCAACACCGGCTACTACGAGATCGACTCCATCGAGGCGCAGTGGAACACCGCGCGCCAGGAGGAGGGCGGCAACCGGGGCTACAAGACGCGCTACAAGAGCGGCTACTTCCCCGTCTCCCCCACCGACCACCAGGCCGACCTGCGCGACGAGATGGTGCAGACCCTGCAGCAGATCGGGCTCGTCATGGAGCGCGCGCACCACGAGGTGGGCGCCGCCGGGCAGGCCGAGATCAACTACAGGTTCAACTCGCTCCTGCACGCCGGCGACGACCTGATGAAGTTCAAGTACGTCATCAAGAACACGGCGTGGAAGAACGGCAAGACCGCCACCTTCATGCCCAAGCCCGTCTTCGGTGACAACGGCTCCGGCATGCACGCGCACCAGTCGCTGTGGAAGGACGGCGAGCCGCTGTTCTACGACGAGGCCGGCTACGGCGGCCTGTCGGACATGGCCCGCTGGTACATCGGCGGCCTGCTCGCCCACGCCCCCGCGGTGCTGGCGTTCACCAACCCGACCGTCAACAGCTACCACCGTCTGGTGCCCGGCTTCGAGGCGCCCGTCAACCTCGTCTACTCCGCGCGCAACCGCTCCGCGGCCATCCGGATCCCGATCACCGGTTCCTCCCCCAAGGCCAAGCGCATCGAGTTCCGCGCGCCCGACCCCTCGGGCAACCCGTACCTGGCGTTCTCGGCCATGCTCATGGCCGGCCTGGACGGAATCAAGAACCGGACCGAGCCGCCCGCGCCGGTCGACAAGGACCTGTACGAGCTCCCCCCGGAGGAGCACGCCAACATCCAGCAGGTCCCGACCACGCTGCCCGAGGTCCTCAAGGCCCTGGAGGCCGACCACGAGTTCCTCACCGAGGGCGACGTGTTCACCCCGGACCTCATCGAGACGTGGATCGACTGGAAGATGGAGAACGAGGTCCTGCCCATCCAGAGCCGGCCGCACCCCCACGAGTTCGAGCTGTACTACGACATCTGATCCGACTGCGCTCCCCATCACCGCAACCACGCGCTGACCTGCGCGGACACGAGGCGGGCCCCCTCCGGGGGGCCCGCTTTCGCGTTGCCAGGAACCTGCACCGGGCGGGACCAACGTCCCTCGGCGAACCGACCGCCGGTGGGCAGACTCGTCGTGACGCCGGACCGCGAGGGACGGAGGGGCCATGACGAGGACGGCGAGCACCACCGACGACGCCTCGCCCTGGCCATGGCCGCGGCGTCGCAGCTCGTCGTGCGGGAGCACCGGCGGGCTGCACCTCGGGCTCGCGAAGCGGCCCCCCGCCGTCCTGCGGAGTGGCGCACCTGGTGCTGCTCGTGCCCGCGTCTGCGGTGAGGGACGGCCCCTAGGGAGGACGACATGGACGACACCACCACCCCGCGGCGCTCGACCGACGCCGCCGCGACGGCGGCCGCCCCGCCTGGTCGGGGCTGGTCCCCCGGCACGTCGGCCGTGCTCGGCCTGGCCGTGCCGGCCGTCGCCGGGCTGGTGTCCGCCGGCCTGACTCCCCGCGGTCCGCTGACCGCCCCCGAGGTGCTGCTGTCGATGCTGGCCGCCCTCGTGGTCGGGGTGCTGTCGGGCGCGCTGCTGCGCAGCCGGTGGGCCCTGCTGGTGGCCCCTGTCCTCTTCGTCGTCGTCTTCGAGGTGGCCCGGACAGGCACGAGCGGCGCCACCGTGGACACGGTCCGGCTGGACTCCGTCCTGGGGGTCCTCGCCCTCGTGGCCGGACGCGGCGTGCACGGGCTGCTCGTCCTGGCCCCCATGGTCCTCGGCAGCCGGTACGGCGTGGAGGTGGCCGCGCGTCGGGGGATCGGTGGCCCGCCCCGGATGGGTCGGTGGGGCTGGGCCGGTACCTCGCTGGCCGCCGTGGCCCTGCTGCTGCTGGCGGCGCTCGTGGCCCGGCCCGGGTCGACCGCCCCGGTCGTCGACGCCGCGGGCGACCCGGTCGAGGGCAGCATCGCCGAGCTGGTGAGCGTGCCGGTGGGCGACACCGAGCAGACCCTGATGATCCGCGGGTCGAGCACGGAGGACCCGGTGCTGCTGCACCTGGCCGGCGGCCCGGGCGGCACCGACCTGGGGGCGATGCGCCTGGACCCCTCGCTCGAGGACGACTTCGTCGTGGTGACCTGGGACCAGCCCGGGACCGGCAAGTCCTACCCGGCCCTCGACCCGACCGAGGACATGACGCTGCAGCGGGTGGTGGACGACACGCTGGCGGTCACCGACTACCTGCGGACCCGGTTCGAGGAGGACCAGGTGGTGCTCACCGGACAGTCCTGGGGCACGGTCCTCGGGGTGCTGGCGGTGCAGCAGCGGCCCGAGCACTACCGGGCCCTCGTGAGCACCGGGCAGATGGTGGACATCCGCGAGACCGACGAGATCTTCTACGAGGAGACCTCGCAGTGGGCCCGCACGACCGGCGACGCGTCGCTGGCGACCGACCTGCTGGAGCAGGGACCGCCTCCCTACGAGGACATGCTGGACTACACCACGCTCGTCGCCGCCGAGCGTGACATCTACGCCTACCCGGAGTTCGACGGGTCGACCGAGATGCCCGCGACGATCTGGGGGCCGGAGAACACCTTCATGGACCGGGTCAACGCCGCCCGCGGCCTGCTGGACACCTACTCCCTGCTCTACCCCCAGCTGCAGGAGCTCGACTTCCGCGAGGACGTGCCGCGGCTGGAGGTGCCGGTCTACGTGGTGATGGGCGAGCACGAGGCCCGGGGTCGGGTGGACCCGGCCCGGGAGTGGTTCGAGCAGCTGCAGGCGCCGGACAAGACCTGGATCGAGGTGCCGGCCGCGAGCCACCGGGCCTCCTTCGAGCAGCCCGAGGCCTACGCGCGCCTGATGCAGCAGGTCCTGACGGACACGGCCGGCAGCGGATAGCCCAGGCCTGCGGACGGCCCCCCGCCTCCCCCGCGCCACCGGGTCGAGGGCTGGGACCTTCGTCCCTCGATGCGGACGGGGTCCCGGGCGGAGGATGGACGAGCACCCGGGAGGTGTCACATGAACCGACGACCGCTGGACCCCGACCCCGTCAGGACCGCTGCCCTCGCGCCGGGCTCCGGGCCACCACCGGGCCCTCCGCCCGGTCCTCCACCCGGCCCCCCGGCCCCCGTGCTGCGACGCCCCGAGCAGGGCCGGGTGGTCCTCGGGGTCGCGGCGGCGCTGGCCCGCTACCTGGGCGTCGACCCGGTGGTGGTGCGGGTCGGCTTCGTCCTGCTGGCCCTGTTCGGCGGCTCCGGCGTGCTGCTGTACTTGGTGGGCGCCCTGGTGATCCCGGCCGAGCAGCCCGGTGACCGCGTCGGTCGCGTGACCGGGGTCTCCCAGCACGACACCAGCCTGGCGATCGGAGCCGTCCTCGTCGTGGCCGGCAGCCTGGCCCTGGTCTCCCAGGTGCTGCCGCAGGCGTCCTCCCTGCTCGGCCCGGTGCTCCTCCTCGGCGCCGGCATCGCGGTCCTCGTCGTGGCCGGCCGACGATGAGCGCCACGGTGCAGGCACCGGTCAGGGCGCCCGTGCCCGTGGGTGCGCTGACCGTCGGCACCCTGCTGGTCCTCGCGGGGCTGGTGTGGCTGGGAGAGGAGAGCGGCCTCGTCGACGTCTCCTGGCCGGTCGCGATCGCCCTGGCGGTCGGGGCCGTCGGGGTCCTGCTGATCCTCACGGCCCGCTCACCCCATGCGGGTGGTCTGGTCCCGGTCGGGATCGTCCTGCTCGTGCTGCTCGTGCTGACCAGCGTCGTCCCGGGCGTCCCGCTGGCGGACGGCGCCGGGGACCGCACGTACCGCCCGACGACCGCGGCCGAGCTCGAGCGGGAGTACGAGCTGGGGGCGGGCTCCCTCGTCCTGGACCTGCGTGAGCTCCCCCCGGACGCGACGTCACCGGGCACCACGGAGGTCACCGTCGGCCTGGGCGAGATCACGGTCCTGCTGCCCGACGACCTGGCCGTCGACGTCACCGCCAGCGCCCGGACCGGCGAGGTGGACGTCCTCGGCACCCGTGAGCAGGGGACGTCGCCGCAGGTCACCGAGGTCGTGGGCCCCGGGCTCGACCCGCTCGTCCTGCTGCTGCACGTCGGTCTCGGGACCGTCGAGGTGACCCGGTGAGCGCCGTCGCGCCGCCCGCGGAGCTGCACCGGGGGCGACTCGTCCTGGGCGCACTCATGCTCCTGCTGGCGGTCGCCGCCCTGGCGCAGGAGTGGGGCGTGGTGACCCTGCAGCTGCGTTACCTGGCGCCCGCTCTGCTGGTGGCCGCCGGGGTCGTGCTGCTCGTCTCCGGGGCGGCGCGGGCCGGACGCTGAGGACGCGGCCGTGGGTCCCGGTCGCCCGGCCGGCTCGCCGCGGACCTTGGCGGCGAGGTCCGGGGTCCCTACCCTGGCGTGATGTCGACCCGGCGGGTCACGGTGATGGTCGTCGACGACCACGAGGTCGTCCGGCGCGGGGTGGTCGAGGTCTGCGACGCCGCCCCCGGCCTCGAGGTCGTGGCCGAGGCCGCATCGGTCGCGGAGGCGATCCGCCGCGGACCCGCGGTGCGCCCCGACGTGGCCCTGGTGGACCTCGACCTGCCCGACGGGACCGGCGTGGACGTGATGCGCGGGTTGCGACTGACCACCCCCGGCACCCGTTTCGTCGTCCTGTCCGGCGTGGTCGAGGCCGAGGAGGCCGCGGAGTCCCTGGCCGCCGCGGGGGCCGGTGGGTTCGTGGCCAAGACCATGCGCGGCAGCCACATCGTCGAGACCGTCCTGGCCGTGGCGGCCGGCCGGGCACCGTTCGAGGAGCTGACGCGGCCGGAGCCCGTCAGCTGGACGGACCCGTTGGCGGTGCTGACGCCGGCCGAGCGGAGCGTCCTGCTGGGCATCGGCGAGGGGCTCAGCAACCGTGAGATCGGTGAGCGGCTGGGCTCGGCCGAGCAGACGGTCAAGAACCACGTCAGGTCGGTGCTGTCCAAGCTGGGGTTCCGGCGGCGCAGCCAGGTCGCGGCCTGGGTCGCCGCCGACGGTGCCGCGACCGTCCGGTCGGCGGTGCCCATGCCGCGGTCGGGGCCCGCCGGCGACCTCAGCCCCCGACGCGGCTGACCGTCACCCCGGCGCCGTCCCGCCGTCGCCGCCCGGGCGGCCCGGCCGACCTGCGTCCGGGCAGGACCTAAGGCCCTGGCCGTCGTGGGCCGGACGAGGACCCTGGTGGTGAGCGACGAACCGCCCCCGACCGGACGCCCGGATCCCCGGGCGACGCGGGCACGACGAGAGAGAGGTCCGACGATGAGCACAGCTCTCAGCACGGAGGTCGAGGGGCAGGACGCGGTCCACGTCGACCGGGTGGTCGTCGGCTTCGACGGGTCGCCGTCGGCGCAGCAGGCCCTGCAGGTCGCGATCGACGAGGCGGACCGCAGGTCGGTCCCGCTCACGCTGGTGACGGCGGTCGAGCCGGACCCCGTCCTGGCCCTGGCCCACCCGCGGCCCGGCGCGCCCGCGCTCCGGGCCGCCCAGGAGGGCGCGGTCGCCGCGAGGCAACGGCTCGGCGAGCAGGCGGTCACGTCGACGGTGCGCGGGGGCCACCCGGTCCCGGTCGTGCTCGAGGCCGTGCGGCCCGGGGACCTCGTGGTGCTCGGCTGCCGCTCGCACGGCCCGCTCGCCCGAGCCGTCCTCGGCTCCACGAGCAGCCACGTCGCCGTCTTCGCCGAGGTCCCCGTCATGGTGGTCCCACCGGCAGCAGGGGCCGCGGACGAGCCGCCGCCCGGAGACCGGGTGGTGGTCGGCGTCGACGGGTCGGCCCTGTCCCTGGCCGCCGTGCGGTTCGCGGTCGAGGAGGCCGAGCTGCTCGGCCTCCCGCTGCGGGCGGTGCTCGCCGTCCCTGCGCCGCGGGACCCGCACGGCCAGGTGGTGGGTCCGGACGAGCCGCAGCTGCAGGAGGCCGGGACGCTCCTCGGGGAGGCGCTGGCGGGGTGCGCGGTGGACCACCCGGACGTGCGCCTGGAACCGACCGTCGTCCAGGGCTCCCCGGTCGACGCCCTCCTCGAGCACGCCACCGGTGCCCGCCTCCTCGTCGTCGGTTCCCGGGGCCGCGGTGCGTTGCGGTCGGCCGTCATGGGCTCGGTGAGCCGCGACGTGCTCCACCGCGCACCCTGCCCCGTCACCGTCGTGCGGTGACCGGTCGACGCCCGCCGGGCGGCCTCAGCTGCGGTCCGGGCCGTGGCGGTCGTCCTTCCTGCGGGTGCGTGGGACCGGGACCAGGCTGAACACCTCTTCCTCCTCCTGCGCCTCGTGCAGGCGCAGCACCGCGTACAGCCCGTACAGCAGACGCCGCAGCTCGACGACGTCCTCGGCGTCAGGGGTCCGCAGGACCTGCGGCGCCCGCGCCGGGCCGTCGGGGCCGGTGGCCCCCTCGACCGCGCCGCCCAGGAGCATCTGCCGCAGCGTGGACACCTGCTGCTCGATCTCGGCGTGGGTGCGGCTCAGACCCACCGTGGCCAGGGGGGTGCCCACGGCCCGGGCGAGCAGGGGCAGCAGGTCCTTCTCCTCGGCCCGCTCGTGCGGCAGCAGCACCGCCTCCAGCTCGGCCAGCAGCGCAGCCACGGCGGTGAGGTCGGTGGTGTCCTCGGACAGGGCGTCGGCGGTGGTGCGCACCTGCTCCACCACGCGGGACACCGCGTCGTGCTCCAGGCGGAGCCGGGCGGCCGTGTCCTGGTCGGTCCCGCTCATCCGCACGGTGTGCACCCGGCCGGGCAGGACGGCCCGCAGGGCGATCCCGATCGCCAGCACGTCGATCATCTCCTGCACCAGGGCGCCGGCCGTGGGGGCCAGCAGCCCGCCGGCGGCCGCGACCATGGCCACCAGGGACAGCCCCATGCCCACCCACACCGCCTGCAGGGCGATGGTGCGGGACCGCCGGGCCACCAGGACGGCGTCGGCCAGGGCGTCGACCCGGTCGACGGTGAGCACGACGTCCGCCGCCTCCGAGGAGGCCGTCGCGCCCCGGGCGGCGAGGGCCACGCCCACGTCGGCCGCGGCCAGCGCCGGCGCGTCGTTGACGCCGTCACCGACCATCACCGTCACGCGGTCGCCGCCCTCGGCCCGGATGGCGGCGAGCTTGGCCGTCGGGTCGCGCTCGGCGAGCACCTCGTCCACCCCCACGAGCCGCCCCACGGAGCGGGCCGTGGACAGCCGGTCCCCCGTCAGCAGGACGACCCGCTCGAACCCGACCCCGCGCAGGGCACGGACCATCCGGGGCGCGTCGGGGCGCAACGGGTCGGCCAGCAGCAGGACGGCCGCCGGTCGGTCGTCCACCGACACGAAGACGGTGAGCGAGCCGTCGAGGTCGGCCCGCCGACGTGCCCGGTCCACCCACGCCGGCGCCGGACCGTCGCCGTTGGCCCAGACCGCCTTCCCGATCCTCAACCGGTGACCGTCCACCGCGCCCCGCAACCCGGCCCCGTGCTCCTCGTGCACGAGGGTGGGCAGCGTCAGCCCCAGGCCGCGGGCCGCCGCCGCGGACACCACGGCCCCCGCCATGACGTGAGGCGACACCTGGTCCAGCGAGGCCGCCAGACGCAGCGCCTCGTCGGCGTCGGCCCCGGGGCCGGAGACGACGCCGCTCACCTCCGGGCGCCCCTGCGTCAGGGTCCCGGTCTTGTCGAACAGGACCACCTGGCCCGAGGCGAGCCGTTCCAGGGCCCCACCACCCTTGACGACGACGCCGAGCCGGGCCGCCCGTGACAACCCGGACATGATCGCGATGGGCGCGGCCAGCAGCAACGGGCACGGGGTCGCGACCACGAGCACCGCGACGGCACGCACCGGGTCCCCGCTCCACGCCCACGCCGCGGCGGCGAGCAGCAGGGTCAGCGGCACGAACAGGACGGCGAACCGGTCGGCCGTGCGCACCAGCGGGGCGCTGCCGGCCTGGGCCTGGGCCACCAGGCGCACGACGCCCGCGTAGGTGGACTCCTCGGCCAGCGACGTGGCGATGAGCTCCACCGGCGCTCCTGAGACCACCACGCCGCTGCGCACGTCGTCACCGGTGCCCCGGTCGACCGGCAGCGGCTCCCCCGTCAGCGCCGACTCGTCCAGCGCGGTCGGCCCGCACAGCCGGCCGTCGACGCCGACGACCTCACCCGTCCCGACCAGGACACGGTCGCCGCGGCGGACCTGCTCCACGGGGACGTCGGTGACGGTCCCGTCCCGCACCAGGCGGGCCCGGCGCGGGGCCCGGGCGACCAGCAGCCGCAGCTCGCGGTGGGCACGCGCGGTGGCTCGCGCCTCCAGCAGCTGCCCGCTGGCGAGCATCACGGCCACCACGGCCCCGGCCAGCGGCTCACCCACCGCCAGCGACCCACCCAGCGCGAGGACGGCGATGACGTCCACCGAGGGACGGCGCCGGGCCACGGCCCGGGCGGTGGTCGCCAGCGAGACGACGAGCCCCACGACGGCCGCGACCGCCCACGTCAGCCCGGCCGCACCGGTGTCGCCGAGCAGCCACAGCCCGCCGCCGGCCAGCAGCAGCCCCGAGACGGAGACGAACAGCAGCACGGCGCCACGACCACCGGTGAGGTCCACCCCACGACGCTAGACATCCCCCGGCCTCGCCCACCGGGACCTAGGGCCCGCTCGGCGACGGGCCGGGCGGCCCGGGCCCCGGTCGGCAGGTCGCGCCGTCCCGCGCACGCGTCGGGCCGATCTTCAGGACCTTCGTCCCGTCCCACCGACGACCCGTGAGGTGTGTGCTTGCGGGTAGGCCTCCGCTGCGCCGAACGGGTCGGCGCGAGGCAGGAGGACCGGCTGGGGAGCCGAGATGTCTGCAGGGCCAGTTCGCAACCCAGGCGCACCGGTGCTGGTGCACGCGCACCTCCAGGAGCCGCTGAGCCGGTGGCTCTGGCTCGTGAAGTGGGTCCTGCTCCTGCCGCACTACGTCGTGCTCGCGTTCCTGTGGGTGGCGTTCGTCCTCGTCACGGTCGTGGCCTTCGTCGCCATCCTGGTGACGGGCCGCTACCCGCGTCGCCTGTTCCACTTCAACCTGGGCGTCCTCCGCTGGGGCTGGCGGGTCTCCTACTACGGCTACAGCGCCCTGGGCACCGACCGCTACCCACCGTTCACCCTGTCCGAGGCCGCGGACTACCCGGCCACCCTCGACATCCCCTACCCGCAGCGCCTGTCCCGGGGACTGGTGCTGGTCAAGTGGTGGCTGCTGGCCCTGCCGCACTACCTCGTGCTGGCCGTCGTCACCGGCAGCGCCTTCGTGGTCGCGGACGCCGCCGAGCAGGACCCGGGCGGCTGGTCCGTCGGCGCGGGCGGTCTGCTGGGCCTGCTCGTGCTCTTCGCGGGGGTCGCGCTGCTGTTCACCGCCCGGTACCCGCGAGGGCTGTTCGACCTGGTGCTCGGCCTGGACCGCTGGGTCCTGCGGGTCCTGGCGTACGCGGCCCTGATGACCGACGCCTACCCACCCTTCCGGCTCGACCAGGGCGGCGCCGACGTCGTGCCGCCGGTGGGGCCGGGGCCTGCCGGCCCGACGGCGGTCCCGCGGTCCGAGCCTGCGGGCGCGCCCACGCGACCGGTAGCCGCCGACGGCGCCGGTGGACCCGGTGCCGGCGGGACGGGACCGACGGGCGCCCGGTCGGGCGGGGTCGGCGCGGTCGTCGCGCTGGTGACCGGGCTCCTGCTGCTGGTCCCCGGCGCCGGCCTGGTGGCCCTCGGCGGGACGGCGCTCGCCGTGGACGCCCAACGCGACCCCGACGGCTACACCACCGCCCCCGAACGGACGCTGTCCAGCCCGACCGCGGTCATCAGTGTCGAGGACGTCGACCTGGACGTCGACGCGGCGGCCGGGGACTGGTTGTCCTCGCAGGGCCTGGGCACCCTCCGCGTCCGGGCCACGGCGACCGACGGCGGAGAGGTCTTCGTCGGGATCGCCCCCCAGTCGGCGCTCGACCCCTGGCTGGAGGGCGTCGAGCACGACCGGGTCGAGGAGCTGGGGTTCCGGTCGGCCCTCTACCAGCGTCAGGAGGGTGCGCCCTCGGCCGGGCCACCCGCCGACGCCGACTTCTGGGTGGCCTCGGTGGAGGGGACCGGCCCGCAGGAGCTGACCTGGCCGGCGACGGACGGACGCTGGGGTCTCGTGCTGGCCGGGGCCGACGGGACCCCGGGCGTGGACGTCGTGGTCGACGTCGGGGCCCGCCTGCCCGAGCTGACCCCGGTCGCCGTCCCCACCCTCGTCGGTGGCGTCGTGCTCCTGGGCCTGGCGGCCGCGCTCGTCCTCGCCGGCGCGGTCGGCCTCGGCGGTCGGCACGCCCCGCCGACGGGAAGGACCGACCCGGACCGTACGGGGCCCCACCCACCCGCTCCTCCGGTGCCGCCCCAGCAGTCGTCCTCGCCGCACAGCCCGCCGGCGAGGACGGCTGCGTCCCGCCGCTGACACGGCGGCCGGCCGAGGTCGACCCCCGCACCCGACGCAGGCACCGGAGGAGAACACCATGTCCGCAGCAGCAACCGACCTCGCCGAGGACGGACCGGGCGCGTACCGGTGGACGGACCGGCGCCGCAGCCGCGCCGAGCGTCACGCGTCGGGCGAGGCCAGGCGGGAGGAGGTACCCCTGGCCTCGCACGCCGAGCTGCCCGCCGCCCCGGAGGGGCGGGACCCGGTGGCGCTGCTCCGCGCCCAGGAGGACGCGCGGGAACCGGCCCTGGTCCCCCTGCGCCACGAACGCATGACCACCTCGCCCTTCGCGTTCCTGCGCGGCTCGGCCGCGGTGATGGCCCACGACCTGGCCCGCACCCCGACCAGCACGATCCAGGTGCAGCTGTGCGGCGACGCGCACCTGGCCAACTTCGGGATGTTCGCCTCCCCCGACCGCCGGCTCGTGTTCGACCTCAACGACTTCGACGAGACGTACCCCGGCCCGTTCGAGTGGGACGTGAAGCGGCTCGCCGCGAGCGTGGCCGTCGCGGCCCGCGGCGCGGGCGCCAAGGACAAGCGGGTCCGGCGGGCGGCCGCCGCCACCGTCGAGTCCTACCGCACGACCATGGCCGCCCTGGCCGCGATGACACCGCTGGACGTCTGGTACGCCCGGGTCGACGTGGACGACCTCGTCCGACGCGTCGCCGCCACCGGTCTGGTCGGCGCCACCAAGCGCGCCGCCAAGGCGTCCCGCCGCAGCCTCGGCGACGTCGCCGTGCGCAGGCTCACCGAGACGCTGGACGGTCGACCGCGGTTCCGCTCCCGGCCGCCGCTGCTGGTGCCGGTCGACGCAGAGGCCGAGCCCGCTGTGCTGCGCCGGGCCGGCGTGCTGTTCCGGAAGTACCTCGACACCCTGCCCGTCGACGCCCGGGTGCTGGTGTCGCGCTTCGCGCTCGTGGGGCTCGCGCACAAGGTCGTGGGGGTGGGCAGCGTCGGGACGCGGGCACTGGTGCTGCTGCTGGAGTCCGGGGACGGCGACGTCCTCCTGCTGCAGGTCAAGCAGGCCGGCCGGTCCGTCCTGCAGCCGTACCTCACCGGGGACGACGTGGCTCACGAGGGGCGACGGGTGGTGGTGGGTCAGCGCCTGATGCAGGCCACCGGCGACCCGTTCCTCGGGTGGGCGCGCGGCACGACCCGCCCTCGGCGTGACTACTACGTCCGTCAGCTGCGGGACATGAAGGGTGGCTACGCCCTCGAGACCCTCGCCGGGGACGCGATGGACGTCTACGGACGCCTCTGCGGCGCCGTCCTGGCCCGGGCGCACGCCCGCGCCGGGGACCCCGCGGTGGTGAGCGGCTACCTCGGGGCCTCGGAGGAGTTCGCCGACGCGGTGGCCGACTTCGCGATGGCCTACGCCGACCGCACCGACACCGACCTCGCCGCGCTCACGGCCTCCCGCGCCACCCCGGGCGCCTAGGCGTCGGTCCGACGCCGGTGGGGCGCCGGGCCCGGCCGGTCACGGTGCCCGCTCGGCCCGCCTCTTCAGGCCACGCAGCGTGCGTCGCAGCAGGGCGACGTCGTGCGCCTCGACCCGCAACGACGGCGATGGGGCGTGTCGCCAGGCCCGACGGACGGGGGATGCGGTCATCTCCCGGCATCGGCGCGGCGACCTCGCGGAGCAGCTCCCGCCCGGTCGAGCCTTCGCCGGACCGGTCCCGTCCTCCAGTGACGTTGGTCCCGGTCCTGCGTCCTCAGGCGTCGCCGGTGGCCGCCTCCGCCCGGTCCTGGATCCCGCGCAGCATCCTGCGGGTCATCACGAAGCTGACGAACCCGACGGGTGACATGAGCAGCGCCGTGAGCCGGGAGCCGAAGCCGGCGCGCTCGCGCACCAGCAGCCGGGCGCGTCCGCCGGGGGCGGGCCGGACCGCGAAGGTCCACAGGAACTCCCAGCGGAGCCCCTCGTCCCGGCGCAGGGGGCGGCCGGCGCGGACGTCGCCCACCAGCAGCGCGAGCGCCTCACCGGGCACCACCTCCATCACGTACCAGCCGCCGGTCCCCCTGGCGTCCGCGAGGACCAGGTCACCGACCGCGCGCTGCTGCCACTCGGGCACGACCACGTCGCTGCTGCGGATACCCAGGCCGAAGAGGTTCTCCAGCCAGTCGTAGGAGTAGAAGCCACCGCGGTCGGCGCCGATCTGGACCACCCACGGCCACACGGCCCCCGGTTCGGCGTCGATGGTGATGGCCCGGGTCACCTGCCCGGACGGCTCCTCGACGAACCCGTCTCCGGGCAGCGGGAGGCCGGCCTCCTCGTCGGTGGCCCCCCACCGCCGGTGCCAGGGCGTGACCCAGCGGTGCCACGCCACCGCGCCCGCCAGACCGATGGCCCCCGCGACGGCCAGGGGACCGCGGAACCGGCCCGACCTCATGGGGTGGTCGTGGACGTACCCGGGGCGAGGGCCGCGGCGATCCGCCTCGCCCACGCAGCGACCTCGTCCCGTCCCATCACGTGCTCCTCCCGCCCGTCAGAACGGGCCGCGCTTCTCACCCGGGTGCGACGGCAGCCGGCTCGTGGACGACGAGCACGCTGGTCGGGGCGTGCGCGGCGACGCGGGACGAGACGCTCCCCCGCAGGAACCGCGTCACCGCGCCGAGCCCGCGGCTGCCGACCACGACGAGGTCGGCCCCCTCACGTCGCGCGACGTCCAGGATGGCGGTCGCCGCGTCGTCCGGCACGACATGCCCCTTGCAGGCCACGCCTCGCCCCTGCAGCTGCACGAGCGCGGCGTACTGCCTGTCCTTCTCGGCGGCGTCCGGGTCGTAGACGTAGCGGTACTCCGGCGGGAGCTGCTCGAGGCGTCGCATCAGGTCGCCCGTCGGCTCACGGTGGAACGCGGTGACCACGTGCACCGTGCCGCCCGCCGCGACGAGGTCGGCCGCGGTAGCCACCGCGCGGACGGCGTGCTCCGAACCGTCGTAACCGACGACGACCGTCTGGTAGCCCATCATGACCTCCATCCGGGGCCGCACCCTTGCGAACCCGTCTGACGAAGCATGACGCAGCACCGGGAGCCGTCACCGGGACGAAGGTCCTCGCCGCGGGTGCAGGGGCTCGTCACCCCCCGCCCGCGAGCAACCGACGCACCCCGGCGGCGTCCGGCTGCTCCAGGCAGCGCCGGGCCAGGTCGGCCGTCTCCCGGGTGTCGAGGGCCCGGACGTGCTCCTTCGTCCCCGGCACCGACCGGGGCGACACGCTGAGCTCGCGCACCCCGAGCCCGACCAGCACGGCCGCGGCCAACGGGTCCGCGGCCACCTCGCCGCAGACGGCGACCCGGACCCGGGGCCCCACCTGCCGGCACACGAGGTCCACCAGGGCCAGGACGGCCGGGTCGAGGGCGTCCCCCAGGCCCGCGACGTGGCTGTTGCCGCGCTCGGCGGCGAGCGTGTACTGGGTCAGGTCGTTGGTGCCGATGGACACGAAGTCCACCAGCCGACCCAGGTGCTGCGCCCGCAGCGCCGCGGCCGGGACCTCGACCATGATGCCGACCTCCAGGCCGGCGGGCAGACCGTCGGCCACACCCACCTCGCGGGCGGCGGCCAGCAGCGCCGCCCGGGCCCGGACCAGCTCGTCGACCGTGGCGACCATCGGGAACATCACCCCGACCGGGGCCTGCAGCGCGGTGCGGACCACGGCCCGCAGCTGGGCGGCGAACAGCGCCGGGCGCGCCAGCGACAGCCTCACCCCGCGCAGGCCGAGGAACGGGTTGGCCTCCTCCGGCTGGTCGGCGTAGGGCACCGGTTTGTCACCCCCCACGTCCATGGTCCGCACGACGAGCCGGGCCCCGTCCAGCGCCTGCGCCGCGGCCAGGTACTGCGCGGTCTGCTCCTCGTCGTCCGGGGCCTCGTCCCGGCCGTGGAACACGAGCTCGGTGCGCAGCAGGCCGATCCCGTCGGCACCCTGACGGGCGGCCTCCTGGGCGTCCTGGACCCCCGCCGCGTTGGCCGCGACGTGGACGCGGACCCCGTCGAGGGTGTCCGCCGGGTCGTGCGCCCGACGCAGCGCCTCCGTCCGGGCGAGGTCCTCCGACGCGGTCTGCGCCTGCCACCCGCGCAGCAGCTCCTCGCCGGGTTCCGGCGCCAGCTCGCCGGTGCCGCCGTCGACGGCCAGCACGCTGCCCCCGGCCAGCTGCAGCACCGCCGGGCCCGCCGCCACGACCAGCGGCAGGCCCGCGGCCCGCGCGAGGATGGCGGCGTGGGACGTGGCGCTGCCCCGGACCGTGACGACGGCGCGGACCACGTCGGGCGCCAGCAGGTGGACGTCGTCCGGGGCCAGGTCGTCCACCACGAGCACGCCGGGGCGTGGTCGCAGTCCTGGCGCCGCGCCGGCCAGGACGCGGCGGACCTGCGCCCCGACCGCGGCCACGTCGGAGGCCCGGGCGGCCAGGTACTCCTCGTCCAGTCCCTCGAAGGCGCTCACCACGGCGTCCACGGCCTGCTGCCACGCCACGGCCGCGTCGGCGCCCCCGGCCACGGCCGCGGTGGCGGGCCCCAGCAGCGCCTCGTCCTGCAGCAGGAGCCGGTGCGCCTGCAGCACCTCGCGGTGCTGGCCGGTGCTGGCCGCGACACGTCGCTCCAGCCGGTCCGCCACCTCGGCCACCGCCGCGTCGAGGCGGTCCTGCTCCGCGCCGGGGGAGCCGGCCGCCGACGCGGGCAGCGCCGGCAGCTCGTCGGCGAACCAGACGGGTCCGTGACCCCGCCCGGGTGAGGCCGGCACGCCCCGCAGGGCCCCCGGCGCCTGCGGCTCCTCGACCGGGCGCGCCGCGTTCCTGCCCGCGGCGCTCGCCTCGACGGCCGCACTCCCGGCCCCCTCGCCGAACCCCGCGCGCACCGCCGCCACCAGCTCCTCGACGAGCTCCCGCGCTCCCTCGCCCGTCCCCTCGAACCGGAGCACGTGGCCCCGGACCGCGCCCAGCACCTGCAGGCCGAGCAGGCTGCGTGCGGCGACCGGTCCGCGGCCGGTGGTCAGGTCGCTGACCCGCACGTCGGCGTCGTGGCGGCGGGCGGCGGCCACGACCGCCGCGGCCGGACGGGCGTGCAGCCCGTGCGCGTTGACGACCTCGGCCTCCGCCACGACGGCAGTCCCTGCCACCTCTGCCGGGTCCGGGCCGTCCGGGCCGTCCGGGGCCTCCGTCCCGCCCAGGTGGACGCCCTTGTCGTGCCCCGCGGCGGCGACCTCGCGCGCGACCTCGGCCAGGTCGGCCCCGCCCGCGGCCTGGACGACGGCGGTGACGACCCCCTCCACGAACGGCCCGGGGCTGAGCCGCACCTCGAACCCCGGGTCGCCCAGCAGCTCCAGCGCCAGCTCCGCGCTGAGCACGGCGCTGCCCAGGTCCATCACCACGAGCACGCCTCCCGGCCCGCCCACCTGCTCCACCGCGGCCATCACCGCCGTGGCGTCGGTGCCGGTGCCGCCGTCGTCGGTGCCGGCGGCCACCGCGACCGGCGGCGGGTCGTCGGCGACCATCTGCATCGCGAGCGCGACCGTGGCCTCGGCCAGGTGGCGGCTGTGCGACACGACGACGAGGCCGACGCGGGCGTCCGCGCTCATCCGCGGCTCACCCCGCCGCCAGGGCGTCCGCCAGCGCCTCCAGCAGCAGCGTGGTCGAGGCGGACCCCGGGTCGACGTGCCCGGCCGAGCGCTCCCCCAGGTAGCTGGCCCGGCCCTTGCGCGCGACCAGGGGGGCCGTGGCCTCCCGCAGCCCGGGGGCCACCTGGGCCGCTGCCGCAGCCGCCCCGGCGGCGTCGGCGCCGGCCGCGACGGCGGCGTCGTAGGCGTCCAGCGCCGGGGACAGCACGTCCAGCATGGTCTTGTCCCCCACCGCGGCCTTGCCCCGGGCCACCACTCCGTCCAGGCCCGCCCGCAGCGCCGCCCCCAGCCCGGCGGCGTCCAGCTCCTCGACGTCACCGGCGGAGCTCGCCAGCCGCAGCATGAACGTCCCGTACAGCGGTCCGCTGGCGCCCCCGACGGTGGTGACCAGGGTCATCCCGGCCAGCTTGAGCACCGCCGCCACCGACGCGGGCGGGTCCTCCAGCGCGGCCACCACCGCGCTCGTGCCACGACGCATGTTGCTGCCGTGGTCGGCGTCCCCGATGGCCTGGTCCAGCTCCGTCAGGTGCTTCTCCTGCTCGGCGACGGCCGCGGCGAACCGCCGCAGCCAGTCGACGACGTGCGCGACGTCGGCGGCTGCCACCGGTTCAGAGCCCCCAGCGCAGGCCGGGCGTGCTGACCGGTGCGTCCCACAGCGCGAGGGTGTCCTCGTCGGCGCGCAGCAGCGTCACCGACGCCCCCGCCATCTCCAGCGAGGTCATGTACGGCCCGACCAGGCTGCGCGCGATGCTCACCCCGGCCGCCTGGCAGACCCTCACCACCTCGGCGTACAACCCGTACAGCTCGATCAGGGGGGTGCCGCCCATCCCGTTGACGAAGGCGATGACCGGGGCCCCGCCGGCGTCCGGCAGGTCGGCCAGGACCGGCTCGAGCAGCTGCTCCGCCACCTCCGACACCGGACCCAGCCTGCGTCGCTCCCGACCGGGCTCGCCGTGGATGCCGATCCCCAGCTCGAACTCGTCCTCCCCCAGCGTGAAGGTGGGCGTCCCCGCCGCGGGGACGACGCAGCTCGTCAGCGCCATGCCCATGCTGCGGCCGTTGCCGTTGACCGTCCTGGCCAGCTCCTCGCAGGCGGCCAGGTCACGACCGGCCTCCGCGGCCGCGCCGACGATCTTCTCCAGCAGCACCGTGACCCCCACGCCGCGCCGGCCGGCGGTGTAGAGGCTGTCCTGCACGGCGACGTCGTCGTCGGTGACGACCGAGCGCACCTCCACGTCGCCCTCGGCGGCGGCCAGCTCGGCGGCCATCTCGAAGTTCATGACGTCGCCGGTGTAGTTCTTGACGATGTGCAGGACGCCGGCGCCGCCGTCGACGGCCAGGGTGGCCGCCTGCATCTGGTCCGGCGTGGGCGAGGTGAACACCTCACCCGCGCAGGCGGCGTCCAGCATCCCCGTCCCCACGAACCCGCCGTGCATCGGCTCGTGACCGGACCCTCCGCCGGACACGAGCCCGACCTTGCCCTTCACCGGTCCGGAGGCCCGCAGGACGACCCGGTTCTCGTGGTCGACGCGGAGCTGCGGGTGGGCGGCGGCCATGCCCTTGAGCGCGTCGGTGACCACGGACTCCGGGGAGTTGATGAGCTTCTTCACGCGCGGACCTCCTCGTCGGCGGGGTGCGCCGCTGGGAACCGGCGCCTCGTGCCCACGCCACGTCGCGCGTGCACGGACCCAAAACTACGCGGGCGTCCCGCGCTCCGACAGGGTGAGCCGGCGGCGTCAGACCTGTGACTGCTGCGACGCCGTGCCCGACAGCCCGCCGGAGCAGGGGGCCCCCGGCTCGGGGTTCTGCGGACCCTGCAGGTAGGCGAGCAGGAACGCCGGCAACCGCTCGTCGTCCGCGGACGGGAGCTGCACCTGCACCCCCCAGGCGCTGGCCACGACCGGGGTCGGGAGCCCGGCCATGGGCGACACCAGCAGGTAGGGGTGCTCGGCGGCCAGCTGTTCCAGCCGCTCCCGCTGGTCGGCGGGCAGGGTGCGGTCGTAGGTGACCCAGACGGCCCCGTGCTCGAGGGAGTGGACGCCCGCCTCGGTGATGATGGCCGCGTCGTAGAACCCGCAGTCCTGCCAGACGGCCAGGTGGTCGCCGCCGACGGGCGGCGACGGCTCGTAGTCGACCGGGGTCTCCACGTGCAGGTTGCTCAGGCCGTCGAAGGTCATCAGGCCGTCGATGCTGCCGTCGGCGTTGACGCCCGGCCCGGCGTCCCGCAGGAGCGGGGCGAGCAGGGCGAACGCCACCCCACCCACCAGCGCGGCCAGCGCCAGCGACGTGACTGCGATGAAGGCGACGGTGCGCCCGAGGCCCCACGTCGTCACGCCCCGTGGCCGGGGCGGGCTGTCCGGCGGCACCGGGGGGTCGACGACACCGGTCGTGCTGTCCGTCGGACCTGTGCTCACACCGTCTCCCCGTCGTCGTGGGCCGGCGGCCGGCCCCGGTCAAGTGTGACCCAGCCACGCCCCGGCCCCGGACGCGACCGCCCGGAGCCGCCATCTGTTGTGAGCAGTCAGGGCAGGAGTCACACTCGCCCTGTCGCGAGCAGCGGCACCGACCACGACGGAGAGGTCCAGCATGAGGCGACAGGTGACAGCAGTTCTCGCGGTAGCCGCCCTGAGCATCGGGGGGTCCGTGGCGGCGGACCGCACCGGCCTGACGGGCAGCCCCGGGACCGCGCAGACCTCCGCGGTGGTCGCGGCCGACGACGCCCGCGGCGGGCGGTACGTGACGACGATGCGGCTGTTCGACGGCCGCAGCGTCGGCAGCGTGCGGTTCCTGCGCGACCCGGTGGGCACCCGGGTCGTCGTCTCGTTGCGGATGCCCGCCGACCTGGCCGCCGCCGGCGGCACGTTCCACGGCTTCCACGTGCACGCCAACGACGACCCCGCCAACGGCTCGGGCTGCGTCGCGGACCCCGACCAGCCGTCCAGCACGTGGTTCGTGTCCGCGGACGGGCACTGGAGCGAGCCGGCCGCCGACCACGGCCACCACACCGGTGACATGCCGGTGGTGTACCTGCAGGAGGGCGGCCGGTCCACCGCGACGTTCGTCACCGACCGGTTCGAGCCCGAGGACGTGGTCGGTCGCGCCGTCATCGTGCACGCGCTGCCGGACAACTACGGCAACATCCCGCTGGGCGACGCGCCGACGGCCTACACCCCCAACGGGGACGCCGCCCTGGACCTCACCGAGCGGACCGGCAACGCCAGCGACCGGATCGCCTGCGGGGTGGTCCGGCGGTAGTCGCGGTCACGGGGCCGCCCGGAGCACGGTCGGAGGCGCTGGAGCAGGCCTTCGGCGCCATCGTCGACACCGGGCACGACTGGGACGACGACCCCGCCGCGTGGGTCCGGGCCCAGCGGGCCGACGTGTCGCGGTCGGGCTGATGCCGGGGCTGGTCCTGGACACCACCGTCCTGATCGACGTGCTGCGAGGCAGGCCGGCCGTGGCGCGGCTGCGGCTCCTGCAGCGCGAACGGCTGCCGCTGCTCACCACGGCGATCGACGTCGAGGAGGTGGCCCGGGGCCTCCGGGAGAGCGAGGCCGGCGCCGCACGCTCGTTGTTCGCGGGTCTCCACGTGCTGTCGGTCCGGCAGGCCGAGGGCGAGCTCGCCGGGCGGTGGAGACGCGACCACGCCGCACGCGGCGTCACGCTCCGTCAGGCCGACTGCCTCGTGGCTGCCTGTGCGGCCACGATCGGCGCCGGCCTCGCCACGGGCAACCCGGGCGACTTCCCGATGCCGGACCTGCGGGTCGAGGTGTGGCCGGTGGGGAGCTGAGGATCCGAGGACCGGCCCCGCCGTCGGCCCCGGTACCACCCCACGCACACCAGCACCGCGAGGAGCACCTCGGCGACGTCGCCGCCGTAGTACATCCACAACGCCGCCTGCTGGGTCTGGACGACGTCGTACCCCGTGCCCGGGGGCAGCTGCGGGGCCCGCGCGTAGACCAGCGTGGCCAGGTGGGCGTGGGTGCCGGCGGACACGACGAGCACGCTCAGGCGCAGCAGGAGGCCGGTGCGGGGCGGCACCGGGTCACCGCCGACGAGGGCCAGCACGAGCAGGCACCCGGCCAGCAGCAGGTGCAGCTGGACCAGCTGGTGCACCCACGGGTGCTCCAGGCTCAGGCGGTACAGCGGCGTCAGGAACAGCAGGTGCATGCCGACCACGGCCGGGACGGCGGCCACCACCGGGTGGGTGAGGACGGCGACGGCCCGGCTGCCCAGGACGGCCCGCACCCGGGGCCGCCAGCGGAGCGGGGCCACCGCAAGCGCGAGGGACACCGGGGCGGCGAGCACCACCAGCAGCGGGGCGTACATGCCGAGCAGCAGGTGCTGGACCATGTGCGCGACGGCTCCGTCCAGCAGCCCCGTGCCCGCGCCGACCACCCCTGGCCCGGGGCCCGAGCCGTGCCCGTCGTGCCCGTCGTGCCCGTCGTGCCCCGACGCCCCCGCGTGCAGCAGGGGTGACACCGCCACGGCGACGGTCAGCCCCGCCAGCACCGCCCAGCCGGTCCGACGCCACGGCCACCGACGCCGCCCGACGAGCCGCAGCCGCACCACGGCGAGCAGGTAGGACCCCAGCGCCGCCAGGCTCACCAGCACCGGCGCCGTCAGCGCCGCCAGCGGGTCGGTCACCGGGTCAGCGCCCGCCCCGGGCGCGCCACGCCAGCAGGCCCCCGAGCCCGAGGAGAACGACCGCGGCCCCGTTCCAGGCCAGGTCGTAGGGCAGCAGGTCCACGTCGTAGCGGACCTGGTGCAGGCGCAGCAGCTTGTGGTTGACCACCCCGTCGAACAGCTGGAACGCCCCGGCACCGAGCAGCAGCCCTGCGGCCGCGGACGGTCGGTGCAGCCGGCCGTCCCGCTGCAGGTCCAGCAGCCACACGACGCCGGCCACCAACGCCACCAGCTCGGCCGCGTGCAGCAACCCGTCGGACATGATCGCCACGTCCGGGGTCGACCGGTCGTAGAACGAGTGCCAGCGCAGCAGCTGGTGGAACACGATCTCGTCGACGGCCGCCATCAGGCCCACGCCGACGACCCCGGCCGCCAGGGTCGACGCCCGGCGTCCCGGCGGGGCGCCCTCGACGGTCATGGGCTCGTCGACGCGGTGCCGCTCGGTTCCGCCTGCAGGGTCCATGCCCCCACCGTGCCCGCTGCGGCGCGGTCCACGCGTGCCGGCCGGGACCGGGTCGCCGGGGAGTCGGACCGGCAGGGCCTCGATGTCCACCCGGCCGGCCAGCAGCGCGGCGCCGACGCGCCCCGGCCCGGGGTCGGCCGTGAAGGCGCGCTGAACGACCGGGGACGCTCAGGCGGTCCGGGTCGTCAAGCGCCGTACCCGGGACGGCGCGACCGAGCGGACCCGCCGCACGGCGAGCACCGTGACGCCCAGCGCCGCCAGGGTCCAGACCAGCAGCGTGGCCACGGCCGAGCCCGCCGCGTCGGCCAGCACGACCGCCCGCATCGCGTCGGCCGCGGCCGCCACGGGCGTCCAGCCCACGACGGTCCCGAGCACCCCCGGTGCGGTGCCGACCAGGGCCACCGGCACGCTGAGCGCCAGCACGGCGGCCGACACCAGCCGTCCGGCCCCGCCCAGCCACGCGGCCAGGGCCTGGTTCGCCGCGGCCAGGGCGAGCCCCACCACCAGCAGGACCGCGGCCACCACGAGCCCGCGGCCCGCGCCGAGGTCGAGCGTCAGGACGAGCACCAGCGCGACCAGGACGGCCTGCACGAGCGCCACCGCGGCCGCCGGGGCGAACGCACGCAGCGTCAACGGCACCGAGCCCGAGCGGCTGCTCAGGGCGCGGACCGGGACCGGTCGCAGGACGAGGAACGTGACGAGGGCCCCGATGCCGAGCGCGAGCACGGCCAGGTAGGCCAGGCCCCGCTCCTGCGTCGTCGCCGTCCCGGCCGACGTCGTCCCCACCGGACCCGCGACCACGTCGGCCAGGCTCGCCCGCTGCGCCTCGTCGTAGACCGGCACCTGCTCGGCACCATCCGACAGCCCGGTGGCGAGCTGGTCGGCGCCGTCGGTCAGACCGCCGGCGCCCTCGGTCAGCCGGCCGGTGCCGGACGCGAGCTCGCCCGCCCCCTCGGCCGCACCGGTGGCGCCGTCGGCCAGCCGGCCGACGGCGGAGTCGACCTCACGCACCCCTTCGGCCAGCTGGGAGGTCCCCTCCGCCAGGGCCTGCGCCCCGTCGGCGGACCGCGCGATGCCGGACGCGAGGGCGGGGGTGCCGTCGGCCAGGGCCTCGGTGCCCTCGGCCAGCTGTCCGGCCCCGGCGGCCAGCTGCGACGTGCCGTCGGCCGCGGCCTGCGCGCCGTCGGCGGCCTCGCGGATGCCCTCGGGCAGCGGCGCGACCTCCTCGTCCAGCGCCGTCAGGCCGGCGGCGAGACCCCCCGTGGCCTCGGT
The DNA here is from genome assembly GCF_051216895.1 of Aquipuribacter aurantiacus. Lineage (NCBI taxonomy): Bacteria > Bacillati > Actinomycetota > Actinomycetes > Micrococcales > Intrasporangiaceae > Aquipuribacter > Aquipuribacter aurantiacus. The sequence continues at coordinate 125,402 of NZ_JBPKAO010000003.1, forward strand.
CAGGTCCTGCGCGCCGCCCGCGACGCCGTCGGCGGTGGCGGCGAGCTGCGCCAGCAGGGTCGTGCACTCGGGGCTCGCGCCGACCTGGCAGGCGTCCAGGGCCTGCCCGGCCAGGGCGCTCACCCCGGCGGTGCCGGCAGCCAGACCACCGACGCCCTCGTCGACCGTCCCGGCCAGGCCGGCGAGCGTGCCCGTCCCCTCCGGCAGGGCGAGGACGCCGGCCGCCGCCTCGTCGAGCCCGTCGGCCAGCAGGCCGAGCTGGGTCGCGAGCTCGTCGGTCCCCGCCGCGACCCCGCCCGCGCCGTCGGCCAGGGCGCGGGTGTCGGCCGGCAGGCTGCTGGTGCCGTCACGCAGCTGGTCCAGACCGTCGGCCAGCGCCGCGGCGCCGTCCGCCCCGGCCCCGGCGCCGCCGGCCAGCTCACCGGTGCCGTCGGCCAGCTGCGACGTCCCGCTGCTCAGCTCGTCGAGGCCGGACGCCAACGAGTCCGCCCCCTCACCGGTCTGCGACAGCCCGTCGGTCAGCTGCCCGGCGCCGTCTCGCAGCTCGCCCGCCCCGCCGGCCGCCTCGGTCAACGAGGTGGCGACGTCGGAGAACCCGACGTAGAGGTTGTCGACGTAGGTGGTGGTGAGCTCGTCGCCCAGGGTGGACGCGACCACGCCGCCGATGGCGCTGGCCACCGCGCTGTCGGCCACCGGGCCCTCGTCCGAGGTGGCCACGTCGATCGTGGCCGAGCTGGCGTCGTCCGGGTCCTCGGCGCCCAGCGACGTCGCCGCGGCGGAGAAGTCCTCGGGAATGGTGACGACCGCGGCGTAGCGTCCGCTCGACAGCCCTTCCTCGGCCCCGGCCTCGTCGGTCAGGGTCCACGTGATGCCGGTCGGTGCCCCCTCGACCTCGATCGGCTCGCCGTCCAGCCCGACGCCGGCCGTCAGCGCGGCCACCACCTGGCGACCGAGCGGGACGAGCTCGCCGCCCACCTCCACGGGCTCGTCGAGGCTGACGACCGCTGCCTCGATCCGGTTGAGGTCGTCGACCGGGTCGTACAACCCCCAGGCGAGGGCGGCGGTGACCAGCGCGGGGACCAGGGCCAGCCCGGCGACCCGGGCCGCGGTGCCGCGGCGGGACGAGAGGCGGCCGGTGGTCGGGCCGGACGTGGTGGAGCGGTTCATGAGCGGGGACCTCCGACGGTCTGGAGCCGGGCGTCGTCGGCGAGGACGTCGTCCGAGGGTGCGTCGTCGACGAGCGGCGACAGGTCCAGGTAGGTGACGGGGACGTCGACGGGCAGGGCGAGGCCGTCCGCCTCGTACGAGGCGACGGTGACGACGGCCGTGGTGCCGCGGGTCAGGCAGGCCTCGGCGAGCCGGTCCAGGACCGCCTGGCGGACCTCGGGCGAGCCGGCCTGCTCGAGGTTCTCGACCACCACGACGACCGGCGGACGCGGTCCGGACACGGCCACGGTGACGGCGACCTCGAGGTCGTCCTCCTCCACGGCGCGGACCAGGGCGACGGCGCGTCGGGCGGAGGCCGCCTGCTGCGGCAGGACCGCGCCGGCGACCTTGACGGCGCCGTAGGTGGGCGGCGTCCGGCCGGCCACCACCATCGCCAGGGTGGTCCGGGCGGCCCGGTCGCCACCGACGGCCAGGAGCAGGCTGCCGGGGGCGGCGAGGGCGGACACCGGTCCGAGCAGGGTGCGGTCGCCGGTGCGGTCGACGTCACGGACCTCGACCTCGCCCAGGTACACGCCCGGTCCGGCGCCGGGGGGGGGGGAGGGGGGGGGGGGGGGGGGGAGGGGGGACACCGGTCCGGGCAGGGTGTGGTAGCCGGTGCGGTCGACGTCACGGACCTCGACCTCGCCCGGGGACACGCCCGGTCCGGCGCCGGGCTCGGGCCAGTCCGCCAGCGAGAGCTGGTGCGTGAGGCCCTCGCCCTCGACGTCGAAGCTCGGCAGCCGCCGGTCCAGCCAGGCGGGCAGCCACCACGCCCGCTCCCCCAGCAGCGTCATGACGGCGGGGATCAGGGTCATCCGGACGACGAACGCGTCGACGAACACCCCGACCGCGAGCCCGAGCGCGATGGGCTGCAGCGTGGCGTCCCCCTCGGGCACGAACGCGGCGAAGACGGCGAACATGATGACCGCGGCCGCCGCCACGACCTTGGCCGCCGAGGTGAACCCGGTGCGGACGGCGTCGCGGGCGTCCTCGCCGTGCACCCAGTGCTCGCGCATCCGCGAGACCAGGAAGACCTGGTAGTCCATGGCCAGGCCGAACAGGATGCCCAGCAGCAGGATCGGCATGAAGCTGATGACGGGCCCCAGGGCCACGGTGTGCAGCGGGCCCTCGAGCCAGCCCCACTGGTAGACCGCGACGACCGCGCCGAGCGCGGCCCCGATGGACAGCAGGTAGCCGACCGCGGCCGTCACGGGGACCCAGATCGACCGGAACACCATGGCCAGCAGGACCAGCGACAGCCCGACGACGAGCAGCACGAACGGCAGCAGGGCCCGCAGCAACCGGTCGGAGATGTCGATGGCCACGGCCGTGGCGCCGGTGACGGCGATCTCCACCCCGAGCTCGTCGGCGAGGGGCTCGCGCAGGTCACGGATGTCCTGCACCAGCCGGCGGGTCTCGTCGGAGGCCGGCGCGCCCTCGGGGACGACCTGGACGATCATGGTGTCGGCGCCCTCGTTGGGGGTGGCGAGCGGCACGGCGGCCACCCCGTCCAGGGCCTCGATCCGCTCCTGGACGTCGGCGACGAGGCCGAGCGGGTCGGTGCTGGCCACGATGTCGCCCGTCACGATGAGCGGACCGTTGAACCCGGCCCCGAACTCGTCGCTGAGCAGGTCGTAGGTGGTGCGGGCCGGGGTGTCGGCCGCCGCGGTCCCCGCGTCGGGCAGGGCCAGACGCAGGTCCAGGGCGGGCAGCGCCGCGACGAGCAGGCCGGCGGTCAGGACGACGACGGTGACCAGGGGCCGCCAGGTGACGACGGCCAGCCAACGACCGGCGGGTCCACCGGCGCGGCGGACGGCGTGGTCGCGGCCCGGGTGGTCGGGGGCCTCGGCGTCGGCCGCGGGGCCCGGGCGGCGGCCACGGCGGGAGCCCCGGGGGCGGGGGGTGAGCCGGTGGCCGGCCATCCCCATGAAGCCCGGCAGCAGGGTGAGGGCGACCATCACCGCGACGGCGACGGCCAGCGCCGCCGAGACGCCCATGACGGTGAGGAACGGGATCTGCGCGACCGACAGGCCGGCCAGGGCGATCATCACGGTGAGCCCGGCGAACACCACCGCCGAGCCGGCGGTCGCCACGGCCCGCCCGGTCGACTCCTCCGGGTCCATGCCCTCCCCCAGCTGGTCGCGGTGCCGGGCCAGGACGAACAGGGAGTAGTCGATGCCGACCGCGATGCCGATCATGACCGCGAGCAGGGGGGCCGTGCTCGACAGCTCGATCACGACGGTCGAGGCGAACACCAGGGCCATCGCGACGCCGACCCCGACGAGCGCGACCACGATGGGCATGCCGGCCGCGAGCAGCGAGCCGAGCGTGAGGGTCAGGACGACGGCGGCCACGGCCAGACCGACGAGCTCGACCCAGCTGAGCGCCACGGTCTGCGCGGCGAACGCGTCACCGCCGGCGACCCAGGTCACCTCCGGCCCCGACGCGTCGGCCACCACCGCGGACAGCTCGTCGCGCAGCTGGTCGGTGACCCCGTCCTGGTTGACGTCCAGCTGGGCGGTCAGCAGCAGGGTGTCCCGGTCGTCGGATACCTGCGCGTCCTCGCTCAGGGTGCCGTCGGCGGTCAACGGGCTGAGCACGGCGGCGACGGCGTCCACGGCCTCGACCTGCTCGACCACCTGCTCGACCGAGCGCAGCACCGCCTCGTCGTCCAGACCGCCCTCGGCGCGGGCGACCAGCTGCACGGAAGCCCCGCTGACCTGCGGGAACGTGGCCCCGAGCCGGTCCAGCGCCTCCTGGGACTCGGTGCCGGGGATCGAGAAGGCGTTGCTCGTGCCCTGGTTCAGGGTCAGCGCCGCGGTGCCGGCCCCGCCGAGCACGAGCAGCCAGACCAGCAGCACGACGCGCCAGCGCCGGTGGGCGAGGCGGCCGAAGGAGTACAGGAGCGACGACATGGCTGTCCTCGGAGGTGCGGGCCGCGAGGCGGCGGGTGGGGGTGCGGGTCAGGACGTGCGGCTCGGGACGGGCAGCTCAGGGGTGCGGCTCGGGGGTGCGGCTCAGGCGGTGGCGGGGGCACCGAGGACGTCGTGGGCGATCTCGACCACGAGGTCGTGCACCTGCCCGGTCGTCAGGTCGAACACGGGCGCGTCGGGGGTGATGGTGAGCATCGCGGCGTTGGCCACGAGCTGGATCGCGAGGACCGCCCGCAGCTGGTCGCGACCGTCGCTGAGCCCCACGGTCATGTCCTGGATGAAGACGGTGGCCTGGTCCTGGAGCCGTGCGGCGTGCGGCAGGTCGGAGCCGGCGCGCAGCGCCTCGAGCATGAGCAGCACCCCGCCCGGGTGGGCGAACGCCGCCGAGGCCATCGTCGCGACGGCGTCGGCCCGGCGCTCCTGGCCCCGCCCGGCGACCTGCTGCCGCAGCTGCTCCAGCGCCTGCGCGATGCGGTCGACGACCGCGTCGTACAGGGCCTGCTTGGACGGGAACCGGCGCAGCAGCCCGGTCTTGGAGTAGCCCACGGCGTCGGCGACCTGCTGCACGGACGTACCGGCGAAGCCGTGCCGGGCGAAGACCTCCGCCGCCGTGTCCAGGATGGCGGCGTCGATCTCGTCGGGCGTCGGGCGGACCGCGCGCGCGGCTGTCCGGACCAGCTCGGTGTCGTTTGCGACCATGATGGTCTCAGGGTGGACCGATCTGGTCCGGGGGGCAAATCGGTTCGCGGGGGTCACCCGGTCGGCGGCGGCCCGCCGGTCGTAGCGTGGGCACCGTGACCACGCTCCCCCCACCGGTGGTCGGTGCCGCCGACCTCCCGGACCTGCGGCCCTCCCCCGTTCTCGTCGACGTGCGCTGGTACCTGGACGGCCGCTCCGGGACGGCGGCCTTCGAGCAGGCCCACCTGCCCGGGGCGGTGTTCCTCGACCTGGAGCGGTGGCTGACCGGACCGGGCGGGCCCGACGACGGCCGGCACCCGTTGCCCTCGCCGGAGCACTTCACCGACGGGCTCGCGGCCGCCGGGATCGGTGACGAGGACCTGGTGGTGGCCTACGACGACGCCGGTGGCCGCGTGGCGGCCCGGCTGGTGTGGCTGCTGCGGGCCACCGGCCGGCGCGCCGCCCTGCTCGACGGCGGGACCGCGGCGTGGCCGGGGCCCTGGGAGCAGGGTGAGGTGCACCGCGCGCGCACCTCGCCCGAGGTCCGGCCCTGGCCGCAGGACCTGCTGGTCGACCTGGCCGGCGCGACCGACGGTCGCCCGGTCCTGCTGGACGCCCGCGAGGCCGGCCGGTACCGGGGTGAGCACGAGCCCGTGGACCCACGACCCGGCCACGTCCCCGGTGCGGTGCACCTGCCGGCGTCGGCCGCCCTGGAACCCGACGGCCGGCTGCGGCCGCCCGAGGCGCTGCGGGCGGCGTTCGAGCGGGTCGGGGGGGGGGGGGG
>NZ_JBPKAO010000003.1:131189-368283 GCF_051216895.1 Aquipuribacter aurantiacus
CGCCGAGGTGGTCGCGTCCTGCGGCTCCGGGGTCACGGCCTGCTTCACCCTGCTGGTCCGCGAGCACGCCGGCCTGCCCGCGGGGCGGCTGTGGCCCGGCTCCTACTCCGGCTGGACCGCTGACCCCGACCGCCCCGTCGTCATCGGGGACGCGCCGCACTGACGACGCACTGACGACGGGGCCGCACCGGGGGCCGGTGCCGGTCAGGCCTGGACCGTCACCGCCCGAGAGGGCGACACCGAGGCGAGGATCTCCACCTGGGGCACCAGGCGCCGGAGCACATCGGCCAGGGTCACGACCCCGACGAGGCGGCCCTGCTCCATCACGACCGCGAGGTGGGTGCTGGTCAGACGCATCTGCGACAGCGCCTCGTGGACCGGCAGGTCCGCCGACAGCTCGAACGGCTCCCGGACGAGCTCCTCGACGCCCTGCTCCGGGTCCATCGCCAGGGTGTCGCGCACGTGCACGACACCGGTGACGACCGTCCCGTCCCCGATGAGGATCCGCAGGTGCCCGGAGCGCTGGGTCGCGGCCTGGACGTCGGCCACGGTCGCCCCGTGCGGCACCGAGGTGGCGACGGCGTCGGTCCGGAGCAGGTCGCGCACCTGCAGGTCCTGCAGCTCCAGCGCCCCTCGCAGCTGCGAGGAGTACTCCTGGTCCAGCACGCCGGCGTCCGCGGAGTGCTCGACCAGCTGTCGCAAGGAGTCCGGCGTGTGACCGGTGGCGACCTGGTTGGCGGGGTCGACCCCGACCCGACGCAGGCACCAGTTGGCGGCCTCGTTGAGGGCGGTGAGCAGCGGCCGGGTGAGCCACATGAAGCCACGCATCGGGATCGACAGCATGGTGGCGGACCTCTCGGGGTGGGCGATGGCCCACGACTTCGGCGCCATCTCGCCCACCACCAGGTGCAGGAACGTCACGATGACCAGCGCCAGCGCGAACCCGGCCACCCCGGCGACCCAGTCCGGACCGCCGAGCCCGGCGATCCACGGGGTCAGGGAGTACTGCACGGCCGGCTTGGTGATGGCCCCGAGCGCCAGCGCGCAGACGGTGATGCCGAGCTGGGAGCCGGCCAGCAGCACCGTCAGCTCCGAGGAGGACCGCAGGGCGGCCCGGGCGGCGGCGCTGCTGGGCGCGGCGTCCTCCAGCCGGCTCCGGCGGGCGGCCAGCAGGGCGAACTCCACGGCCACGAAGAACGCGCTGGCGGCGATGATGACGGTGGTGATGAGGGCGATCAGCCACGGGTCGTCGGTCATCGCCGGGCCTCCTGGGGCTCGAGGTCGTGCGCAGGCAGCGGGACCAGCTCCAGCCGGACGGAGGCGGGCACGTGGTGCTCGACCTCGACGACCTCGGCGCGCAGGTACCGCACCACGGGGTCGCCGTCGTTGGCGAGGTCGGCCGGGTCCGGGGGCAGCTCGACGTCGAGGACGGCGCCCACCCCGGGCAGGCCGCCGTGGGCGGCGATGACGAGCCCGGCGATGGTCTCGTAGTCCCCGTGCGGGAGGTCGGTGCCCAGCAGGCGCTCGACCTCGTCGACGTGGGCCTCGCCGTCCACGAGCCAGCGGCCGTCGGCCGAGGACTCCCCGCTGGGGCCGTCCTCGTCGTCGTGCTCGTCGGTGATCTCGCCGACGAGCTCCTCGGCGACGTCCTCCATCGTCAGCACGCCGGCGAAGCCGCCGTACTCGTCGACCACGCAGGCCAGCTGGTTGCGGGTGCGGCCCAGCTCCTGCAGCGCGTCGGGCAGCGACATCAGGGTCGGCACGACCAGGGCGGGCCGCATGATCGAGCGGGCGGTGGCGGTGTCGTCGACGTTGGCCAGCACGTCGTCCAGGTGCACGACGCCCACGACCTCGTCCGTCTCGTCCAGCACCGGGTAGCGGGAGTGCCCCTGGCTCATCCGGACGCGCACGTCGGTCAGCGGGTCGTCGAGGTCGACGTGGTCCACGCGGTGGCGCGGGATCATGGCGTGCTCGACGTCCTGGTGGGGGAAGTCGAGGATCCGGTCCAGCAGCAGCGACAGCTCCTCCGGCAGGTCACCGCTCTCGCGGGACTCCTCGACGATGTGCTCGAGGTCCCGGGCGGTGGCGGAGTGCTCGACGTCGTGGACGGGCTCGATCCGCAGCGCCTTGAGGAGCAGGTTGGACGCCTGGTCGAAGACCCAGATCAGCCAGCCGAACAGCGTCAGGTAGGCCAGGGTCGACCGCGACAGCCAGAGGGCGACGGCCTCGGGCTTGGCGATGGCGAGGTTCTTGGGGAACAGCTCCCCGAACAGCATCTGGACCAGGGTGGACACCACCAGGGCGAGCACGGTGCCGATCGCCACGCCCACGCCGGTGGGGACACCCACGCCGCCCAGGATCGACCCCAGGGACTGACCGATCAGCGGCTCGGCGACGTAGCCGACGAGCAGGGCGGTGACGGTGATGCCGAGCTGGGCCCCGGACAGCATGAAGGAGGTGCGACGCGTGATGGACAGCGTCCGAGTGGCCTGCGCGTCACCGGTGGCGGCCTTGGCGGCCAGCGCTGACCGGTCGACAGCGACGTAGGCGAACTCCTGGGCCACGAAGTAACCCGTGGCGGCGGTGATGAGAAGGACGACGACGAACCCGAGCAGGAGCGATAGGGCGATCTCCATCAGAGGAGCGTTCCGCCCGCCGTGACGCCGGGACTTCGCTCGTGGCCGGGGCGTGAATCAGGATCCATGGGACGTGATGCTACGGGTGGTGGGCCCGTGATGACGGTTCGACGTCCCAGGCGCCCCGGGTGCCTCAGGTGCCTCCCACCCGGCGGGTCAGCTCGCCGGCGGTGAGCACGACCGCGGCGGCGAGCCCGGTCCGGGCGGTCCGGGGTACCTCGGCGGCGGGGAACGTGACCGCGACCGCGGCGACCGGGTGGCCGGCGGCGTCGCGGACGGCCGCGGCGACCGAGGCGAAGCCGGGGGTCACCTCGTCCTCCTCGACCGCCCAGCCCCGGCGTCGGGTGTCGACCAGCAGCCCCCGCAGCCGCGACGGCGACGTCGGCCCGGCCTCGTGGCGCAGCACGAACGCCGACCGCTCGCCGAACAGGGCCCGGACGTGGGCAGCCGGCAGGGCGGCCAGCATCGCCCGCCCGGTGGCGGTCAGGTGGGCGGGCAGCCGGACCCCGACGTCGCTGACCAAGGGGGCCCGCCCCGGGGCACGGTCCTCGATGACGTAGACGACCTCGGCCCCCAGCAGCACGGCCAGGTGAGCGGTGTGACCGGTGGCCGCGACGAGCCGGTCCATCGGCGCGCGGGCGAAGCGCTGCAACGAGGCCTGCCGGGTGTAGCCGTGCCCGATCTCGTAGGCCGCCACGCCCAGGGCGTAGCGGCGCTGCTCCGGCAGGTGGACGACGAAGCCCTGCCGGCACAGCTCGGCCAGCAGGTGGTACGTCGTGGACCGGGGCAGCCCGAGCTCCCGGCTCACCGAGGCGGCGGGCACCGGCGCCGCCTGCCCGGACAACCAGCGGAGGATCGCCAGCACCTGAGCGGCCGCGGGCACCTGGTCCGTCGCCACCCGACCTCCTCGTCGACGCCGGGCACGCGCCCGCTGTCTGGGATACCAGACGGTAGTGGGTCCGCGGCCGTGGCGCCGCCCCCCGCCCGGACGGTGGCATGGGGACGTGGACATCGCCGAGGACAACAGTGGGGTCAGCGCCGGAGACGACGCCGGGGGCGGCACCGGGGCCGCAGTCGTCGGCGCAGCGGAGGACTGCGTCGAGGTGGGCCCCGGCCCCCTGACCCCGGCCCAGGTCGTCGCCGTGGCACGGCACGGGGCCGGCGTCCGCGTCGGCGAGGCCGGGCTGACGGCGCTGGCCCGCGGCCGGGCCGTGGTGGAGGCCCTGGCCGAGGACCCGCGCCCCCACTACGGCATCTCGACCGGGTTCGGCGCGCTGGCCACGCTGCACATCCCCGCGGAACGGCGCACCCAGCTGCAGCGCTCGCTCGTCCGCTCCCACGCCGCGTGCACGGGCCCGGAGGTGGAGCAGGAGGTGGTCCGCGCCCTCATGCTGCTGCGGTTGTCGACGTTGGCGACCGGGCGTACCGGGGTCAGGCCCGTCACGGCCACCACCTACGCGGCGATGCTGAGCGCCGGACTGACGCCGGTGGTGCGCGAGCACGGCTCGCTCGGCTGCTCCGGCGACCTGGCCCCGCTGGCCCACTGCGCCCTCGCGGCCATGGGCGAGGGCGAGGTCCGTGACGCCGAGGGCCGGCTGCACCCGGCGGGCGAGGCGCTGCTGTCGGCCGGCATCGAGCCGCTGGAGCTGCACGAGAAGGAGGGCCTGGCCCTGCTCAACGGCACCGACGGCATGCTGGGCATGCTGCTGCTGGCCTGCGCGGACCTGCGGACGCTGCTGCAGACCGCCGACGTCACGGCCGCGCTGTCGGTCGAGGCGCTGCTGGGCAGCGACAGCGCGTTCGCCGCCGACCTGGCCGCCCTGCGACCCCACCCCGGCATCGCCGACAGCGCCGCCAACCTGCGGGCCCTGCTCGCCGGGTCGGGCGTGATGGCGAGCCACCGCGGCCCGGAGTGCACCCGGGTGCAGGACGCCTACTCGCTGCGCTGTGCGCCGCAGGTGCACGGCGGCGCCCGGGACACCCTCGCCCACGCCGAGACGGTCGCCGGCCGCGAGCTCGCCGCCACGGTCGACAACCCCGTCCTCACCGACGACGGCCGGGTCGAGAGCAACGGCAGCTTCCACGGCGCCCCGGTCGGCTACGTCCTGGACTTCCTCGCCGTCGTGGTGGCGGACGTGGCGAGCATGTCGGAGCGGCGCACCGACCGGCTGCTCGACCAGGCCCGCAGCCACGGGCTGCCCCCGTTCCTGGCCGACGACCCCGGCGTCGACTCCGGGCTGATGATCGCCCAGTACACGCAGGCCGCCGTGGTCAGCGAGCTCAAGCGGCTCGCGGCGCCGGCGTCGGTGGACTCCATCCCCTCCAGCGCGATGCAGGAGGACCACGTGTCCATGGGCTGGTCGGCCGCCCGGTCGCTGCGCCGGGCGGTCGACGGCCTGACCCGGGTGCTCGGGGTCGAGCTGCTGGTCGCGGCCCGGGGCCTGGACCTGCGTGCCCCGCTGACCCCGGCGCCCGCCACCGCGGCCGTGCTGACCGGTCTGCGCACCCACGTCCCCGGTCCCGGTCCGGACCGGTTCCTGTCCCCGGAGATCGAGGCCGCCGTCGCCCACGTCCGCAGCGGTGCGCCGCTGCGCGACGCCGAACGCGTCGTCGGGGCCCTCCGATGACCGGCCGCGCCGCGACGACCAGCCCCACCGCACCCACCGCACCCACCGCACGCACCGCACGCACCGCACCCAACGCACCCACCGCACCCACCGCACCCACCGCAGGAGGCACCCCGTGATCGGAGCCCGTCCCGTCCGCGCCGCGCGCGGCACCACCCTGACCGCCCGGTCCTGGCAGACCGAGGCGCCGATGCGGATGCTGATGAACAACCTCGACCGCGAGGTGGCCGAACGTCCCGACGACCTCGTCGTCTACGGCGGCACCGGCCGGGCCGCGCGGGACTGGGCCAGCTACGACGGCATCGTCCGCACCCTCACGACGCTGGCCGACGACGAGACCCTGCTGGTGCAGTCCGGCAAGCCCGTCGGGGTGCTGCAGACGCACGAGTGGGCGCCCCGGGTGCTGATCGCCAACTCCAACCTGGTGCCGCAGTGGGCCACCTGGCCGGAGTTCCGTCGCCTGGAGGCCCTCGGCCTGACGATGTACGGGCAGATGACCGCCGGGTCGTGGATCTACATCGGCACCCAGGGCATCGTCCAGGGCACGTTCGAGACGTTCGCCGCCGTGGCCGACCGGCACTTCGGCGGCACGCTCGCGGGCACCCTGACGGTGACGGGCGGCTGCGGCGGGATGGGCGGCGCCCAGCCGCTCGCGGTGACCCTCAACGGCGGGGTCTGCCTCGTCGTCGACGTCGACCCCACCCGGCTGCGGCGGCGCGTCGAGCACCGCTACCTGGACGAGGTGGCCGACGACCTGGACGACGCCCTCGCCCGCTGCCTGGCCGCCCGGCGCGAGCGGCGGGCCCTGTCGGTCGGCCTCGTCGGCAACTGCGCCGACGTGCTGCCGGAGCTGTTGCGTCGCGGGGCCGACGTCGACGTGGTCACCGACCAGACCAGCGCCCACGACCCGCTGTCGTACCTGCCCCGCGGGGTCGCCCTGGGAGACTGGGCCGAGCTGGCCGCCAAGGACCCCGACGGCTTCACCGACCGGTCCCGGGAGTCCATGGCCCGTCACGTCGAGGCGATGGTGGGCTTCCGCGACGCCGGCGCCCAGGCGTTCGACTACGGCAACAGCATCCGGGAGGAGGCCCGCCTCGGCGGCTGCACCCGGGCCTTCGAGGTGCCGGGCTTCGTGCCGGAGTACATCCGGCCCCTGTTCTGCGAGGGCCGCGGGCCGTTCCGGTGGGCCGCGCTGTCCGGGGACCCGGCGGACATCGCCGCCACCGACGCCGCGATGCTCGACCTGTTCCCCGACCACGACCGCCTGCACACCTGGCTGCGCGGGGCGCAGGAGCGGATCGCGTTCCAGGGGCTGCCCGCCCGGATCTGCTGGCTCGGCCTGGGCGAGCGGGCCGCCGCGGGCGAGCGGTTCAACGACATGGTCGCCTCGGGCGAGCTGAGCGCCCCGCTGGCGATCGGCCGCGACCACCTGGACTGCGGCAGCGTGGCCTCGCCGTTCCGCGAGACCGAGGGGATGGCCGACGGGTCGGACGCCATCGCGGACTGGCCGCTGCTCAACGCGCTGGTCAGCACCGCGAGCGGCGCGTCGTGGGTGTCGCTGCACCACGGCGGCGGGGTCGGCATCGGCCGCTCGCTTCACGCCGGGCAGGTGTGCGTGGCCGACGGGACCGCTCTGGCCGGGCAGAAGCTGCGGCGCGTGCTCACCAACGACCCGGCCATGGGCGTCATCCGGCACGTCGACGCGGGCTACGACGTGGCCGACCGGACGGCCGACGCCCAGCAGGTCCGCGTCCCGATGCGGGAGGGCTGAGGTGGCCGACGGGCCCGACCGGCGCGACTCCTTCGACACGATGTGGGCGGACCTGGAACCCCTCGGTCGGCGGGGCGACGGCGGCTACGACCGGTTCGCGTGGACCCGCACCGACGCCGACCTGCGCGCCTGGTTCACCGCCCAGGCCGCGGACCGCGGCCTGGACGTCGAGCAGGACCGCGCCGGCAACCTGTGGGCCTGGTGGGGCGACCCGGACGCCGCGGTCCGCGCCGGCACGCCCGGGGTCGTGGTCGGCTCCCACCTGGACTCCGTGCCGTCGGGCGGCGCGTTCGACGGCCCCCTCGGGGTGGTGTCGGCCCTGGCTGCCGTGGACGCCCTGCGCGACCGCGGCCCTCGGCCGTCGCGGCCGGTCGGGGTGCTGGTCAGCGCGGACGAGGAGGGCGCCCGCTTCGGGGTCGCCTGCGCCGGCACCCGGCTGCTGACCGGGGCGCTGGACCCCGACCGGGCCCGGGCGCTCCGGGACGCCGACGGCACGACGCTGGCCGAGGCCTACGAGGTCGCCGGGCACGACCCGGACGCGCTCGGCCCCGACCCGCGGGCGCTGGCGAGGGTCGGGACGTTCGTCGAGCTCCACGTCGAGCAGGGCCGCGGGCTGGTGCACCTGGACCGGGCCGTCGGGGTCTCCTCGGCCATCTGGCCCCACGGCCGGTGGCGGTTCGACCTGCCCGGTCGGGCCGACCACGCCGGCACGACGCGGCTGGCCGACCGCGACGACCCCGTCCTGCGACTGGCCCAGGTCGTCCTGGCGGCACGGGCCGTCGCCGAGCAGCACGACGCGCTGGCGACGGTGGGCAAGGTCGACGTGCGACCCAACGCGGTCAACGCGGTGGCCTCCGGCGCGACGCTGTGGCTGGACGTGCGCAGCGAGTCCCCGGCCGCGGTCGCCGCCGTCGTGGCCGACGTCACCCGGGTCGCGGGCGTCCGACCGGTCTGCGAGTCCGCGACGGCCGCCACCGCCTTCGACGTCGGGCTGACCGCCCGGGCCTCGGCCCTGCTGGGCGACGCCCCGGTGCTGAGCACCGGGGCCGGGCACGACGCCGGGGTGCTGGCCGCCGCCGGGGTGCCCACGACCATGCTGCTGGTGCGCAACCCCACCGGTGTGTCGCACTCCCCCCACGAGCACGCCGACCGCGACGACTGCCTGCTCGGCGTCGAGGCGCTGACCACGGTGCTCGCCGACCTGGTGCGCGACGACCTGGTGCGCGACGACCTGGTGCGCGACGGTGGTCCACGTCACCCCGGCGCCGCGCCCGCCGGCGGGCACCCGTGAGCCCTCAGGCGTGGTTCGCGGAGCACGCCTGGCTGCCGTCGGGGGTGGCCCGGGACGTGCGTGTCGAGGCCGTCGACGGGTACTTCACCGCCGTGGTCCCCGGCGGCTCCCCCGCCGGCGCCACCCCTCTGCCGGGGGTGGTCCTGCCCGGCCTGGCCGACGGTCACAGCCACGCGTTCCACCGGGCCCTGCGTGGGCGTACCCACGGCGACGGCGGGTCGTTCTGGACCTGGCGCGAGCAGGCCTACGCCGTGGCCGACCGGCTGGACCCGGACAGCTACCTCGACCTGGCCCGGGCCTGCTTCGCCGAGCTCGTGCTGGCCGGCGTCACGACCGTCGGTGAGTTCCACTACCTGCACCACGGCCCCGGCGGCCACCGCTACGACGACCCCAACGCCATGGCCGAGGCGCTGCGGCAGGCCGCCGCCGACGCGGGCCTGCGGCTGACGCTGCTGGACGCCTGCTACCTGGCGGGCGGGCTCGACGCCGGGGGGTCGAGGCCGGTCACCGGGACCCAGCTCCGCTTCGCCGACGCCGACGTGGACGCCTGGGCCGGACGGGTCGAGGCGCTGCGCCCGTCGGCGGGCCTGCGGGTCGGGGTGGCCGCCCACTCGGTGCGGGCCGTCCCCCGCGAGGCCCTCGCCGCCGTGGTGCGGGCCGCGGCCGGGCGCCCCCTGCACGTGCACGTGGCCGAGCAGCCGGCCGAGAACGCCGACTGCCAGGCCGCGCACGGCCTGTCCCCCGTCGGCCTGCTGGCCGCCGAGGGGGTCCTCGGTCCCACGACGACGGTCGTGCACGCGACCCACCTGGACGCCGACGACGTCCGGCTCCTGGGCCGCAGCGGCACCGGTGTGTGCCTGTGCCCCACCACCGAGCGCGACCTGGCCGACGGCATCGGGCCCGGGCTCGCCCTGCACCGGGCGGGGTCGCCCCTGTCGGTCGGGTCCGACCAGCACGTCGCCGCGGACCTGCTGGAGGAGGCCCGCGGCGTCGAGCTGCACGAGCGGCTCGCGAGCGGGCGGCGCGGCTGCTTCACGCCGGCCCAGCTGCTCGCGGCCGCCACCGCCCACGACCGCATCGGCTGGCCCGAGGCGGGGCGCCTGCAGGTGGGGGCGCCGGCGGACCTGGTGGCGGTCCGCCTCGACACGCCCCGCACCGCCGGCTGCCGCCCCGACCAGGTCCCGCTGGTGGCGGGCGCGGCCGACGTCGACACCGTCGTGGTGCAGGGCCGCACCGTCGTCGACGGCGGCCACCACGTCCTGGGCGACGTCGGTCGGCTGCTGGGCGACGCGCTGGCGAGCCTCGACCTGCGAGCGGGAGGCCGACGATGAGCAGCCTGCTGCTGCACGGCATCGCGGAGCTGGTGACCAACGACCCCGCCGTCGGCGACGGGTCCCCGCTGGGCCTGGTCCACGACGCCGGCCTCGTCGTGCAGGACGGCACGGTCGCCTGGGTCGGTCCGGCGGCCTCGGCCCCGGCGTGCGACCGGTCCCGGGACCTGGCCGGTCGCGCGGTCGTGCCCGGCTTCGTCGACCCCCACACCCACCTGGTCCACGCCGGCGACCGGGCCGCGGAGTTCGCCGCACGCTCCGCCGGGCAGCGCTACGACGGCGGCGGCATCGCGAGCACGGTGGCCGCGACCGCCGCGGCCGGTGACGAGCAGCTCCGGCGGCTGCTGGCCCGACGAGTCGCGCAGGCCCGCGCCTCGGGCACCACGACGCTGGAGGTCAAGAGCGGCTACGGCCTGACGGTCCGCGAGGAGGTGCGTGCGCTGCGGCTGGCGGGCGAGGTGACGACCGAGACCACGTTCCTCGGTGCCCACGTCGTCCCGGTGGGCACCGACCGCAGCGACTACCTCGATCTGGTCACCGGGGACATGCTCACCGCCTGCGCCCCGCTGGCGCGCTGGGTCGACGTGTTCTGCGAGCCCGCCAGCCCGCACGCCTTCGACGCCGACGAGGCCCGGGCCGTCCTGCAGGCCGGGCGCGCGGCCGGGCTGGGGCTGCGTGTGCACGCCAACCAGCTCGCACCGGGCCCCGGCGTCGCCCTGGCCGTCGAGCTGGGCGCGGCGAGCGTCGACCACTGCACGTTCCTCACCGACGACGACGTGAGCGCCCTGGCCGCCTCGACCACGGTGGCGACCCTGCTGCCGGGCGTGGAGTTCTCCACCCGGATGCCGTACCCGGACGCCCGCCGCCTGCTCGACGCGGGGGTCCGCGTGGCCCTGGGCAGCGACTGCAACCCCGGCACCTGCAACACCAGCTCGATCCCGTTCGTCATCGCCCTCGCGGTGCGCGAGTGCGGCCTCACCCCGGCCGAGGCCGTCCACGCCGCCACGGCCGGCGCCGCGGCCTCCCTGCGACGCACCGACGTGGGTCACCTGGGCGTCGGGGCTCGCGCGGACGTCACCGTGGTCGACGGGCCCAGCCACGTGCACCTCGCCTACCGACCGGGCATGCCGACCGCCCGCGCCCTGGACCTGTGACGGCCGTCGGGCCCGCCGGGCAGCAGCATCGGCGTGCCGGCCGGTGCCGGCCGGTGCAGGCCGGGGTCAGACCTGAGCGGCACCCACCCGCTGGGCGGCCTCGGCGACCTCGGCGCCCCAGGCCCGCGCCCGGTCGAGCTCACCGGTCGCCAGCGGACCCTGCATGCCCTCGACCGCGAACGACTCCGCGGGCGCCACCATGCGGCAACCCAGGCTCTTGAGCCTCCGCTGGGCCCGCCGGCCCGCGTGGCCCGGGAGGTCGGGCTTGCTGACGTGCGTGTCGAACGCCACCGCCATCAGCGAGCAGGTGGACGCGTCGGCCAGCCACTCCCGCACGCCTCGACCGCTGGAGATGCCCGGGTGCCCGACCTGCTCCGCGGCGGAGTCGCGCGTGCGCTGCCGGCTCAGCCCGAAGGCGTGGGTGGGGGCCCCCACCACCAGCAGGTCGACCTCGGCGCGCCCGGGATCCGGCGCCTGCCCCACCTCGACCACCGTCGCGGGCATCCGCGACCAGATGCCCTCGGCCACGGCCCGCGCCACCTCCTCGGTGTTGCCGAACATCGACTCGAACACCACCAGCGCCGTCATCGCGACCATCCCTCTCCACTCCCGGCAGGGGCGCGGACCGTCCCGCCAGGACCATCCTCCGACGGTCGCGCCGCCCCCACCAGGGACCTGGGTCCCGGTCGCGGCGCCGGGTCTCGCCGCCCGGGCGCCCGGCCGCCCACCGGCCCCGGTGCGCCACGCTTGCACCCCGACCCACCGCCCGCCCTGGTGAGGAGACACCGATGACCGCGCTGCAGGACCACCCCCGCCACCCGCTCACGTTCGGCCCCAGCCCGGTCCACCGCCTCGACCGGTTGTCCGCGCACCTGGGCGGGCCGACGATCTGGGCCAAGCGGGAGGACTGCAACGGGGGGCTCGCCTACGGCGGCAACAAGACCCGCAAGCTGGAGTACATCGTGCCCGACGTGCTCGCCTCCGGGGCCGACACGCTGGTCAGCATCGGCGGGTTCCAGTCCAACCACACCCGGCAGGTCGCCGCCGTCGCCGCGCACCTGGGCCTGAAGGCCGTGCTGGTGCAGGAGCGCTGGGTGGACTGGCCGGACTCCGTCAACGACCGGGTCGGCAACATCATGCTGTCGCGGATCATGGGCGCGGAGGTGCGGCTCGACCCGTCGGGCTTCGGCATCGGGATGAAGGACAGCTACTCCCAGGCGATGCAGGACGTGCGCGACCGCGGCGGGGTCCCCTACGGGATCCCGGCCGGCGCGTCGGAGCACCCGCTCGGCGGGCTCGGGTTCGCGCAGTGGGCCTACGAGGTGCAGCAGCAGGAGGCCGAGCTCGGCGTGTTCTTCGACACGGTCGTCGTGTGCTCGGTGACCGGGTCCACCCACGCCGGCATGATCGCCGGGTTCGCCGGGCAGGACCGGCCGCGCCGGGTCATCGGCATCGACGCCTCCGCAAAGGTCGACGCCACCCGCGAGCAGGTGGCGCGCATCGCCCGGCACACCGCGGACCTCATCGACCTGGGCCGCGACCTGCGCGACGACGAGATCACGGTCCTCGAGGGCTGGGCGGGCGACCTCTACGGCATCCCCGTCCAGTCCACGCTGGACGCCATCCGGTTGCTCGGCCGCCTCGAGGGCGTGATCGTCGACCCCGTGTACGAGGGCAAGTCGATGGCCGGGCTGATCGACCTGGTCCGCGACGGTCGGATCGGGCCCGGCTCGAACGTGCTCTACGCCCACCTGGGCGGGCAGCCGGCGCTCAACGCCTACAGCGCGCTGTTCACCGGGTCGGAGGGTGACCCGACAGGCCTGTAGGCCGGGCCGAACCTACGGAACCGTTGGTTAGGGTCGGGGCATGACAGCGACCGAGGAACTGCCCTGGCTGAGCAGCTACGCCGAGGGCGTACCCACCCAGGTGGACGTGCCCGACGGGTCGCTGGTCGACCTGGTGTCCCGGGCCGCGGAGCGCTTCGGACCCTCGGTGGCCCTGGACTTCTACGGCGCCACGACCACGTACGCCGACCTGGACGCCCAGGTGGCGCGGGCCGCGTCGGCCCTGGCCGGTCTGGGGGTCGAGGCCGGCGACCGGGTCGGGATCGTGCTGCCCAACTGCCCGCAGCACGTGGTCGCGTTCTACGCCGTGCTCCGCCTGGGCGCGGTCGTGGTCGAGCACAACCCGCTGTACACGGAGGCCGAGCTGCAGGTCCAGCTGGCCGACCACGGCGCCCGCGTCGTCATCGCCTGGGACAAGGCGGCCCCGGCGGTCCTGGCCTCGCAGCCCCGCACCGCCGTCGAGACGGTCGTGTCGGTCGACCTGACGACGGCGCTGCCACGTCTGAAGCGGCTGGCCCTGCGGCTGCCGCTGGCCAAGGCGCGGGCCACCCGGGCGGCCATGACCGCGCCGGCCCCGGCCACCCTCGGCTGGGACCGGCTGGTCGGCGCCGCACGCCCGCTGCCGGCGACGCACCCGCGCCCCGCCGGCGACGACGTCGCCCTGCTGCAGTACACCGGCGGGACCACCGGGACGCCCAAGGGCGCCGTCCTCACGCACCGCAACCTGCTGGCCAACGCCACGCAGGGACGCGCGTGGGTGCCCGGCCTGCGGGACGGCGAGGAGACCATCTACGCCGTCCTGCCGCTGTTCCACGCCTACGGCCTGACGCTGTGCCTGACGTTCGCGGTGTCCATCGGGGCGACGCTGGTGCTGTTCCCCCGCTTCGACGTGGACCAGGTCCTCGAGGCGGTCGGGCGCCGGGCCCCCACCTTCCTGCCCGCCGTGCCGCCGATCTACGCCGCCCTGGCCACCAAGGCCCGCGACCGCGGCGTCGACCTGACGTCCATCCGGTACGGGATCTCCGGCGCGATGGCGCTGCCGCCGTCGGTGGTGGCCACCTGGGAGCAGGTCAGCGGCGGGCTGCTGGTCGAGGGCTACGGCATGACCGAGACGTCACCCATCACCCTCGGCAACCCCGTGTCCGGCGCCCGTCGCCCGGGGACCGTGGGCGTGCCGTTCCCCTCGACGGAGATCCGGGTCGTCGACCCCGAGGACCCGACCGCGGACCGCGAGCAGGGCCAGGCCGGCGAGCTGCTGGTCCGCGGCCCGCAGGTGTTCTCCGGCTACTGGGGACGGCCGGAGGAGACCGCGGCCGTGCTCATGCCCGACGGCTGGCTGCGCACCGGCGACGTCGTGGTGATGGCCGAGGACGGCTTCGTCACGGTGGTCGACCGGCTCAAGGAGCTCATCATCACCGGCGGGTTCAACGTCTACCCGTCCGAGGTCGAGGACGCGCTGCGACAGCTGCCCGGGGTGGCCGACGCGGCCGTGGTGGGGATGCCCACCGAGGACGGCGGCGAGCAGGTCGTCGCCGCGGTCGTCCCCGAGGACGGTGCCGTCGTCGACCCGGCCGCGCTCCGCACGGCCGTCCGCGAGCACCTGGCCGGCTACAAGGTGCCTCGCAGGATCGAGCTGGTCGACGAGCTGCCTCGCTCGATCATCGGCAAGGTGCTGCGCCGTCAGGTGCGCGAGCAGCTGCTCAACCCCTCAGCAGGCTGAGCCGCACCCGCCGCTGCGGGTTGTCGCCGTTGGTGTCCACCAGGACCACCGACTGCCACACGCCCAGCTGCATCCGCCCGTCGAGGACCGGGATGGTGACCGACGGCGCGACGAACGCCGGCAGCACGTGGTCGCGGCCGTGCCCGGGCGAGCCGTGCCGGTGCCGCCAGCGGTCGTCCGCCGGCAGGATCGTCTCCAGCGCCGTGACCAGGTCGTCGTCGCTGCCGGCCCCGGTCTCGATCAGCGCGACCCCGGCCGTGGCGTGCGGGACGAACACGTTGAGCAGGCCGTCACCGGTGCCGGTGCAGAACTGCGCCACGCGGTCGGTGAGGTCGGTGACGACACGGGTCCCGGTCCGGACGGTGATCTCGGTGGACAGCACCGCCTCACGCTAGCGCCGCCTCAGGTGCGTGCGCCCACCTGCCGATGATCGACCAATGGGCCGGAACCGGAGTGCCGCGGACGAGCAGATCGCCGACCTGCTGCGCACCGCCAAGGAGTCGCTGCACCTGTCGGTAGCGTTCCTGTCCCGCCTGGACGGCACCACGCAGCACCTGGAGGTCGTCGAGTCCTCGGTGCCGCTGCTGTTCCCCGAGGGGGCGACGCAACGGCAGTCGAGCAGCCTGTGCCAGGCGGTCCTGGACGGCGACCTGCCGGCGGTGATCCCCGACCTGCGGGCGCACCCGAACGCCATGAAGCTGCCCGCGGCCCGGTTCCCCCGCATCCGCAGCTACGTGTCCGTCCCCGTGGTGATGAGCGACGGCACGCTGTACGGCACCTTCTGCGCCGCCGGGCTGACCACCGACAAGGGCTTGGCCGACCGGGACAAGGGCCTGATGGACGTGCTGGCCCGCGCCGCCGCCGTGGTCATCGAGCCCGAGGTCCGTGAGAACGCGCGCCGGGACGAGATCGACGAGCGCCTCGACCCCCTCGAACGGGCGGGCGGGCCCCGGGTGCTGCTGCAGCCCATCGTCGACGTCGTCACCGGACGCCGCGTCGGGGCCGAGGCGCTCAGCCGGTTCCCGCAGGAGTGGGCCAAGGCCCCTGACGTGGTCTTCGCGGAGGCGCACAGCGTGGGCCGGGGCGACCGGCTGGAGCTGATGGCGCTGCAGCGGGCGGCGGGTCTGCTGGACCGGGTCGACGGGTACGTGTCGATGAACGTGTCCCCGGCGACGCTGCTGCACCCGGACACCGCCCGGTTCCTCGCCGCGCTCCCCCTGCCCCGCATCCTGCTGGAGCTGTCCGAGCACGACCAGGTCGAGGACTACGACACCCTGCGGGCCGCCCTCGCCCCGCTGCGCGCCGGCGGCATGCGGCTGGCCATCGACGACGTCGGGGCCGGGTTCTCCTCGCTGCGCCACATCGTCGTCACCGAGCCCGACGTCATCAAGCTGGACCGCAGCATCGTCGACGGCCTGGCCGGTGACCGGGTACTGCACAGCCTGGTCCGCTCCCTCGTCGACTTCGCCGCCGGCCTCGGTGCCCTCGTGGTCGCGGAGGGCGTGGAGACCGCCGAGGACGCCCGCGCCCTGCACGACCTGCGCGTCGGCTACGGCCAGGGTTGGTTCTGGGGCCGGGCGGTGCCCGCGGACCTGCTGGAGGACCAGTTCCCCACCGTCATGCCGCGCGCCGACCTGATCCCCGCCCAGCCCGGGCCGGTCGACACGGTCACGCCCGTCCAGGCGTAGGCCCGACCGCGACGCGGCTCGGGTCCGACCCTCGGACATACCGGACGACGCGACGCCACACGACCGTGCAGCCCCGCGTGGCGGTGCCGTTCGACGCCCCGTTGCGGGAACGGTCACCGGACGGGTCTGCTGGGACAGGGGCCTGAGCGGGACGGCGTGCCGTGGCTGTCACCCGCGTATTCGCGGTAGGGGGTCGGGATCCGGAACAGTGCTGGCCCCGAGGGGGCGGTACGTCGCGGAGGAACGCCCCTCGTATTCGCGACGTCGGCCCCGCCGCGAGTCCTTGCCCTCCCATCAAGTCCGCCTCGGTCATCTTCGTGTCTGCTTGGGCCTCGTGGCCGATTGACTCCGGTTTGTCAGGAATTGCAGCCTGACTTCGGGCAAGTTTGGGCTGGAGGGGTGCGTCGGTCATGGTGTGTCTGTACGGTCGGTGACAAGCGCTCGGGGGGCCGGTAGTAGTCGGCTCAGCGTGATATCTCTGGGGTCTTGGATGTCGCTGTCGACTGCCAAAATTCATGTCAATTTGCATGCGTGGAACCGCGCGGGGGCGGTGCTCGTCGCGGCTGCGGTGACCGCCACCCTGGGGCTGGCCGGGGGGCCCGCGGCGGCCGCGGCGACACCCGCAGATCCGGGGTCGTTCGAGGTCGACGAGGCCGAGGTGTGGTCGCCGTCGGCGGTAAACACGACGGCCTCGGGTGAGCTGCCCGAGGGCGAGTGGGCGCCGCCGGTGCCGGCCGAGGATGAGGTCGGCCTGAACGAGCGCCAAATGTCTCGTTCGATGGCGGTGGACGACCCGTTCCCGGGCTCTGGTGCTGGCGGTGAGTCGCTGGGTCTCCAGCCGTTCTACGCGACGGAGACGTTTGATCTGACGGACCGGGTGTCGGCCACCGTGAACCTGGCGACAGGAAACCTGGTGCTTCGCAGCACCGACGTGCAGCTCAACGCACCGGGTCTGACGCTGCGTCTGGACACGTTCCACAACTCCCTCGCCGACGGCGACGGAGCGCTGGGCCCGAACGTGCTGATGTCGACCGGCCACGACGTGGGCCTGGACGTCGCCACCGACACGGTCACGTTCTACGGTCCCTCCGGATTCACCGGGCAGTACGAGGCCGATGGTTCCGGCGGCTGGGAGATGCCGCCCGGCGTCAACGCGGACCTGGTCCAGAACAGCGACGACACCTGGACCCTGACCTACCGCAGCTCCGGGGAGGAGCTGACGTTCACCGAGGGCGGGTTCCTCATCGAGGACGTCGACCGCAACGGCGTCGGCCTGTCCCTGGCCTACAACGCCGACAACCAGGTCGAGTCCATCACCGATGGCGCCGGCCGGGTCACGACCCTCACCTACGGAACCAGCGGCCGCGCCGACGGCAAGCTCGAGTTCGCCGAGGACCCCTACGGGCGGACCACGCAGTACGCCTACACCTTCGACGGCAAGCTCGCCGGGATCATCTACCCCAACGACGCCCGCCTGCGCCTGACCCCCAACGGCGACGGCCGCATCTCGCGGCTGCAGACCCCGCGCGGCGCGTTCATCGACTTCACCTACGACAGCACCGGCCGGGTCACCGAGGTCGAACGCTTCGTTGACGTCGCGACCACGACCGGGCAGGCGTCGGTCACCAGCTTCGCGTACCCCTCCGCGACGGAGACCACCCAGACCAGCCCCATCGGCGGGACCACCACGTACACCTTCGACTCCCTGGGTCGGGCGACCAACGTGGAGGACCCGCTGGGCAACGAGCGGTCGCAGACCTGGACCCCGAACAGCGACATCGCCACCGCAACCGACGCCATGGGCACCGGCGGAGTCGGCGCCGGAGTCACCGAGTACACCTACGACGAGGTCAACAACCTCACCGCCGTCGCCGCCCCCACCGGCGCCGCGACCCAGGCCGCCTACGGTCAAGGCGACACCTGCGACACCACCGACACCGACCACCCCTACCAGGCCAAGTGCCTCACGGACGACGCCGGCAACACCACCTCGCTGACCTACGACACCCCTGGCAACGTGACCTCGGTGGAGGACACCAGCGACGGCGGCGGGGCCGTCACCCGCTCCTTCACCTACCAGTCCGAGGGCACCGGTGGCACGCAGTGCGGTGGCAAGCCCGGCCAGACGTGCAGCAGCACCGACGGGCGCGGCAACACCACCAACTACACCTACAACAGCGTCGGTGACCTCATCAAGATCGAGCAGCCCAGCCCGCTCGGCGACACCACCATGACCTACGACAGCGCCTCCCGGCTCGCGGCGGTCACCGACGGCGAAGGCCAGACCACCAGCTACCAGTACGACGGCCTCGACCGGCTCACCCGCACTGAGTTCGACAACACCTCGCAGCGGCAGAACGCCTACGACCCCGACGGCAACCTGTACCGCTCCACCGACTCCGCCCACGGCAGCGACGACTACACCTACGACGCCCTCGGCCGCGAGACCTCCCGCGACCTCTCCGGCATGAGCAGCCCCTACACAACCGGCTACGACCTCGCCGGCAACGTCACCTCGGTCACCGACCCCCAGGGTCACCTCACCTACACCTACAACGACGCCAACCAGCTGACGAGGATGACCGAGCCCGGCCCCATCCACACCGACTTCACCTACGACGCCAACGGCGCCGAGACCGCGCGCACCTTCCCCAACGGCGTCACCCAAACCACCGACCGCGACGCCTCCGGCCGCGCCACCCGCATCACCGCCACGGACGCCGCCGACACCGTCCTGACCGACCTCAGCTACTCCTACACCGCCGTTGGCACCGGCAGCGCCGAGGAGCGCGACCGGTCCAAGGTTCAGACCCGCACCGACCACGACGGCCTCGCGGGCCTACCCGCCGGGGCGATCACCAGTTACGCCTACGACACCCTTAATCGCGTCACCGGTGTCGACGAGAACACGAGCACCGGCACCGACAACGCCGCATGGACGTACGCATACGACGAGTCCGGCAACCGCACCAGCCAGACCCGCACCGGCAACACCGGCGCCACCGCCGGCACCACCACCTACGGCTACAACGCCGCCGACCAGCTCACCAGCCGCAACGGCTCCACCACCGGCTGGGCCTACAACGCCAACGGCGACCAGACCAGCAGCCCCGACTGGGGCACCACCGACGTCCGCGCCCGCAACGAGGTCTCCAGCATCACCAAGGGCGCCACAACCACCAACTTCAGCTACCTCGGCATCGGCAACACCACCCGCACCGCCGCCGGCGACCAGGCCTACACCAACGGCAGCCTCGGCATCACCGCCCAGACCGCCGGCGGCCAGACCGAAGCGTTCCGCCGCACGCCCGATGGCAGCCTCGTCTCCTACCGCCAGGCCACCGGCGCCCGCAGCTACTACCTCACCGACAACCTCGGCAGCGTCATCGCCCTCACCAACACCAGCGGCACCATCACCGCCGAGTACGCCTACGACCCCTACGGCAACCCCCGCGCCACCGGCACCAGCGCCAGCAGCAACCCACTCCGCTACACCGGCGGGTACCTCGACACCGCCACCGGGCTCTACAAGTTCGGCGCCCGCTACTACGACCCGGAGACTGGTCGCTTCACCCAGCAGGACCCCTCCGGCCAAGAAGCCAACACCTACCTCTACGCCGCAGGTGACCCCTGCAACAACGTTGACCCGACCGGACTCCGGTCCGACCCCACCGGAGCCGGAACTATCGCCTGCGGGAAGGGACTTGTGACAGGAGCCGTGGGCGGCTTTATCTCAGGTGCCGTCGTTGGTTCGATCACGGGCCCTGGAGCACTGGTCGTGGGGACCGCCACTGCCCTTGGTGGCGCACTGGGGGGTTGTGCCGTGGGCATTATTGGGGAGGCATGGTGACAAAGGCTCGGCTAGTAGTAGTGGTCTTGGTCAGCGCGGTGGGCGTCTTCTCTTCTCTGTCGCTTCTGAACGCGTGGCAGTCGTCACCCCCCTATGCCCTTATCGATTTCGTCCCCGGCCTGCTCGGCTTGACGTGCCTGCTGGTCGCCCTTGCGGTCTTGCAATGGCGGCAAAGGCGGCACAAGCGGGTGGAGTGATTTAGGCGACGGCGCGTGCGTAGGCAGCAAAGTTCTCGGCGGTGCAGGACGGACCGCTGCGCCGGCTCGGGCTCGGCGACGATGGCCTCGTGGGCGGGCACAGCCGCCAGCCCGGTCACGGCGAACGTGGCGAGGACGAGCCCCGAGACCGGTAGCCTTCCCTCGATCGGCGCAACCGCGCCCCTGGCCGTGCTGCGAGCCCGGAAAGCGACGCGGGAGGCCCGCGAGCCTCTATCCCGACTGACGATGGGCTACCGAACGGCCGCGGCCCGGTCATCGCACGGACACCAGGAGTGGTCGTGTGGCACCGTCGGGCCGTGAAAACGGCAAAGGCACAACGGAAGCTCCGCCAGGCCCTGGCGTCCCAGTTGCTGGTCGAGGTGCAGCGGAGCATCCGCGCAGCGACGGCGCCGGCGGGCTACGTCGTGGCCGTCGGCAGCAAGTGGGTGCTGCTGCATCACGTGAACGACAGCATTTCTCTCAACGGCTACGTCGCGGTCCGGTTGGCCGACGTCTCGTGCGTGATCCCGGACCGCTCGGCGGCGTTCGTGCGACGAGCCCTCGAACTGCAGGGCGAGTGGCCGCCCGGGCCCCCGCCCGGCGACGTCGACCTGGCGACAACGAGGGGTCTCGTCGACTCGTTTGTGGCCCTCCACCCCTTGGTGACCGTGCACGCCGAGAGGCAAGACCCTGACGTCTGCCGCATCGGCGTGCCGTACCGGGTTGAGCGCGGCCGCCTGGGCCTCATCGAGGTGACGCCGCAGGCGACGTGGGACGCCGAGCGACCCCGCGTCCACCGGCTGCGGCGCATCACGCGCCTGGACACGGGCCAGAGGTACGAGCGCGCCCTCTGGTCCGTGGCTGGGACACCTCCCAAGCACGGTCAGGGCTGACACCCGTTCCGACAGCCCATGGGTACTCGGCGCTACCTGGGGATGAAGGCCGCGGCGGGGGTGTGCTCGAGGAGGTGGAGCAGCTGGAGGTGGACGTGTTCGAGGGTGGCGTCGGTGATGCCGTTGGCGATGATGGTGAGTTCGGCGATGGTGCCGTCGGGGTGCAGGTCGAGGGTGGCGCTGAGGGGCGAGGGCAGGGGGCCGGGGCCGTACCACTGTTCTTCCTCGGGGCTGCTGCTGCCGGGGTGGTGGTGCAGGTGGATGGCGGTGAGAAAGGCTTCGACGGCAGTCCGGTCGAGGTGGCGCTCAGGGGTGGGGTTCTCCATCTCCTCCTCGTGGGTGTCGTCGATGTCGTCGACGTGCAGCAGGCCGGTGGCGGTTCGGCTGGGCCAGACGACGATCTCGGCCTCGACGTCGCCGGGGCGTTCGGGCTCTCGGCGGTGAAGGGTGACGTCGACAGGGGCCTGCCCGGGGATGGGTGCCGGTGGAGTGGTCCCGGGGAGCAGGTGGCCCGTGTCGTCGACCTGGTAACCCTGCTCACGCAGCTTGCTCATGAGGTAGCTGGTGATGTCGCGATTCTTGGGCGGGTTCGTGGCGTCGAGGGCCTTGCCGAAGAAGTTGCTCGTGAGGTTGAACGTGGAGATCCAGGCGTTGCTGTCGGAGACCATGGCCGGGCCGAACGCGGACCTCGCCAGTTCGGGGGCGTGGAAGAAGACGGCCCAACGGAACGTGGGGTCGACAGTCGCTAGAGCGGCGGCGACGAGGTGGAGGCAGCCGTCGAGCACGAGCTGGTTCTTGTGTCCGTTGGGTCGGTCGAGCAGGTACTGCTGGTACGAGGGGCTGCCTTGGGTCCAGGGCGGAAGGCCGTCGCGGGGGTCGCGGCCGTCGGGTGGGGTGAGGTCGATGCCGGGCCGACCCGTGGCGGCCCAGGTCGGCAGCCAGTCCCACACCGCCCGGACCCCGGCGAGGTCGACCCGGCCGGGGTCGAGGTCCGGGCCGTCCTGGCGGCGGAGCAGGTCGAGCAGCCAGGCCAGCCGCTCGGGTCCCCGCGCGGTCAACCGGTCGACGAGAACCTGACAGTGCGCAGGAGATCGCTCGAAGTCGCGAGGCTCGAAATTAACTCTTACCGTCACGGTGTCCAGGCTCTCACGGTAGGTGGATGTAGTAGGGGACGCCTAGCTTCTGGAGGTGCGCGATGAGTGCCCTGCTGGGTCCGCCTCGGCCGGTGGTGCCGGAGATGAAGAAGTGCCACTCCGCAGCACCGACTAGTTCGTCCACATCGGCGACCAGGGCCGCGTCTCGGTCGGCTTGCTGCCGGATTCGGGAGCGGGCGGAGACCTCCCCGACCTTGATCTCAGCGATCGTGTGTCCCAACGTGTCATCGGGCAGGACCACGGTTCGTTCTTCTATGGCGTCGGGGGTACGGCGCTTGCCCGCGATGGTGTAAGTCTCGGCCTTTTGCGCCCCGGTGGCGGCGCGGAATAGGTTCTCCCCGTCACTGCCGAGCATGGGCGTGCCGGGGCTTCCGCCTGGCCAGTTGATGGTGCGGGTGGTGGCGGCGTTGTCGAGGCCGTGCTTGAGCTTGTCGAGGTCTTGTCGGCTGCGGGCGAATCGCAACAGGGTGTCGTCGGATACTCCGCGGGCCTTGAGGGCGGGTACGGCGTCCGGGAAGGCCTTGGTCAGGATGTCGAGGCGTATGGCGTCGGTTACCCCGTCGAACTGGTCGAGGTAGCGCATGGCCGCGTACTTCAGGGCGGAGTTGACGCCTGGCTGGCTGACGAAGCGGCTGATGGAGCTGACGCTGCGGACGGCGTCGCCGGCGACGGGGACGAGGCCGACGGCGGCGAAGGTGGCGTTGAGGGGTTCGCCTTGGTAGGCGCTGGCGAAGAAGTCGCGGACGTCGCCGTAGACCAGGAGGCTGCTGGCCAGGGAACCGGCGAGCCAGGGGATTGTGTCGCGGGAGCAGGCGCTGGCGGCCTCGCCGCAGAATGCGCCGACGAGGAAGTCGTCGTACCACTCTTGGGGGGTGACGGGGTGGTCGAAGACGACGGGGTCGAACCCGTCGTTGAAGTTCTCGACCTCGTGGGCGTCGCTCCACTGGTCGTCGTCGCTGTTGGGCTCCAGGGGGTCGGTGCCCCAGACGATTTCGCTGGCGTCGTCCAGACCGTCGCTGTCGCTGTCGTACCAGAGGGCGTTCGTGCCGTATTCGAGCTCGGTGGTGTCGGACAGGTCGTCGCCGTCACTGTCTTCCAACAGCGGGTTGGACACCATGTCGTAGAGGTGGAAGCCCTCGACGAAGCTGTCGGTGCCGGCCTGGGCCGGTGTCAGGGGCGTGCCGAGTTCGACGCCGTCGTCGAGGCCGTCGTCGTCGCTGTCAGGGTCGTCGGGGTAAGTGCGGACGAACAGCTGGGAGTGGGAGTCCTGGACGCCGACCTTCTCGATGTAGTCGCTGACCCCGTCGCCGTCGGAGTCCAGGGTCTTGTCCGACTCGGGGGGCAGCTCGCGGAGTCGGTCGATCGGCGGGGGCGGCGCGAGGTGGGTGTAGGAGCCCTCGGTGGCGCTGGCCAGGGTCTGCAGCAGGGTGGTGTGGGACTGCGGCCCCATGGCGATGACGTGGACGGACGGCGACGGGTCGAGTCCGGCGTTCGGCGTGGGGTCGAACGTCTCTGGGTCGTTGAAGGCAGGGTAGTCACTGAAAATGGTGCCGTCGGTCAGATAGACGACGCTGCGCTGCCGACAATCCGAGCGCCAGAAGGGTGTGGAGTCGGCGGAGTCCGCGAGAACTTGAGTTCGGTACAGGCCCGGCCCGGGACCTCCGAAGGGCTCAAAACCACTCGCGTGAGCCATCACGTCGTCGACTGCGGCTGCAACCTGTGAGGGCTGGCTACTCCAGGGCAGTTCGACGGTGGAAAAGGCTGCGGTGAAGGTGTCGTCGATATTCCCTGTGTCTGCGATAACGGTCGCGAGGTCGCCACTGGCAAGATCGTCTACGTAGCCGTCGAGGTGGCCTTTGGCGTCGGCGAGGTTTCCCCAGGAGTACATGGAGTCGGAGTCGTCGAGGACGAACGCGATCTGCGTGGCCTGCTCGGTGGCGTTGCACGCGAGCCGCACGTCGTTCATGGCGTCTTCGCTGACCACTGCGTAGGTGCCGGACGCGGCGTCTTCACCGATGAGCTGCACGGTGGCAAGACCGGACCTGGTCGCTGCGTCGGCGTCGGCGTTCAGGTCCACGGTCGGGGTCTGCGGCAGCTGCTCCCAGCCATCACCTCCGGCCCGGTAAACGCTCACGTCGGATGTCGCGGTGATGCCCGTGGCGTCGAAAGGCACGGCAAGCGCGACCGTCGTGGCGCTGCGTTCAGGTGCTGTGGCCGTAACGCGGGCCGCGTCGACGCCGTCCAGGGAGACGGTGAGCGCGTGGGACCGCATCCCCGCCAGCGGCGGCAGCCCGCTCGGGGATTCCACGAACTCCGACCCGCCGAGGGTGGTGTCGGTGTCGTGCCAGGTGAGGGTCGGGCGCAGGGTGTTCTTCGCCGCCGACGACACTTGGACCGTGGCCACGGCGCCGGACCCGTCGTCAGCTTCATGGCCCTGCCGGGAGATTTCGTCGGCGTCGGGCACGCCGTCGTCGTCGGAGTCTGCGGACAGTGGGTCGAGACCGAGCCGGGCCTCGGTGTCGTCGCTGAGGCCGTCGTCATCGGAGTCGATGGACGTCGGGTCGGTTCCGGCCGCGATCTCATCGGCGTCGGTAAGGGAGTCCCCGTCGGAATCGGCACTGACCGGGTCACTGCCCAGGGTCTGCTCGTCCAGGTTCGACACGGTGTCCTCGTCCAGGTCAGCCGCGCCGTCCGCCACACCGTCGCCGTCACTGTCGGCGGAGTCCGGGGCCGTATGCAGACGCATCGACACGATCTCGAAGAGGTCCGTGAGCCCGTCACCGTCACCGTCCACCGCCGTGGGGTCCCCCCGCAAGGGAACCTCCACCCCGTCCGGCAGGCCGTCGCCGTCGCTATCCGCCGGGTCGGCGTAGTCCAGGCCCACGCCCAACAGCGCCGCCGTGAGGTCAAGCACCCCTGTCTCGAACGCCGCGGCGGCCGCGGGTGCGTCGTCGTTCTGCCAGTGGGTCTCGCCGCTGGCGTGCTGACCCTCGGCGGCCACCACCGCGGCCGAGATGTCAGCGCTCTCGCCAACCTCGAGCAGTGGCATCAAGAACTCGGCGTCCCCGATCAGCGCGGTCAGCTGCAGACGTGAGGCCGCAAGCAGCCGCCCCAGCGCTCTGGCTTCGCTGGTCGGGCGGGGCTTGGCCTGCCACTGGACGTCCACCGTGACTACGGCCGCGTCGGTGGCACCCAGGAAGCCGTCCACGCCGGCCACACCATCCGGGCGCTCCAGGCGGGTCACACCGCTGATTGAGCGCAGAGCCTCCTCCTCGGCCGCGCTCAACCCCACGAAACTCGCGGAGTCCGCCACCGACGTGCGGAGCGCAACCGCGCTCACCTCGTCGAAGTCCCGATAGTCCGACGGGCCCACCTTGTTGAGCGCCAAGGCCGGCGGTGACATCACCACCGCCAACGTCACCCCCGCCAACGCAGCGACTGTCGACCTGAATGCCTGTCTCACGGTTACCCCCCAAATCGTGACCACCCGTACGAACGTGAGCGAACACGCCAACACGTTGCGTTGTCACTGGGCGGTGAACGAGTGAGGGAGAGAGTCACCCGTACGGCCCAACCCGCCTGGGCCCTGCAGGCCCCTTCAGACCCGGGCCAGGCTCGAGGCGGATCTGCGCGGGTCCGACGTCCGCGGAGCGGGGATGGCCACGGCGCTGTGCCTCACCCGCCCCCTGGCTCGAAGCGGCCCGCGGCGACGCCCGCACGACAAGCCCCGACGTCCACGACAAGCCTGCGCCCTGGGGCTGACCCACGAGGTCTGCTTCGCCCGACGGAGACCGCCGAACTCGGGCACAAAGACCGTCCCAGCAGCGGACCCCTCACTGACGCAGCCGGCCCTCGCGAAGGGCGATCGAGGCGGATTCCAGCGTCGAGGGCCCGTGGGCGGTCCGTCCGGCAGAGGATCCTCAGGTGACAATCCCGCCCCTCGCGCGCGACCGCCGTGCCAGGCTGCGGGCATGGTGGCCTCGATGCGCGGCCCGGTGGTGGTCCTCGGGTGCGCCCTGGTGCTTGCCGGCTGCGGGAGCGGGAGCGGTGACGCTGCTTCCCCTAGCAGCGACGGCCTGGCTTGCGAGGGCGAGGAGCTCGCCACCTGGTCGCTACACCTCAATCAGGACGGCTCGGCGGATCTTGCCGAGCTGGGCGACCAAGACCCGGCGGCCGCCGTGGTCGAGGCGATGCCGGAGCTGGCCGGTGCGCGGCTCGAGGTCGGCGAGGAGTCCCTCGCAGACGATCAGGAGTCGGTAGACGTCGTGGCGGACTTCGGTGCCGGGCCGCAGGTACGCGCTACCGCGACCCGGAGCGGCTCGGAGCCCTGGGTGGCCGACTTCGTCGAGGCGTGTTCGGAGGTCCTGCCGCTCTCCGGCGGCTGACCTCGCCGCGCTCCGGCGCCGAAAGGTCATCAGTCACTGGCGCTCCGCATGCCGATCCCCGACCGGACGAGCTGCGGGCGGCGCCCTTTCGCCAACTCCGGGGTCAGTAGCGGCGCTCCGGACGGGGTTGCACCGGTAGTGGGTCGCCTATCGGAGCGGCCGGGAGTGAGACGTGAGGCGGGACCTGGCTAACGCGCCAGCGCCCCTCTTGACATGATCCGCCCATGGGCCAAGAGGAGCAGATCGAGATACCACTCGCCGCGGACGAGCTCACGTTCCTACGCGCCGCGCTCCTGGACTGGGGAGGGCCCGCGCGTCCCAACGATGCTCTCGCACTTGCCATGGGTTTCTCCGCTGCCGGCCGGGTCTCCGGCGAGGCATGGGAGCTCTGGGAACGCATCGACAGCACCTCAGCGCTCACCGTGGCGGACTGGCGGAGAACCCTTCTGGCCGCAGAGATCGTCTTCGTGAGCGACGTGTACGGGAGCGGGCTTGATTGGCCCATCACCACCGGCCTCGACGACGCGGAGTCGATCGAGGTGCTTCGTCGCCTACAGCTCAAGATGGCCAGGCACCTTCCTGGCGGCTGGCGTGCTTGACCACCATTCGGGGCCTTGGGGACGCCCGGTCATCGATCGTCTGTCGGGTCAGTCGGCAACCGGAGACGGAGCCAAGGCGGTTCAGGGCTGGTCGAACGCATCCCGGGCAGCAGCGCCCAGCGCGTCCGGCTCACCGAACGCGACGTCCGCACGTAGATCGCCCGTCAGGCCAGACGGTTCCGTCGGCCGGCTCCACTGCCGTCCGACAACGGCTCCGCCCACTGCAGCCACGCCGCCGGCTTGGCCTTCCGCCGCTTCCTGCATGCGACAGGGAAGCCGACCCACGCCGAGCCCTGCCAGCACATCCTCTCGACGATATGCGCGCCGCTGGCGGTGGTGAACGCGCAGCAACGCTCGTTCATCGTCTCGTAAGGACCTCGCACCCCGAGCGTGGAAGTGGGCGTGGACGTAAGGGCGCCGTAATGGTTTTTGCCCAGAGCTCGGGCGACAGTCAGTGAGCACGTCCACCCCTCACGACCCCAAGGAGCACCAATGTCTCGTCGAGCCCTCCTGCCGACCGCCCGGCTCGGGACCGCCCTGGTCACCGGCGCGGTCCTGATCGCCTCCACCGTCATGGGCGCGGCCAGCGCCCAGGCCGCCACGTCCGTGGCCGACAACCAGGCCACCGTGCTGCGGATCGGTGGGGCCCCCGTGTCTGGGGCGACCGGCGTCCCGGCGGGCCGGACCCTGACACCGGTCCAGCTGGTGACGTCCGACCCCGTGACGTCCGCGACCCCATCGACGGCCATCAGCGACGGGACCACCCTTCAGGGCCCTGTGCCCGGGGTGCGCACGAAGAGGTTCACGATCCCGGCCGTCCCGGCGGAACAGGTGACGTTCCGCATCGACGGTGCGTCGGTGGCCACGAGTGTCCCCGTCCTGCAGGCCGCGTTCCTGGAGACCGACGCGGGACGGGTGTCGGGGGTGCTGTTCACCGCCGGCGGCACGTCCTACCTGGTCCCTCGGGGTCCGCTCGCCGCTGCGACCCGCACGGTGGCCCCGTCCACGGTGAACCCGCAGGCCCTCGGCAGCCTCATCACCTACGAGTACGGTCTGCTGCCGGTCGGGGCGCAGCCGCGCACCGGCGCCACCTTCGAGGTGGAGACGAGCGGTTCAACCGTCTACGCGTCGCGGACCAGCACCCGGAACGTCTACGACGCCGACGCCGTCCGCGGCAACGCCGACGCGCTGGCCGAGGAGCTGGTGCTACCCCGCGTCTCCGTCCCCGAGACCGAGGTAATTGCGACGGTGACCCTACGCAGCGGCGCCACGGTGGCCGTTCGAGGACTCCGCTACCAGACCAACTTCAGCTACGGGCTGGGCGTGACGACGTGGGCCTTCGACCGAGCCGCCCTGGCGGCGGCCGGCGCGACAGTCGCCGACGTCACCGGCGTCATCTCCTTCGGCACCACCGACCACTCACTCACCTGGCAGGACCTCGGGTTCGACCTCATCTGACCTGAGCGCTCAGCACCGACGGGGCCACCTGGAACCGGGCAGCCCCGTCGGTGCCACCCGACATGGTTGCCCTCACCACCGCCTCGCTTAACGGCGCGCCGCTCCCAGTTGCGCGCCACCACGTCTCGGCAGCGCGGGAAGGTACACCTGAAGGGGACCCTCCATCGGTGCGACCTCGCTCAAGGCCGTGCTGAAAGCCCCGAAAGGCGCCCGCGGGACGCCACGAGCCTCTGTCCCGGCTGCCGATCGCTCTGCAGGGCACAGTGGCGTCAGGCGTGCCTCAGCGATCACCCGGAGCGATCAGGTCATCGATCTGGTTGATCGCTAGGGAGGCACCCTCGACAACGCCCATGTCCAGGACCTGCTGCAGTGCCTCGGCGGAGGCGTAGGTACTGACGTAGGTCGCCCGAGTGCCGCCTTCGTGGGCGGCGAAGGCGTATGAGTTCGTGCTGACGGGCAGGTCGGGGTTGACGTCGAAGTTCTCGTCGGCGAAGGCGTCCTGGAACGTGAACCGCGTGGTCTCCTCGACGGTCTGGAGGTCCCAGACGCCGGCGAACTTCTCCCCCTCCGGGGAGGTCATGTAGTAGGTGGACCGTGACCCGGGCGTCAAGGCGTGGTCCACGAACGTGGCGGGGTAGGTCGGCGGGCCGAACACCTTCTCCAGCTGGCGCGCGTCGGCGTACACCTGCCAGATCCGCTGCACCGGGGCCGCGAAGTCGGCCACGATGGTCAGGGTCAGGGTGTTCAGGTCGTGCGTGACGTCGGTGACGGGCATGTCAGTCGTTCCTCTCGATGGGTGGGTCGGCGGCAATCAGGTCGTCGATCTGGGCGATGCGACCACGCCAGACGGTCTCGAGCTCGGCCAGCATCGAGGCCACCGAGCGCACGGCCTCCGCGTCACCACGGGTCAGGGACTCCCGGCCGCTGCGTCGCTTGCTGACGAGGCCGGCCCTCTCCAGGACCGCGACGTGCTTCTGGACCGCAGCGAAGCTCATGTCGTAGGACGCCGCGAGCACAGAGACCGAGTGCTCCCCGGCCAGCACCCGGCGAAGGATGTCCCGCCGGGTGCGGTCGGCCAGCGCGTGGAACAGGGCGTCGGCCCGCTCCTCGTGCTGCTCGCTGGTCACGACCACAATCTACAACCGTATGGTTGTAGGTTGTCAAGACTGCTCCTGCATCACTGCGCGGCCCTCCGAATGCTGCACGGCGATCCCCGGTGTCCGGGCAAGAACGCCGGTGCGGTTGAGGCAGGTGGGAGACTCGACGACATGAAGCGCAACCCACCGTCGTCGGGTTGCCTTTGGCACGCCACGAGAACATGACGCGCTCCAGCTCCGGCGACACGCCACGGCACGACGTCTCCACAGAGGGTGCAGACCACGTCGTGACGGCAGCCAATGAAGCCGTCGATGCCATCAAGCGGTGGGTGAACGACGGGCGCTCTGCGGGATGCGGTGGGTACGAGGAACGAGGCGACACCGTTGTCGTGCGGTGGAAGGGGCAGGCGCCGAGGGCGCTGCAGCAGTACGTGGAGACGCTGGGTGTCACTGTCCTCCTTGAGAGCAGCAAGTTCTCCCAGGAGCAACTTCTCCGCGCTGCGGAGCGAGTCATCACCAGATTCCCCGAGGTCGTAAGCTCAGCGGGTGTAGCCGAGGACGCGTCTGGCATCGAGGTCACTCTGTTGCCGGTGGCTGTTATGGACGGAGCCACACAGGAGCGCTCCATCGAACGTCTTCGGAACTTCGTCAACACCAGCTCGGAACCGGTGCCCCTTGACGTGACCGGGGTGAGCGATGCGTTTGGGCTTGTGCGCGGGGATGCCGGTTTCCCCTAAGCGCGGCCGCACAGCCGCCGCCGCGAGACCACTCGACGGAACCCCCATAGACGTCGGGCACCTGCGCGCACCTGGCGTCGCCGGACCGTCGCCGCCGTCCCGCAGGGGATCGCCTTCCGGTCAGCAGACGGGAGGGTGGCTGCTCCCAGAAACTCACGGGCTTGTGACCCGGGAAGACTGCTATCACAAGTGCTATCTTGGTGGCATGTCCGACGTACTCATTCGCGACGTCCCTGGCGACGACCTTGACCTGATCCGCTCCACCGCGGCCGGGTTGGGGGTGTCGCTGCAGAGCTACCTGCGCAGCGCGGTCCAGGCGCAGGCCACCTACCTGCGGCGCCAGCAGACCCTGGCCGACCTGAACCAGAGGCTGGCAGGCAACCCCCCGGTTGCTGAGGAGGACAGGATGGCGGTGCTGGACGGCCTCACCGGCGACCAGGCGGAACGCGCCGAGGACCTGCTGGACCGCGGTAGCAGCGACCCGGCGCCGTGATCGTCGACGCCTCGGTCGTCATCGATGCCGTTGCTGACCCCGGCCCGCGCGGGGTCGCAGCCCGCACCGCACTGGCTGACCAACCAGCAGCCGAGCGGATGAGCTCTCCTGGGCACCTGGCCTTCGAGGTGCTCTCCGGCCTGCGTGCAGCAGCCAACCGCCCGAGCCACCCGCTCCAGGCTGACGACGTCGAGCGGGCACTGCATGACGCCGAGGCGCTGGGCATCGCCATCGACGCCACACCGTGGGCAGACGTCCACCGCGCATGGAAGCTTGCACAGGGCTCGATCCGCTACGCCGATGCCGTCTATGTCGCTGCGGCCGAACGCCTGCGGACGACGCTGCTGACCGCTGACGCGAGGATTCAAGGCTCAGGCGCCCAGGTCGGCTGCACCATCGTCACGGTGACGCCGCGGCCGAGTCCTTCTTGATCAAGGCGGCCCAGTGTGTCTCATTTGCCGATCCTCTCCCGGACAACGGGCTCGTGGGCCCGCGGCCGGGCGCCACCTCTCGTACAGCGCTCCAGCTACCGTCGATGAGCATGGAACGTCTCTTCAGCTTCCGTGTGCTGATCGTCGTGTCGCTCCTGCTGCTCAGTTTGGCTGCCATCAGTGCAGTCGGCTTCGGGTCGCCGTGGGGCTACCTGCCGTTGCTGGTGGCCCTGCTGCTCAACCTTGCGGGTGCGCTGTACCGGAACGGCGTCATCTCAAGGTCACGGTCGTAGAGGCACGCTGCTCGACCCTTGCTGACCGTCTCGCAGGGGATCGTCCTAGTGGGGTCGGTCTCGTCGAGGCAGGCGTTGGTACGCCGAGAGGAGAGTGCTTAGGGTGCTGACGTGCTGATTCGTCCGTACCGCACCGCGCTCGTCCTGGCGGTGCTGGGCGTCGTGGTGGCTGTCGCCTTGTCCCAGACGCCGATGTCGCCCATCACCGACTGGGCGTGGATTGCGGGCTTCGTCGCAGCCGGAAGTGTCATCGG
This sequence comes from Aquipuribacter aurantiacus, assembly GCF_051216895.1. Lineage (NCBI taxonomy): Bacteria > Bacillati > Actinomycetota > Actinomycetes > Micrococcales > Intrasporangiaceae > Aquipuribacter > Aquipuribacter aurantiacus. The sequence goes on from NZ_JBPKAO010000003.1 coordinate 163,093, forward strand.
CCTCGCGACGCGGCCGTCCAGGACCGGTCCTCGGTCCCCGACCTGGAGCGCGCCGGAGGACCCGTACAGCAAGGACTGATCGGTTCCCGCAACCCCGCGCAACGGTCGTCCCGCAACCGACCGGGCTTCGGAACCTAATCGGGGCTGCCCGGGTCGAGTCCCCCCTTTCACCGAAGCCCCCTCGGACTGCGAGGGGCAGGCGCGCCGCCGACCAGTCACGCCGGGTTGCTAGCGTCACTGGATGAAGCGCACTCTGATCGGTGGCCTGGTTGGTGGAGTCCTGGCGGTCCTGCTAGCCCAACTTCTGATGGCGCAGGGACTGTGGCCGGTGTCCACGCTGAATCGCTTTCTGCTCGTGGCTGCGGCTGTCCTGATCGTCGTCGGCGCGGGGGTCCTCACCCGTCGGCGACAGGACCGAGCAGCGTCCGTCGGTGGCGGCACCACAGGCAGCGGTTCCGACGCCGGTAGGTGACGCCGCCGCGGGCTCGCGTCAGGTCGTCGACCGTGTTGGCGATCCCCGGCGGAACGGGCGTAGGGATCTGGTGGCCACGGACCACCGACCGTCAACTCGGCGCGTTGCCCGCCTCCTCGCGGCGCTGTGCAACTGCGCCGGCCACGAACGCGGCGCTGAGAAGAACCCAACCCACAGCACCGGCGACGGCGAGCGGCAGGTGCCACCCACCAGGTCCATCCAGCAGCTGTGGCGTGAAGACGACGACCCACACCACGCCCAGCACCGAGTACACGACGGCGAAGGCAGCCGACCCCCGAGCCGTCCCCAGGCGCTGCTGCCACCACGGGTGGCTACATCGGCTCTGATCTCGGGTTCTCCCCATCCCTCAGTCCTACCAGGGACGGTGGAGCACCAAAGATCCCGGCGGCATGGATCCTCGACCGGGACGTTCTGGCATGACTTCGCCGCGACGACCGAGGGTCCCAGTAGACAGAGACACGGGCTCTCGACCGGTGTGGTACCGCACCGGTACCATGACGAGCATGGCGATGAACCTCCGGCTGAGCGACGTGGAATCCGACGCCCTGCGTAAACGCGCCGAGCAGGAGGGACGCTCGATGCAGGAAGTCGCCCGCATCGCCATCAACGCCTACGTCTCCGATCGCCCTGCACGACTGCGCGCCGCGATCGAGAAGGTCCGCACGGAAGACGCCGAGCTGCTCGCACGCCTCGCCCAGTGACGAGCTGAAGCGTTCCTTCGTGAATCACCTAACCACCGAGGACCTTCTCGAGATCGCGGCCGGCGTCATCGAGGACGTGCGGGTCCGCGACTTCGGCCTGCTCGCGTCGGCCGCCGGTCGATCAACCACCACGCTCATGGGCGAGGACGCCTACCCGACGCTCGCCGATAAGGCCGCCGCTTTGCTGCACTCCTTGGCGCGCAACCATCCACTGGTCGACGGGAACAAGCGACTCGCCTGGTCGGCAGCCAGGGTGCTGTGCTTACTCAACGGCTCCGACCTGGTGATGCCCGTCGACGACGCCGAGCGGATGGTCCTGGCGGCAGCCGCCGGCGACCTCGACGCCGTAGCCCTCAGCAAGCTCATCCAGCAACACCTCCGCTGAGATCACCGGTCGGGGATCGCTTAGTGGGCGGCGGAGAAGCAGCACGTCCAAGTGATCACTGAACGTCAACCACTGCTCGGGCGGCGCTACTACCGACAGCAGCGGCGTAGACCACGAAGGCCAGCATCAAGACGGCCCCGACGAGGACCGAGCCCACGACGATGGGCAGGGCAACGGGAAGCGCTGCCGGCACGCCGCTGGCGATCGCGCACCAACCTGCGAGTTGGGTGGGTCGTTTCGCGCGCCGATGACCGACGAGCCAAGCTTCATCGCTGGCCATGGTGGCTGCCACCCGGATGCCGGCGACCGGGTTACGGCGCAACCGACCGCTGGCCGCCGCTTGTGACATCCACAGCAGCAGCGCACCCGAACCCAGCATCACCCCGACGAGTACGAGACGTGCGATCGCTTCCTCGGTCATCGCCAGAGAACGTAACGCAGTCGGTCCCGGCAGCGGATCGGCAACTGAGATTGCATCTTCGAGTAGGTGAACCGCTTGTGGGGCGGTGGTGGAGCGGGAGACGCTGACGGCAGAACTACCGGAGGGGGACAGATGACTGGTCTGGCCAGTCTTGATCTGACACCGCCAAGTCCCCAAGGTCAGGCCGCCCTGAGGCAGATCGCCCTACGGCAGCGTGGCAGCCGCCGACGCTCCCGCGTTGTCGCTGCGGTGACCGCCGGGGTCCTGCTCGCTGGCGTGGGGGCGACGACGGCCACCAGCCGATACGTCGGGCGGTCGATCAACATGACCGCCCCGACCCGGGACTGCTCGGCCGCCGCGCTGATCGACCGGGCCGGTCTGGAAGGCGACAGTGCCGCCGTAGGCGCGACCACGGCAGCGCAGGTTCACGTCATGGACGACGAGATGGCCTGCTGGGGGACGTGGGTGCTCCGCAACGACGGGGTGCTGCCTGTACATGTGGCCGATCTCGAGCTCCCGGTCGGCGGGCCCGGGGGGCAGGGCTTCACGATCGACGCCCACCGGTTCGACGGCCGACGAGAGTCTGCGACGTTCGCCTACGGCGACCCAGCAAACGGCCAGATAGTCCAGACCGAGATTTATCTGGGAACAACGATCGCGCCCGGCGACACACGCACGCTAGGTCTGCGCGTCGTGCCCTTCGGTAGCGGCTGCATCGAGGCTGGCACGACGACGCGGGCCGCGTTCACGCTCAACGCATCCATCGGTCCAGTCGGTGGTGGGCGGCTACAAGAGGGTCAGACGGACACGGCCGACGCTCCCCCCGACGACCCCGCCCTGGTGCTTTACGCCACCAAGGACCTGGGTGACTGCTAGCCAGGTAGGTCGTCAAGTTCCTCTGTGATCGGCGTGACCTTCCAGCGGATGCCGTGCCGAAAGCCGACCCCTCACCGACGCAGCCTGACCTCGCGGCGGGCGATCAAGGCGGATCCCAGCGTCGAGGGCCCTCGGGCGCTCCGTCCGGCAGAGGACCGGTTGCCGGCGTCCTCAAGGCCTCCGCGACTGGCCTCAGCGCCGGCTGCCTGGTGGTCCCGCAGGGGATCCCTTGCGGGACGTCGAGGCCGGGCCGCAGCCCAAGCAGACTCGCCGCCGACGTCGACACCAGCAGCCGGTCGGCTACCGGCGAGGGCGCCTGCCGCGTGCGTAGCACTTGTGCAACACTGCTGTCGTGACCACGATCGGACTGCGCGAGTTGCGCCAGCAGGCCTCCGAGCTGCTACGACGCGTCGAGGGTGGAGAGCAGGTGCTCATCACCGTCGCAGGTCGACCGAGCGCTCGTCTGGTTCCCGTCAGCCCACGAGCCTGGCGCTCCTGGAAGGACGTGGCCGACCTGTTCGACGGGCCCGCGGACGTGCAATGGGACACCGATCGGGACCGTCTCGATGGTGAACTTCACGATCCCTGGATAACCGCCAGGTGAGAGCGCTGCTCGACACCTCCGTCGTCATCGCCGCCGACGTCCCACCCCTGAAGGGCGAGCTGGCCATCAGCGCCGCCACGCTGTCCGAGTTGCACTTCGGTGTCCTGGTCGCCACGGATCCCGCCGTGCGCGCTGAGAGGCTGCGTCGACTGTCGCGACTGCAGCAGAGCTTCGACGCCCTGCCCGTCGACGAGGCGGTCGCCGCCAGCTACGGCCGCCTCGCCGCCGCGGTCGTTGCCGCCGGTCGCCAACCCCGGGCACGGACCATGGACCTGCTCATCGCAGCCACTGCTCACGCCCACGACGCACGGCTGTACACCCGCAACGCCGATGACCTCCGCGGCCTCGAGGACCTCCTTGAGGTCATCAGCGTCTGAACCCGACGGTTCTTTCCGCGCGAGTCGTTGACGGGTACCCAAGTACCGATCCTCAGCCGGACGGCGTGTCCAAGGGCCACCAACGCTGGATTTCGCGTCGTCGGCCCGCTCCGAGGGCCAGCCGCATCAGTCCGGGGTCCCCGTGCGGCACGGCCAGGCTGTCGACTACCCGCGGGGCGCACCGACGACGGTGAAGAGCCCTCGTTGTCTGCTGGTTGTCACCGTTTCCGCCGCCGAAGCAGCCACGCAGTCCACCGCCCGTTGATAGAGACGAGCAGCCAACTGAAGGCTGCGGCCAGCAACCACACTGCGTCCCACGGACTCGGCCCGGGGGCGATCGCGGTAGAGGAATGGCCGGAGAGCAACGTCCACGCGATGTCCGCAACCACGTAGGTGAACGCGCATGCGGCGAGCAGGTAGGCGGCGAGCCAGACCACCGAGGTGACTGGGCCATGGCCGTAGCGGCGCTGAACGGAGTGGAGCAACTGCGCTTCCCACAGCCGCAGCCGAGGTCCGTTCGTTCCGAGCTGTCGCACCGCCTGCAGCGGGTCGGCGGTGAGGTAATGGGGGCCGGGGCCAAAGAACGGGTCGCTCCAGCCGCGGTTCGTCGGTCCGGGAGGGGCCGGAGGGCGCCCCGGGACTTCCGCCAGTGTCACCGCTAGTGCGTCGAGGAAGTCATCCACCTCGTCCTGGTCGTAGCCTGCGGAGAACTTGGTCGGGCTGAAGCGCACCTGCACGACCTCAACCAGCGTCACCGCACCAGCGGCGTCTGGTCGGTCCAGAGTGGTGGCGGCTCGTTCCAGGAAGGCGTCCACCTCTTGCTGGTCGTAGCCTTCCCGGAGCCTCGTGGGGGCGAAGCGCTTGGCACGCACAGCCGCCGCTGAGAGGGGGTTGCGCCTCCCGTCGCCGGACGATGTTGTCCTGCCCTCGGTGGCGCCCAACGTCGCGATGATCTCGTCGAGGAAGGCGTCCACCTCGTCTTGGTCGTACCCGACAGAGAGCCTGCTCGGGTTGAAGCGCACCCTCATGACCTCATTTGCCGTCATGCTGCGCGGACCGTCCGCGCGCTCGAGAGCCGTGGCGGCTAGCTCGAGGAAGGCGTCCACCTCCCGCTGGCCGTAGCCCGCGCGAAGCCTGGTCACCCCGAACCGTTTGGCACGCACCTCCGCCGCTGTGACCACGTCGTCCCTCCTTTCAGGCACAAAGACCCCATCCGCCTGTCTCAGCACGATCGGACACGTCAAGTGTCCCTGACCTGGCGGTACCGAGAAGGGACGGACCGCGTACCCGACTGTTTGGGCTAACGATCCCCAGGTGGCTATCCCCAGCCGGACGATGCGCCCAGGGGGCGTGATCGCCGAGATTCGCCTCGTTCGACCGGTCAGAGGCCGAGCGGTGTCAGTGAGGGGTCTATCGGGACACCGCGGAGCGCTGGGGGGACTTATCCGTGCTGCAGGTGAATAGCAGATCTGCTTGATCGAGCACGGGGCCTCTGGAGCCCGGCGATAGCCTCACGTTGTGTCTGAGTCGCCCGCGGTTCGCTTGTCGCTCCTCGAGCTGGGCCTGGGACTGGATCCCCTTGCCGGAGGCGGTAGACACAGTCCGGAGATCCGGGTCGGACGAGCCGGAGCGAGAGGTGCGCGAGGCGCTAAGTGCCCTCAGCCGGGAAGGGCGTATTCGCTTCTGGCGGGGGGCCTGGGACCGCGAAGAGGAGCGGGTCGAGGTGTCAGCGCACGATGTTGGGCATCTGCTCGAGGACCCGCGCTGGTACCGGTACCACCTGGATGAGGCGGGTGAGGAGAGGTTGTACTTCGTCAACGTGGACAACATCACGGGCGAAGTGAGCTAGGGACCGAGCCCCGAGGAGCGATCGTCACCGCGGGATCCCTGCGGGACGTCGGCGTCAGGTCCTGGTGAGTGCGGCAGCAAGCGTTGGTAGATATGTGAAGGTCCCTATCCCAGTCGCCTGTGCAGCTCGTGCTGGTACGCGGGACGAGCTGGGCGGCTGACTCGGCCCGTTGACCTGGTCACGGGCCAGTCACGTCCGCGCCACAATCGCGCACCGAAGGGCCGGACCCCTGCTTCACACGGGCGACGCCCCGTCACCGTAGGGACCATGCCCGCCTCGGACGTGCCGCCAGACGCCCCGGACTCGCCGAGGCGCGATGTTGGCGCACCCGGTCCTGCGACGTTGCCGGCGCCGGAGGACCGCCCCCGAGCCGGGCAGTCCGGGCTGTGGATCGCCGTCGCGGTGGGCACAATGTGCGCCCTCTTCATGGGCGGGTTCATCGTCGTGATGGTCTGGGGTTGGTGGGTGTACGCAAACCACGACCGCATCGGCTGGATCGACGACCCGGTGGTCGCAGATGCCGCCGAGCAGGCATGCGCTCGCCTGCACGCGGACCTTGACGACGTCCCAGTCACCGACGGCGCCCCCGACGCGCAGCAGGCCGCCGAGATCCAAACGCAGAACGACATCGTGCTCGAGATGGGCGAGGACGTCCGCAGCCTGGGTGAGCGTCGCCTGTCGCGCGACATTCCGTCGCAGGCGTGGTTGGAGGACTGGGAGGACCTGGTCGAGTCCCGCGAGACTTACGCGGACAACCTGCTCGCCGGAGGTGACCCGGAGCTGCTCCTTCCAACGGTGGACGACGTGCCCATCATCGAACGGATGGAGTCCGTGGTGCTGGACTGCGACGTCCCGCTGGCGCTTCTGAACGTCCCGGCTCCGGCTGGCTGAACCGGGCGTGGGGCCAGCAGCGCGGGCGGCGGCCCCCGCCACCCGTAGGGCGGGGTCACGCCGAGGCACCCGACCGAGGACTTACACCCATGAGACCAACGCTTGCGGCCGAACTCAGGTTCTGGCGACGAGCTCCTGAGCCGCTTCACGTCCCCGGTGGACGATCGTCAGCGGGGATCAGGGCTCACGGCGCCGTGCGATCGAATCTTGGGCTCGCAGCACGGCCCGGGGCGAGGTCGCACCGGTGGAGGGTCCCTGCCTGGCCATCGGGTCTGCTGCGCGCCGCGTGGGCATCACTCGATGGGGGCGGCGCCCCAGTTCAGTCGCGGTGCGCCTGTCTGATGCCGTCCCGGACGGCGGCACGCACGATGAAGTAGAGAACGTAGAGAAACACCGCTGCGAACAGGAGCGACAGCGTGAGTCCAGTCAGCGCGTCCATGCTCCCGACCGTAATGGCGGCTGAGCAGCGAGGCGTTCGCTACCCCCTGTGCCCACTGCTCCGATTCGGTTCGGAGGCCCCGGCCCGCCCGTCCCGACAGCCGACCGTCAGCTGGAGACGGCCGAGCCGGCCTGTGCGGCGAACGAGCTCTAGTCGGTGGGCCGCTTGGAAGCGCGGTACTGCTCCACGACGAGGACGAGAACGGCGGACGAGGCCACCCAGAACCATGCCGGGCGGAAGTTGTCCTCCAGGATGAGTCGCAAGAGCCCAGTGACGACGAGTACCGCCAGCGCCGTGAGGACCGCAGCCCCGACAGGCGTGGCGAGCTTGCGGTGGGTCTCGCGGCTGAGCATGAAGCCACTCAATCATCTCGTTCGGGCCGACGACAGGCCACTGAGCCCCTGCCGTTCCGCACGCCGATTCTCTTCTGGGACCGGGCCGGGGGTCCTACAGAGCGGCTGACCTACGTCTAGGTGGCGGCGGAGTCGGTGGCGTAGCGGGTGACGGCGCCTCGCACCCGCCATGCGGTTAGTGCCGTGGCCAGTGGCGCGGCGACGAAGAACCACCACCAGCCGTCGATTACCCCGGCAACGGTCGTGGCGGCGCCGACGGCGAGGGCCGGAGCGAGCCACGCCGCCCGCGCGGTGGTCCACGTGTCTTGCTGCCACCGGGCGACCAGCCCGAGCACGCCCAGCGCCAGTACGCCGCCAGCCAGTCCGAGGGGAGCGCCGACCATGGCAGCGAAGGCGCCCGAACCAGTAGCGACCTCCAGGGCTCCGCCCTGGAACACGTCGGCGGGATTGTCGGCGACATCGAGGAGCCCCATGAGCAGCAGCAGGGTCAGACCGAGCAGTGCCCCGGCAATCAGCCCTTCCAGCAGGCCGCGCCCGACCAGGAGGAGACCGGCCTCGTCGTGGCGCTGCCGCGCCGTCGCCGACTCCGCTACCGACTCCACCTCCTCATCATCGACCACATCAGCCAGTTGGGGACCGGCCACCGGGACAAGCCGCCGTCGGACGTCGTCTTCTAGGCCGAACCCGGCCGCAAGGCTTCGGGGCCCACCTCCTCCGGCCACCACCGCCCGTGGTCAGGCTGCGCCTCGCCCGAACGACGGTGAGACCCCCTCCAGCCCACCAGAGCGCCCATACCTCCGCACACCACACCGGCGCCCTGGCGGCGCCGGAAGAGCCGGGGCTCCGCCCCCCACCCCCGGCCCTCACTCCGATGATGACCAGGACAAGCGCGACCAAGCCAGCGGCACGACCCTGCTGGTGGACGTCAGCATCCGCTAGGTCGATCAGGGCTTGAGGACTTTGTCGCCCGCCGGACCGACCCCTGACTGCGACCATATTGCCAGGTTTCGTCAGGTTTGCGGCCGATCTGTCGATGAAGAGGTCATGAAGCGCATTCTGACTCTCGCTCTGGCCGTCGCACTCACAACCGTCGCCGTCCCCGCATCCGCCAACCCCCGCGATCAGGTCACGCCGATCGAGCCGCGCCCGGTCGAGCGCCAGCTGATCCCGCCGCCCACGTTCCAGGTCACCGAGAACGGCTGCCGCGACGGGGTGCCGATCGCCGCCTACTCAATTAAGGAGTTCGAGGGCGTCAGTTACAGCAAGCCCACCTACGGCACCTTCGCCGAGCCTTCTATCGTCGTGGTGGCCAAGGTCGACAACCCCCGGCAGGCACGCTTCACCAACGGCCACACGGTCGTCCGGCTCCAGGTCGTCAACCCCACCTGGGCCGACTGTGCCGGCGAGGTCCCGCCGCCCCTGGACCCGATGCCCGAACTGCCCGCCCCGACCGCCCCGGTCTGCCCGCCGCCGGCCCCGCTGCCCCTGGACCCGTGGCCCTACCCCTGCGCCTGAGTGTTCCCTCATGCCGCGGGCGGCAGGCCACGTGATGTGCCGACGAAGATGTTGTAGATCCGAGATCCTGCGCGAGGCCTGCCGTCGATCGACCGAGCGAGCTGCACAGTTTCCACGCACCCGTGTAGTGCGGACCCAGGGCCATCACGTGCACCCAGTACCTGCAGCCGGCGAGTGTGGGGCCGCTGAACGATCCGCCCTGCTCACCATCTTGACCGCCCGCACCCAAGCCGCCGCGCACAACGTCTGGGACTGCTGCACGTTCAGGTGACAGTCGGTCTCAGGCGGCGAGTGCGACCTGAGGGGCGTTGATGGTCTCGTACTCGATGGGCGTGAGTCTGCCGAGTCGGGCTTGGCGTCGGCGGCGGTGGTAGGTCCGTTCGATCCAGGTCACGATCGCGATCCGCAGCTCGGCGCGGGTGGTCCAGCGGCGGCGGTCGAGGACGTTCTTCTGCAGCAGGGCGAAGAAGGACTCCATGGCCGCGTTGTCGCCGGCAGAGGCGACCTGGCCCATCGACCCCACGAGGTCGTGGTGGCGCAGCTCGGCCAAGAATCGCCGCGATCGGAACTGCGACCCGCGGTCGGAGTGCACGATGCAGCCGGCCACTCGGTTGACGCCGCCGCGGCGGGCGACGGCGCTGTTCAAGGCGTCCACGGCCAGGCGGGACTTCATCCGGTCGGCAATGGAGTAGCGGACGATCCGTCCGGAGAAGACGTCCTTGATGGCGCAGAGGTAGAGCTTGCCCTCGCCGGTCCAGTGCTCGGTGATGTCGGTCAGCCACAGCGTGTTCGGGGCCGCCGCGACGAACTGCCGCTGGACGAGGTCGTCATGGGCGGGCGGGCCGGGCTTCTTGCCGTTGGTGCCGCGCTTTTTGCCGAACGCCGACCACCAGCTGTTGTCGCGACAGACCCGCCAGACCGTCCGGTCGCAGCGGTCGTGGCCCGCGTCGCGGGCCTCGTAGGCCAGGTACCGGTAGCCGTACTCGGGGTCGTCGCGGTGGGCGTCGAACAGGGCGTTGGCGAGGTACGCCTCGGCCAGCTCTGAGCGGGTGATGGGCGCGGCGAGCCAGCGGTAGTAGGGCTGGCGGGCGATGTTCAGGACCCGGCACGTGAGGGCGACGGGGATGCCGTCGGCGGCGAGCTCTCTCACGAGCGGGAAGAGCCTTTTCCTGGCAGGTTCGCCTGACTCAGGTAGGCCGCGGCTCGGCGGAGGACCTCGTTCTCCTGCTCGAGCAGCCGGATCCGGCGGTTGGCCTCGCGCAGCTCGGCCGACTCCGCCCTGGTGGGGCCGTCGCGGCGACCGTCCTCGACGTCTGCGGCGTGTAGCCAGTTGCGCAGGCAGGACTCGCTGATCCCGAAGTCCTTCGCGATCTTCGAGACCGGGGCCTCGCCGCGGCGGGCGACCGCGACCACGTCATCGCGAAACTCTCTGGGGTGGGGCTTGGGCACGGTGGTGATCCTTCCAGCGGCGCCCTCAGGCACCACAGGTCAGGTGTCACCTATCCGTGCAGCAGGCCCCCGCCGCAAACGGCACGTGGTCGCCAACGTGGCCATCGCCCGCGAGCTAGCCGGCTGGTGCTGGTCCTTGGCCGTGCTCGACGACTAGAACCCACAGACCGGTTTCGTCGACCAGCGTGGTGGCAGCAGCGCGTGGAGCGACCCGCGGAACAGCTATGAGCAACCCGGGCTCAGTGCCGGGCGACGCTCGACCCTAGACACGCGGTCCGCTCCTGCCGAACACCCCGTCCTGCGGTAACTAACCCGCGCATATCAGTCTGACCGCGCGTCGCCAACGACACGCTCACCACCGCACGTCGACGAAACCAGAGGCGCCCACCCCAACCCAGGGACGGGCGCCTCGCCCTGCCTCTTGACAGGACCTCGCTACATATCAGCTGCGAAGCGACCCGTCTGCGTTCTTGTAGACCGGCGGTGAGCCAACGTGGCCTGGCGAACATGTACAGAGATATGCCTAGGGGGGCGAGCGACAGGGCCGGCACCCCCAAGGCGATCAGCAACGGTGTTGGTGGCGGATCGGCGAACAAGAGCGGGACGCCTTCGCCAATCGCGCCGGTCAGTGCAAGCAGGGTGACGCACGGGCCACCAACCGTGTGCGTGTAACGAAAGGGGTTGGGATCTGTTGGACTAGAAATGGGGTCGCGGCGCCAATCCTTGACAGCGTCAGCGGTCATCCAGACACCGAAAGCGGCTACGGCTAGGCACAGCAGGACTGTGGCCACCAGCCTCCCCCTATCGCGTCGAAGCACGACGGCCCCGTGGACGGCTCCACGGAGACGTTCATCTGCATGATCCGCCACCGACGGACCTCCGGTCCACCGGTTCAGCCAAGGCGCCCCCCTGGCCGACGTCGAGCCGGTGTCGCATCAATGGCTGATCCCCACCTAGCGATCCTCAGCCGGGAAGAGGTCTTGCGGGGCCCCGCGGCCGATTTCAGGGCTCGCAGCGCGGCCTGGGGCGAGGTCGCGCCGGTGGAGGGTCGGCAAACGGGGGCTTGCAGCCAAGAATTCGCACACACGGGCGAGTGGACTGACGACCGGATCGCACCGCGTGTCATCCACGAGTGACCTAATCTCAAGACGTGAAGAGGCCTCGCGGTCGTCCGCCTGCTGTGCGTCACCTTCCACTGCGCTGGCCAGCCAGGACTTCGACCGTTGGGATTGGCATCGCGAGTGTGCTCGGACTGGTTGGCTGCGTTCCCAGCGACCCGCTGCCCCTGCCTCTCGCCTACCGATACAGCGAGGCGGGAACCGTCACGCTGGTCTTGCCGTCCTGCGGAGACACGAACTTCCCCCCAGATCTCGTGCTCCTCCGTAGTGGAACGACGCCGCAGGAAGAGAAGCGCACGCAGTTGTCGACGCCAGAGGATGGTCTAAAAGTCAGCCTGGATGATGAATCGTCCATGTGGCTCGTCTCTTTGTCTGCCGAGGATCTGCTAACGGAAGCCACCAGTCTTGCCGTTTGGACTCAGCAGAAAGAGGCATGGGCGGGAGTGGTCACTCTTGAAGAGACCCGCGTCGAGATTGTCGACTCTCGAGTGCGCGGAGACCTACAAAGAAGGTCGAATCTGAACGAGTACACGGCTGCACCCGTTTCAGTCGCGGAGCTTTCTGCCTCTTGCGACAGGCGATGACGAGGCGCCTCGGAGAAGGCGACCCCAGTTGGCGATCTCCAGGTGACAATCGGCAACCGGGGATGTCATGTAGAGAGCGCCCGCCGGGGTGTAGGAAGTGGATATGACCGACTCACGAGCAGTGACTGAGCCGTGACCCATGTCGATTCTCCAGGCGCGCACAACCGTTTGACGCTTCAAGAGAAGACCAGCCCCTCCAACGCCGACCCCGCGGCCGACTACGGCTACGAGCGTAGGTCGAGGTACATCGACCCGCTCAGGCACCCGCAGCCACAGCTGGAGTTTGTCGTCGACGGCACCCCACTGCTGCGGTTGCTGCGAGACCTCGAGGTACCCGAGCCCGAGACCTACGGCGTTCCTGATTCCTCCCAGCTCATGAGCGTCGCTGACCTGGCCCACCCCGGTTACGCCGCGGCTGACTTGCGGCGCCTGGCCGGCGACCTGTCCCGCGACGACGAGGACTGGCCTCTGGAGTCAGGGCGGCTTCCTCTGTACGTCTGCCCAGTCTGCGGAGCCCTCGCGTGTGGTGCCATCACCGTGGCCGTCACCCAAAGCCCCGACGTGACGACTTGGAGCGACTTCCGGCTCGAGGACGGGTACACCGCAATTGGGCTAGACCTCTCAGGGCTGGGCCCTTTCAGTTTCCGCTGCGACGCCTACCGGGAAGTTCTGCTCGACGCCGTCGGGGTCCTCGACGCCTGGACGCCAACGACCGGGCAGTCGAGCGCGAGCACCGGCAGGGCCGCACCCTACGTGGCGCATGGCAGCGGTTCTCCAGGCACTGACGGACTGCTGCGCGACCGGGCAGCACCGACGTCGGGCGGGTCGGCTCGGCCGGTGTGAGTGAACGTCGGCTGTAAGGCGTCTGAGCTCGTCAATGCTTCCGGTGGTCCATCGTCGGATGAGGATCCCCCGTCGACGATCGGGCGCCGCTGGACAGCACAGGCCGTGTCACCTGCTCGTGCCGCCGACCCCCCTTCGACAAACTCTCCAGCCGCGGATGAGGGTTGATCGGGTCCACAGCGGGTATGGGCTCGACGGACACCCACACGCTTCTGCGGACAGGATCAACATGGCTAGCAAGAGCTCCTCCCCCTCCGGCGCGACAGCGCAGACCCCAGACGTAGACCTCCGCGACCAGTACACCGACACACACCCCGACCGCGAGCAGTCCTCGCCGTCCTGGAAGGCGGACGCCCTGGGTGACGACCGCCCCGGCGCCCGTCACAACATCTCCTGGGGCGCCGTCATCGCCGGCGTCGTCACCTTCCTTGCCCTGACCCTGATGCTGTCCCTGATCACCGCGGCCCTGGGGCTCGGGATGGCGGACCTGGACTCTGCCGACCCGGGTGAGGGCGTCGGGCTGGCCACCGGCCTGTGGTCCTTGGTCACCCTCGTGCTCGCCCTGGCGGCCGGTGGCTACGTCGCCGGTGTGCTGTCCGGTCAGGCCGGGCTGATCCACGGTTTTCTCACCTGGGCCACCGCCCTGCTCGCCGCGGTCGTCCTCGCCAGCCTCCTGGTCGGCAACATCCTCGGCGCCGCCGGCAACGTCCTAGGTTCCGCCACCTCCACCGTCACCGACGCCGCCGCCCAGAACCCCGAGCAGGCTGCAGACGCCGCGCCGGACGTCGACCCCGACGCCGCCGCTCAGGCCGCCGAGGACGCGCAGGAGCAGGCCGGCGACGCCGTACAGGACGCCGCACCCGAGGCCGAGCGGGCCGCGGACGCCGGCTCCTCCGGCGCTCTGTGGGGCTTCGCCGGCCTCCTCATCGGCGCGATCATCGCCTCCGTCACCGGCCTGTTCGGAGCCCGGTCCGTCAACCGTGCTGACACCGACAACCGCGAGGTCAGCGTCTCTCGCCGCTGAGCACCTCAGCCCTCGAACGGCTCCGACACGAACAGCCTGCGTCCTGCGGACGGAGGCTGTTCGTGTCAGGCGTGCTCACATGCGGGCCCGTGGGTCCACGGTCCCGGAGAGAGCTCGACCCCTCCCGCAGTGCGCTTCGACGGACGCGCGGGCTCTTCGCCTCCGCGCCGTCGTCTCACAGCGTCGTCGGGGAGGTCCTCATGCCGTGTCTTGCGGGCGGGGGCGATGGGCCTGGACGGGAGACAGTGCGTGGTCGAGCGCAGCGCGGAAACCAGGTACGAAGCCGGGCTCCACCGGGAAGTGACCACAGCCCGGGAGCATGACGAGCTCGGTGGGAACAGACATCTCGGCCAGGAAGGCACGGCTGACCTCGAGCGGTGTCCACCGGTCATCACCGGGGTGGGCGAGCACCACGGGGCACGCGCGGAACGTGGCGGGCTCGTAGCCGGGATCGTGCTGGAGCCACGAGCGAAGGAAGCCCAAAGGCACGGACACTCCTGCGCCGAGCGGATCCGTGGCACAGGTGCGGGCCAGCCGCGGGTCGTTGGCGATGGCGCCGACGGGGGCGAGCCACCGGATGGGTACGAGGCGTCGGTCGGTGAGCCGCCGGAAGGTCCGCAGAAGGGGAAGCCCGAGGCGGACGACGAGCTCGTGCCTGGCCACCACGGCGGCGACCTCGGGTCGACGTGGGTCCAGCAGGCAGGTCACCACGGCTGACTGCACGACACCAGGCCCGAGGCGGTGCGCCACGTCCAGGGCGAGCCGGCCTCCCATGCTTGCTCCGACAAGCACCAGCGGCCGACCACGCACCGCCACTTGCCCCACGAGGTCGGCCACGGCTGCGACCCAGTCCCCGTACCTCACGGCTCGCCGGTCGACGACGACGGTGTGGCCGTAGCCGGGCAGGTCCGGAGCCAGCGCCTCGGCACCCAGGTGCTGGGCCAGCACCCCGATGGGCGCGAGCATCCGCCCGTGGCCCCCGCCGCCGTGCAGGATCACCACCGTCGCGGTCGGGTCGGCGGCCGCGGGATGGCGGTGTACGTGCAGCGTCGTCCCGCCGGGCTGGTCCACCCACTCGCTGACGGGCTCGACCAGGGGATCCGGCAGTCCGGACGGCAGCCATGGCCGGTACCGCGAAACATGAGGATCACTCATGTCCCGAGCGTGACGACTGGCCTGAGCGGGTGCAAGGGCCCTTGAGAAGCCCGATCGCCTACTGCCTTCCTGCGCTGTGCCGCACCGGGCGACTGACGTGGTTCAGATGGCGTCGCAGTGCGGCAGGAGCGCATCGGCGACGTCCGAGGCCACCGTCGGTGAACGGGCGCCGGGAGCCGCAGCACGGAACCTCTCGACGATGTCGAGGCGCGGCTCGAGCAGCGTGATGACCACGTCGTCGCCGGGTAGCGCCGCGGTCAGCGCGCTGACGCCAGCCGTGGAGCAGGCGCCCACCGATGCGAGGTCCAGGACCAGTGCGTGGTTGCCCCGAACCTGTGCGCTGTCCAACGCGGCGCACGCGACGGACACCGCCCCGGCCGAGCTGAGGTCGCCGTCCAGGCGAACCAGGCAGGTGCACCCCAGCTCGACCGTCATGACGTGCAGGGGCCCGGGGGGCGGACGCGCAGCAGAGACCCGGCGCAGGGTCCGGACCACTGCGGCGTACAGCTCGACGCGCGCCTCGGCGCGGGACCTCGCCACGATGCTGCCTGGACCGTGACGGTCGACCACCTCCGCGAACCTGGGCCCCGGGTCCACCCTCTCCCCGAGCGGGCCGCTGGTCAGGTCGCTGAAGGTCAGGGCGTCGGCGAGCGGACCGGTCGCCCCGGGGAACCGTGCCAGCTCCTCGGCCAGGCCCCGGTGCCGGGCTTCGACGTCCGCGCCGGTGTGGTGGGCGATGAGGCCGGCGAGGTCGTGACGCCCCAGCCGCTGTAGGTGACGCGCGCCGTCGAGAGGGTGGAAACCGGTGTCCACCAGCTCGGCCGCGTACCCGATGTCGTGCAGGTACGCCGCGGCGACCAGCCGGTCCCGGTCCCTGTCGGGCAACCCTGCGGCGGCGCACCGGGCGCGCGCGGCCACTCTCCGGCTGTGCGCCCACCGGTGCGGCAGGTCGGCGAGCAGCCGGTGGGCCTCCGCCGCCGCCCAGGCCACTGGTCGGTCACAGGTCGGGTCCCCGAGGACGTCGGCCACCGACGACCGGCGCAACAGGACTCCTGTAGCCACGGGCACACGCTATCGCTGCCGGTCTGCGACGACAGTGATGCACCTCTGGGTGACACCTGGCAGGTGGTGTCCGAGAGTCGATCGGCCACTGGGGCACTGCCTGGAGCGACTCGCCCCGGCAACCCTCAGTGCCCCAGAGCCTCAGGGGGCGAAGCCGAGAATCAGCCCCTGGGCGAGCGACGCGACGGCTGGGTCTTCGTGCGGTTGCGGCTGGCCTGCCATCCTCGTCCATGCCTTCGAGCCGCTCACGGAAGCCTTCGCCTGGGGAGGCGCAGCTGCCGGACACGATGCTGGCCGCGGTGACCACTCACCACGGCGGGCTGGACGCGATCGACCTGCGGCGTGTGGCCCTGCGACGACCCGGGCCCGGCGAGGTGCTGGTGCGAGTGCTGGCGGCCGGATGCAACAACACCGACCTCTGGACCCGTGAGGGCTCGTACGGCTCGGGCACCGGACCGGACGCCAAGGCCGGCTGGCTCGGACCGCTGGACTTCCCACGGATCCAGGGCGGCGACGTGGTCGGGACCGTTGTCGCAGCCGGCGACGCGGAGGCGGGGCGGCTGGTGGGGATGCGCGTGCTCGTGGACCCGGCGCTCTACGGCGAGGCGGGGCCGGACGCGCGCCCGGTCGACGTGCTGGGCAGCGAACGTGACGGCGGTTTCGCGGAGCACGTCGTCGTGCCCACGGCCAGGGCCCATGTGGTCGACGGGTCCCCGCTCAGGGACGAGCAGCTGGCGGCGCTACCGATCGCCTACGGCACCGCCCTGGGGATGCTCGAGCGGGGCGGTGTTGCCGGGGGTCACACGGTGGCGGTCACCGGCGCCTCCGGCGGGGTCGGGCTCGCCGCCGTGCAGCTGGCCAGCGCGCGCGGCGCCCGGGTCGTGGCGGTGTGCTCCGGAGGCAAGGCCGACGCGGTCCGCGAGGCCGGCGCGGACGTGGTCGTGGACCGGGGTCACGGCACGGTCGTCGCGGACCTGGCGCAAGCCGCACCCCGGGGGTACGACGTGTTCATCGACGTCATCGCCGGCCCGACACTCGAGATGGGCCTGGACCTCGTGCGCCCCGGCGGCCGCTGGGTGGTGGCCGGCGCGCTCGGCGGCTGGGACGTGCGGCTGGACGTACGGCGCCTCTACCTCGCCGACATCGCCCTGGTGGGGTCGACGATGCACACGCCGCGCATCTTCGACCTCTTGGTGGACCTTGCACGCCGGGGCAGCGTCCGCCCTGTCGTCGCCGCGACCTTCGCCCTGGCCGACGTGGCCGAGGCTCAGCGTGAGCTCGCGCGACGAGCCCATGTGGGAAAGATCGTGGTCATCCCGTGACGGGATGGACCACCGGGGACGGTTGCGACGCCTGATCGTCCGCTCCCGCTGGCGGGCCTGCACGACTGCCTACCAGCGACAGACGACTGGTGGTGTGTACCGATGGTGCATACCATTGGTACATGCCCTCGCCGCGGTTCCTGCGACTGCCCCCTGAGCAGCGCCACTCCATCCTCGACGTCGCCCGCCGCCAGTTCGCAGCCGACGGCGTCGCGACCGCCTCCTACAACAAGATCATCGAGCTGTCCGGGATCTCCAAGTCCTCCGCCTACCAGTACTTCGACGGCAGGGATGACGTGCTCGAGGCCGTGCTGGCCGACCTGCGGGACAGGCTCACCCAGCTGCTCGGTGGCTGGGTGCCCGCGTCGACCGAGCAGTCCTTCTGGCAGCAGCTTCGCGACGACAGCACCCGGCTGCACCGGCACCTCGCCGACAACCCCGACGACCTTGCCCTGGTCGACGCCGTCACCGCTCGAGCACCGTCGGACGGCCCCGACCCCGGGACCGTGTGGCTGGGCGAGGTCATCGACAACGGGACGGCGCTGGGGGTCGTCCGCGCTGACACCGACCCCGACCTGCTGCTGGCCGCCTCGGCTGCAGTGCTGCAGTCCATCGACCGATGGGCGATCGCGAGGCTCCGGGCCGACCCCGACGCCCCGTCGTCCGACCTCGAGCAGGCGCACAGATTGCTCGCCGCACTGTGGTCGGAGGTCCCGTGAGCGCCGCCGTCGAACCACGCGCAGTCGCCCGACCCGGTCTGCTCGACCGGTTCGTGGGCCTGGCCACACCAAGGCCGACCTCGCGGTGCAGGGCGTAGGCGGTCTCATCTGCGCCGCCTTGCTCGGCTGGTACCTGGCGAGCTCCCCGGCCGGACCCGGTTGCTCGACCTGGCAGGTCGTCCTGCTCACGGTGATCGCCCTGGACCTGATCGGGGGCGTCCTGACGAACTCGACCACGGCCACGAAGTCCTGGTACCACCGCCCCGGCGCACGCCGCACCCGACTGGTGTTCGTCACGAGTCACCTGCTGCACCTGGCCCTGGTCGGGCTGCTGCTGCTGGACCGGGACTGGACGTGGTTGCTGGTCAGCGGGGCACTCCTGCTCGCCGCAACCCTGCTCATCGAGCTCGCCCCGCGCCCGGTCAAGCTCGTGGTCGCGACCGGCAGCTACACGGCGGTGCTGGTCCTCGGGCTCGTCCTCGCCCCGCTGCCTGCGGCGCTGTCCTGGTTCCCGGCGCTGTTCTACCTCAAGCTGCTGGTCTGCTTCCTGGTACCGGCAGCGGAGGCGCGCCAGGCATGACCGAGCACCCACCAGCACTGCCCGCGGGTTGCCGGGTCGTGACCGACCCACCCGTCGGCGCCTCCGCCGACCTGCTCGCCGCCGCCTTCGTCGACGAGGCCGGGATCCGCTGGACGTGCGGGTCTGACCAGGCCCGTCAGCGCACCTGGTTCGCCGCCACCGAGCGGCTTCTCGCCCGGCAGCCCGGAACCCGCCGCTACCTGCTGCAGCGGGACGGCCAGGCGGTGGCCGCGGCCTGGACCACAAGCCTGGCAGGCCGCCCGCCAGTCACCTCCCGGCTGGGCTGGCTTATCCAGGTGCTGACCGGCTGCGGACCCGCGGTGGTGGCGCGCACCGCCACCTACCGGCGCAGGGAGGCGCCGCTCGTCCCGCCGCGAGCCACGATCCTGGAGTTCGTGGGAGTGCTGCAGGACGCCCGTGGCAGCGGTGTCGGAGGCATGCTGCTCCGGCGTGTGCTGGCCGACACGCACTCCGGGCCGAAGGCCCCCTCGGTGCACCTGAGCACAGCCGACCCCCGAAACGTCGAGCTCTACCGCCACCTGGGGTTCGAGGTCGACGGGACTTTCTCACTGCCTGGTCTGCAGGTCACAGCCATGTCCCGAACCCCACCGATGCGCCAGGCGTGACGGCGTCGTCCCCTTCTGCATCCTCGCGACGCGCCTCAGCGAGGAACGACGAACGCACCACCTCGGCCAGAGCGCGTCCCGGTAACCGATCGTCAGACGATGCCCGGGGTCAGACGGGTCCGCGCCAACGACGGTGCCGGCTACGCCGTCGGGGGCACTGGCGGCGGGGGCGTCCATCCTGACCTTCTGGAGCGGGCGAGCTCATGACGCACGGCGAGGCGAACGACCCAGTACGCGAGGGTGGCGATCAGGAGTGGCACGACGATCCAGAAGGTGGCGAGTACCGCGAAGAACGGGAACGCGGGTAGGAGCTCGGCTTCCGTCATGTCAGTCATGCCCGGCACGCTACTGATCGGTCCAGGCGGTTTCGCCAGTCGGCGATCCCTGAGCGGGGGTGAGAGCTGGCTCCTATGTGAGCGCCCCTCCGGAGCGGCCGGGATCAGCAGGCTCACGCCCGGTAGGCGTCTCGACGGTGTGCAACATCCAGGACGGACACCGTGTGCTCCTGCTCGTCGATCCGGTAGACGACGCGGTAGGTGCCGCGGCGGGCGGTGTGGCGGTCCTGCAGCGGTGCCCGCAGCTGCTTGCCGACCCGGTGGGGGTTGTCCAGCAGGGGGCCGATGACGAACTCGTAGGCGGCGAAGGCCGCTGCCTCGGGCAGGGCGTCGGTCAGCTGTCGTCGGGCGGTCGGGGTGATGACCAGGGTGTAGCGGTCGTCCCCAGACGACAGGCTCACGATGGGGCTGGGTCCCGACGGCCGCGCATGGCGGCGGCGAGGTCGGCTTCGGACTCCCCGAGACCGGCGGCGAGCTCGGTCTCAGAAGCATTCAGGCGGGCGACGGCGTCGCCGTCGGACAGCACCGCGATCGTCTCTTCCAGTGCCTCGAGGTCGGCCGGGGCGATGAGCACGGCCGAGGGGGTGCCGTGCACAGTGACGAGTACCCGCTCGTGCTGGGTGCCGACGCGGCTGACGACCTCGGACAGGTGCGCCTTGGCCTCAGCGAGGGACATGGACGTCGACGGACTCATAGTCATAAGTGTGACCACTGCTCGGCATCTTGTCCACCATGGCCGGTCGACCATCCCCTGCTGACGAGCGGTCGCGAGCACCGTTAGTCGGGCACGATGAACCATGGGTGGCCTGATCCGGCCATGTCTCCGACACTCGGGTGCACGGGCCTTGACTCCCGGCTAAAGCGGCACCAGCGTGTTGCGATGGTGGAGGCGCAGCAGGCAGTGGACCAGACCCCGTCGGAGGCGCACCTTGGCGTCGCGCGAGAGTCGGTCGCCTTCGTGCCGGCGCTGGGCTCCGCAGTCGCCCTCTCTCAGCTGCTGTTCCTGAACGAGGCCGGCCTCGGCCTCTGGGGCGCTTTCGCCTGCGGGATGGCGGCCATGGGTGCGTACGTGGTCAGGGAGAAGGGGAAGTGGCGGCGGCGCGAGAAGGCGCTCCAGACAGAGCTCGACCGCGCAGCGTCCGCGCCTGAGCGTCGCTCCGCCAGCCCCGGCCCTCACTGACCGGATGCCGATCCTCCTGCGACACCGATTACTCCGCGGGACCGCGACGGTCCGACGGTCGTGACTGCTGCAGACGTAGGCAAGTACTTGAACAACCTCGAACACCCCCATAAGGACGGCGTCCGGACGCTACGCGACGCCATCCTGGCGGCCGACGTCGGCATCAGCGAACACATCAAGTGGAACGCCCCCAGCTTCTGTTTTGGCGGCGTCGACCGAGCCACGATGCGACTGGCTCCCCGCGACGCCTTCCAGCTCGTCCTGCACCGCGGCAGCCGGGTCCGTAGCGACACGGCCGGCTTCCACTTCGATGACGGCACTGGCTTGATCCGTTGGGCATCCCCCTACCGGGGCGTGATCGACCTGGCACGACCAGATGTGCTGGAGCAGCACCTGACGGACGTTATCGATTTGGTGCGGCGTTGGGTCGTGAGCTGAGGGACCGCTCGAGCCGACTCACCGAGGACTCCGTCCACATGCCGATCCTCAGCCGGGGATCGGCGAAAGGGCGGTGTCGGCAACTGGCGGGCCTGTACTTCGCTCTAGGTGGTGATCGAGGACTCGGTGGTGATCGTGCCGCCGGTGAGTACGTCGACGCGCAGGCCGCCGCGGTGGATGAGTGGGCGCAGCAGGCCTGGGCCGGCGATCCGTTCGAGGTGGGCGCAGGGCTCGGCGAGCCGTAGTCCGCGGCAGCGGGCGTCGCCGATGCTGAACTCGCGGCCGACGAGGGCGTTGACGTCGATGCCGCGGGTGAGGATGTTCCTGCGGGTGCTGGCGAAGTCCAGGTGGGCATCGCGAGCAGTGAGCTCCTCCACGACCTCTGAGGCGATCATCGTCAGGTCGTAGCCGGGTCGGTGGCCGGCGCGGGGGCTGAAGGTGCCGGCGTTCACTGCGTAACGGTCGCCCTCCAGACCGCGTCCGGGCAGGGCGCGACTGCTGGTGAGGATCTGCATGGGTGCTTCGGCGGCGGGAGCGATCGCGATTCGCTCGACCGTCCCGGACAACCTGGTCCCGGGCGTGACCGGCGCTAGTACGGGGTTCAGCGATGCGACGGCGTAGGCACTGCTGATGTCGAGGTCCGCGGTGGCGCGCCCGAGCAGCGCGGGGTCCTGCGGGCTGAGGACCACACCGGGCGGGGTGCCGAACGCCAGCACCGCGACCTGCCGGCGCGGGCCGTCGGCGACGTCGCTGCCGCTGCCATCGGCCACGCCGATCCACCAGCCGGCCCATTGGAACGAGCCGGGCTCAGCGACGGGGACCAGACCGGAGCCGCGTCCGGCCAGCCAGCCCTTCCATGCGCCGAGCGCGTGCTCCACGGGCACGTCCTCCAGGCGGGGGAAGTCGTCGAGCGGAACCTCGGTGACGGACGAGAGGCATGCGGCGAGACCGCGCACGAGCGAGCCCGCTGCACCGCCGGGCAGGTCGGTCTGGATCATGTCGGCCTCCGGACCAACGAGGGATGAAGCAGGGCCTGGCCTGCAGAGCGCCGGTCCCAGTGTCGGGCGAAGTGGTGAGTCGCCGCAGCGCTGTCCGCCTGTCGCGCGGTCGGCAAAGACAGCGGGGCCAACGGCGAGCTGCGGTAGTCCGGCAGGGATCGCTACCTGGGGACAGTTCTTAGTGCTCTGCAGAGGCTTGCTCGGGTACCCAGCGGCCGGACGAGGTCTCCAGGTCCACGACGAGTCGACCTAAGGGTTTCGGCCCCTCGTCAGACCCGTCGTCGGCCAGGCTCATCGGGGGGAAAAGGGTGAAGGTGAGCACCCGCGCGTCTGGAGGCAGGGGCCACTCCCCGCGGGACCGATGGGTACTCGGACCACCCTCGAACGGGGCGATGGCGCCCCCGTCGTCACCGTCCCAGGGGAGAAGGACGTCGGCGTCGTACGTGATCCCGACCAGGTGGTCGAAGAAGGAGCCCTCCTCGGCCGACGGGGGGATACCTGGGACGAGCTCGTACTCCAGCGCGAAGGCGGGGTAGCCACTGCGTCCGGCCATGTCGAGGGCAATCTGCTCGGGGCTCCTGTACTCGTCCTCGCCGTCCTCACCGTCCTCGCCGTCCTCGTCGTCCTCGTCGCCCCAGGGCAGCGGTAGCTCAGAGGGTCCGCTCAGGCCCCGCGCGATAAAGCGGTGGCCCGGGAGGACCTCCCCGCAGTCGACGTCGAACGTGCAGAGCAACGGTGCCGCCTGAAGGACGTCCGCTCGTGACGGCAGTTGGTCGGCCATGACGCGATGGTGCACCACCAGCCCGGGGGTCGAGGTGGGAACAGGCGTTCTCGACTCCGGTTGTCAGCTGACGATCGGTTACCGGCGATACGCGTCGCGGCGGTGGGCCACAGACACGACCTGGACGACGAGGCGTCGTTCGATGATTCGGTAGAGCACCCGGTACTCGCCGCGGCGGGCCGACCACAAGGGCGCCAGCGGCTCGCGCAAGGGCTTGCCGACACGGTGAGGGTCGGCGCGGAGCGGGCCTGCGATGAACTCGAAGGCGGCCGCGGCGACCGCCTCGGGCAGCTGCTCCTCCAGGGCTCGTCTCGCTGTCCGGGTCAGCAAGACGTCGTAGCCGTCGTCACCGTCCGGGTCCGCGGTCACGACCGGAGGCGTCCGCGCTGCAGCATCGCGGAGCGGACTTCCTCCAGGGTCGAGGTGCGCGCGGCGTCGAGGTCATCGAGCCCGTCCTTCAGGGCCTGCACCTCCTCGGCACGGCTGAGGACGTCGACGGTCTCCAGCAATGCGTCGTAGTCCTCGGCGCTGAGGAGTACGGCGGCCCGGTCACCGTTACGGGTGACCTCGAATCTCTCGTGGGTGGTCACCGCGGACTCCACGAGCTTGGACAGGTTGGCCCGGGCGTCAGCCAGCGAGAGGGTCGTCATGTACAGGATTCTAGCGCTCGACTGGTCGTGTCAGTAGCCGATCGTCAACCGGTGTGCGCCCTCGCCCGAGGGGGCGGTGGCAGGTCGTCGCTACGGGATGAAGAGGTCGAAGGCATCGCTGATCGCACGGGCCAGCTCTGGCTCCTGGTCATCGAAGAGCAGCCCGATGCTCTTCCCAACTGCCTCAGCGGGGACCGTGGTGATGTTGTCGCAGCTGACCACGCTGTCGTGATCGAGGCCGTTGCGCGGTCCGACGTTGACCTCGCTGGTGATGCCGCGAATGGTGCTCGTGATCGGCGCGACGGTGACCCAGCGCAGCAGGTGCAGCTTCGATTGCCGGGTCAGTACGAGAGCGGGTCTGTTCTTGTCCAGTTGCACCACGGCGATGCTTCGCATGCTGGTCGCCGCTCTCCGGTGTCAGTCCAAGACCGGGTGGGAGGCGCGATCGTGGCCGTGGGGGTGGATGTCGGGGTAGAGCTCCTCGCCGCGTCGCGCGAGCTCGAGGAGCGTGGTCTCCTCAGCCTGGTAGCGCTGCTCGCGCTGCAAGCGGGCGATGCTCCTGCGGACGGCCTCGGAGCGGTTGGCGGCGCGGCCGGCTGCTACTTCGGCGTCCAACGCGGAGATCTCAGCGTCTTCCAACCGGATGGCGATCTGGGTAGACATGTCTTCAGGCTACCCCGGGTGTCAACCGTTCGGTATGCAGTCCCCGTGTGGTGGTCCGAGGTTCTCTCGCCCAAGTCCGCAAGCCGATCGGCTGCCGGGATCGGCTACAGCCGCCGCAGCCGCGGCGTCCGATCGGAGAGTCGCAGGTCAACGGCGACCGCCGATGTCCCCGTGCCAGTACTTCGCGTCTTCGCTCGTCGTCCGGAGGATGCTGTCCGGCCCTGAGTCAGCGGGCCAGAACTCGATCAGGTAGGTGTCCACGACGGCCTCGGCGAACTCGTCGGCACGCCCAGCGTCCCGGCCCCGAGCACTGACCCGAACCCGGTACCCGCCGGGAGGCAGGTCTAGGGTCCCGCTCGACTCGCCGGCCCACGAACACCAACCCGCCGGGACATCGGCCGGAACGAAGATCGACACCTCGACCACGTCCTCCCAGTCCTCGCCTGGCTCGGCGGGAGCCGCCCCCAACAAGACGACGCGCACCCTCGAGCCACCTGAGCGTCGGCCAAGGTTGACGTACAAGCCTCCGCCTTCAGCCGCACCTACGAGGCCGTTCACCTGCCCCGCGAAGAACTTGTCCCAGTCACCATCGAACCCGTCACCGCCCCACGTGAGGTCGAACTGGCCGTAGTCGGTCATGACGACCTGGTCCACAAGCACCTGACTCATGTGCCGAGTCTGGCAACCGGGAGCGGATGGCAACAGCGGATCGCACTCGCGACGCCACCTCCAAGCGGGTACTCGTCACCGTCCACGGCACCCCCTCGGCCGTGCTCATCGCTCCGGCCGACCTCGAGGCACTGGAGGAGACGATCGCGGTGCTGTCCGACGGCGACGCCGTCGCCCGCCTGAATGCTTCCGAGACCGAGCTCGCCGCCGGTCTCGGGGAGTCCGAAGCCGACCTCGCCGCCGCCATGCGCGTTCGTCGGGACCCAGACCCCTCGTGAGCCTGTCGTCCGAGGACGACCGCTACACGCTCGTCATCACCCCGACCGCCCGACGACAGCTGACTGGAGCCCTGCCCGAAGCAGCCGCCTTCGCCGCCTACGAGTTCATCATCGGCCCCCTGTTGGAGAACCCCCACCGAGTCCGCCAGGAGCTGCGAGCACCACTGCAGGGCCGCCACAGCGCCCGCCGCGGCACCTATCGCGTCGTCTACCGGATCGACGAGCACGAGCACACGGTGTCCGTCCTGGATGTCTCCCACCGTCGCGACGCCTACCGCGCCTGACCGCGCCGTTCCCGACGTCGCTACCCACGCAGGCCCTGAGCCCCTCGCACCAGCTGAGGATCCCAGCTTGCCGGCGGGGTCGATGGCTACCCCGGACCCATGGGACAGCCGACCGCCGCGTCGAGCCGGCTGCGTGCGGCCTTGGCTTCGAACCGGGGCGCGGTAGGCCTCCTGCTCAAGCGGTACGGCGCGGACAACTCCGCATGTTCGGTTCAGCGGCACGTGGCGATACTCGTGATGACAGCGACCTCGGTCTTCTCGTCGACCTGGCTCCTGGCTCCGGCGACGAGCTCCTCCGAGTCTCCGGGCTTGCCGAGGAGCTGAGCGAACTGCCGGGCGTGAGGGTCGATGTGGTGGCAGCACCGCTGTTGCGTGACGAGGTCTCGGCCACCGCCCTGGCGGACGCGGTGGCCGTGCGAGCCGTGCCGACGCAGACCGCCTCGAAGACATCCGGGCCGCGATCGCCCGCTGCATCGCTCACCGCGACCACGTCGATTTTGTTGTGTTCGGCTCGATGGCGTACGACGCGGTCCTGCGGAACCTGGCGGTGATTGGAAGGGACATCGTCGACAATCAGCTGGCGCCGCTCCTGGACGACATCGGCTGATCGTTTCGCGGTAGCCCCGCTGGGGCGTCCCCTGCGGAACGCAGGCCCCCAGGAGTCCTACGTCAGGGTCAAGTCCCTCCTGATGCGGTCGGGTACTACCCGATGCTCGAGCCGGTCGCGTCTCAGCGCTCCGACCGGGCCCCGTTCTTGGAGGTGCGCCATGAGCGCGCTACTTGTTGGATACGCCCGCTGCTCCACGGACCAGCAAGACCTGACCGCCCAGAGGAACGCCCTGCGTGACCATGGTGTCGAGCACGCCCGGATCTACGTCGACCATGGCCTGACCGGCACGAACCGCGAACGCCCCGGACTGCGGGAGGCACTCGCCGCCTGCCGCGCTGGGGACACGCTGGTGGTGACGAAGCTCGACCGCCTGGCCCGATCACTGCCAGACGCCCGAGCCATCGCCGACGAGCTGACCACGCGGCAGGTCAAGCTCTCGCTCGGCGGGTCGGTCTACGACCCGACCGATCCCGTCGGACGGCTGCTGTTCAACGTCCTGGCCATGGTCGCCGAGTTCGAATCTGACCTGATCCGGCTCCGCACGCGCGAGGGCATGAAGATCGCCAAGGCCAAGGGCCGACTGCGCGGGCGTCAGCCCAAGTTGACCCGTCGACAGGAAGCCCACCTTGTGTCCCTGGTGCACAGCGGCGAGTACAGCACCGCTGAAGTCGCCGACCTGTTCAGGGTCGGCCGGTCGACGGTCTATCGGGCCATCGACCGTCAGCGCGTCGACGCGCGCGCCGGCCTTGCGGAGGCCATGGCAAGGCGTTGACTCAGCGCCGCGCCGGGCGTCTCCGCAAGTCAACCCTGCGGAGAGGCCCGGCACCCCAGCACTCGTGCTGCTGCACTTGCGAGGCCGCGTGCCGGATACCGATCGGCATGTGCCAGCACACGAGCTACGGGGCGCGGCGGTCGTACGCGTCCGCGAGGTCACGCCACAAGGAGGAGACAACCTCGGGAACGTCGTAGTACCTCGTCACGTCGGCGGGAGGAACGGCCGAAGCGTCGGCGCGCTCCCAGGCCCGAGCGGCTTCAGCGACCTGCCTGGCCATCGTTCTCAACGTGGCGTCATCGGCGCCCGACGCCAGCGCCGACATGTAGGTCTGCTCTGCCGAGTCGTAACGCTCGGATGCTTGGTCGGGCGCCTCGTCGTTCACAGGCACAGCCTCCCAGGGTGGGGTCTGCTGCGCGTGGCAGAGCGTGTCAATGGCGCCAGGCGACCTGACCCCGGCCGCGTCCGTCGAGCATTCGGTCGGCCGTGAGCGATGGTGGTTCACGGAAACGACGTAGCCTTGGTCCATGGTCGAGCGGCGGTACTTGCCCATGTCCGATGGCTGGCAGGACGAAGCGCCGGGCACCCTGATGTGGTTGCAGGCCTGGTACGCGACGCAGTGCGACGGGGACTGGGAGCACGCTTCAGGCGTGTCCATCGAGACGCTCGACAACCCCGGATGGAGTGTTCGCATCGACGTGTCTGGAACGCAGGCGGAGGACCTTCCGTTGGAGGAGCTGGAGACGAACCGCAGTGCGCATGACTGGCTCGTCGTTCGCAAGGTAGAGAACTCCTTCGATGCTGCCTGTGGCCCGCTCAACCTGGGCGACGTGCTGCACGCCTTCCGCCTGTGGGTGGAGGGGCCACCCGCGATCGCCGACGCCTGAGGTAACCCTCCCGGCATCGCCGCGCTGCCTGAGCAGACCTCTGTCCATCGTCGATCGCCTTCTGGGTCGACGCAGATCGGACCTGGTCGGTCCTCGCCCGTCGCCGTCGGGCAAGCAGGAGCCGAATGCCGCGGACCACGGCCACCAGGAACGCGACGGTGGCGCCCAGAAGCAGTAGCGGGTAGTCGACGGCCCCATTGCCGGGGAGCAGGTTGCGACTACGACCAGCGCGACGGCCAGAGCCAGTAGCGCGATGACGGTTCTCATGGCGGGAACGTCGCGGCCTCGGCTACCGAAGCAGTAGTACGTCGACCGGGACGCCAAGGTCCGCCCAGACGCGGTCGGCCGTGAGCACCTGCGGCGGGTCGCTGCGTACCGCCAGGGCGAGGCAGCAGCGGTCCCCAAGGGACAGAGAACGACCGCCGGGGAGACCGCGCATGGCTCCGGCGAGTTCGGCGTCAGCTTCGGTCACTGGTGCCACCCGTACCCCTGCGGCGCCGAGCAGTTCTCGTAGTCGTGCGGAGTCGACGTCCTCATCGACCAGCTTGCCGATGACCTCGGCCAGGTTGGCTGCCCCCAGCACGGAGCCGGGTAGGGCGGCCATGACCATGTCGGTTCCGGGTTCGTCGTGCAGAAGGGCGAGGACGGCGGACGCGTCGAGCACCGTCATTCTCGGGCGGCTGCCTCACGCCGCTCCGCGAGAAGTTCCTCGACCAGCGAGCGAGAGGCCGGCACCGAGGCGGCCAAGCCTCGCAGCTCTGCGGCCGCGTCCTGCTGACGCTCCAGGACGAGCCGACGTCCCGCCAGGTGCAGGTGCAGGCGGTCACCGGGAGCCAGGCCGAGCGCGGCTCGGACGTCGGCAGGAATGACGAGACGGCCTTGCTGCCCGAGCACCAGCGTGGCATCCATCAGGCCAGTGTGGCACGACTCCTGGGGACATGCCACAGGCACCTAGCGTGCCGCTGATAACCGATCGTCAGCCGGCGATCAACAGTCGGGGACACCTCAACTGCCTGGGGCCTGTCGTGTGTTGTGACTCGACTGAACGTGTACCTCCCGGACGAGCTCGCAGCAGAGGCCAAGGCGGCAGGCTTGAACCTCTCTGCGGTGACGCAGGAGGCCGTGAGGCGCTCTCTCGCCCAGCGCTCGACCGACACCTGGCTCGCTGCCGTGCCGACCTCGTCCACGACGGCGCGGGTGGTGCACGAGCGCGCCGTTCGTCGGCGGCTCGCGGGTCACGCGCTGCTGTCGCCGGCCCTCCCGCCGACGGTCCGGTGTCGGGCAGGGCGGGCACCGGTACCGCACCCCCGGGGCCGAGAGGCTGAGCGCGGCCGCAGCAGCGCCTCCGTCCGTGGACGTCGTGGTAGCAGCACCGGACTCCCCTGGGCCGGATCAGTAGCCGGATCAGGGGCGCGCGGGTCAAGTTCCGGGGCCGGGCGCTGTGGGAGGCTGGGCTGCAGGATCGAAGGACACGGCCCCGGTGCGTGAGGCGTATCCGGGAGGAGCTCATGACGTTGTCCGCGGGTGGTCGGGTCGGCCTGGCCGGAGCTGCGGTCGTCGGGGTCGCGTTCGGCATGGCGCGGTACGCCTACGGCCTGACGCTGCCCGACATCCGGCAGGAGCTGGGCCTGTCCGAGCTGGTGCTCGGGCTCGTGGCCAGCGCCACCTTCGCGGGCTACCTGGCCGGCCTGCTGTGCGCGGGGCCCCTCGCCACTCGTCACGGGTCACGCGCGCCCACGACCGTGGGTGGGGCGTGCGGGGTGCTGGGGGCGGTCCTCGTGGCGGTCGCGCAGTCGCCCGGAGTGCTCGCCGTCGGTGCGGTCCTGGCGGGTGGCGCGGGGGGCTGGGTCTGGGCCCCCTACTCCGACATCGTGACGCGCTGGGTGTCGGCCCGGCAGCAGCCGCGGACCTTGGCCATCATCACGACCGGGACCAGTGGTGGCCTGGTCGCGCTGGGCGGCCTGGCTGCCTTTGCTGCGCTGGTGTCATGGCGCGCGGTCTGGGTGGGGATCGCCCTGGCGGCGGTGGTCGCCGCGGTCGTCAACCTCCGCCTGGTGCCGAGGAGCGCCCCGGAGCCACGCCCGGATTCACGGCAGGTCGGCTCGTCGCTGGTGCGAGCGTTGCGGGTTCCGGCCGTGTACTCCGTCGTCTACTTCGCGGTCGTCGTCATCTACTTCACCTACGCCGCAGACATCCTCGACCGTGGTGACCTCACACCCGTCGCGGTCCCCGTGCTGTACGTGGCCATCGGTGTCTCCGGTGTGGTCGGGGTGGCGACCGGGTCCCTCACGCGGCGTTGGGGCAGCCTCAGGGTCGCGGCGTGGTGCCTGGTGGTGCTGGCTGCGGCGCTGGTCCTGCTCGGCCTCGGCAGCGACTCCCTTGCGGCCACGGCGTTGTCCGCGTGCCTCTTCGGGGCGGCGTACATGACCGGGTCGGCGGCGCTTGCCGTGTGGACCGCCGAGCTGGTCCCCGACCGCGCCGCAACGGCGTTCACGGCCTGCCTCGTCGTGGGGGCCCTCAGCTCAGTCGCCGCACCCGGTCTTGCCGGTGCGGTCATCCCCGGCCTGGGGCTGGCGTCGTTGCTCGTCCTCACGGCCGCGGTGTCGCTGCTGAGCGGACTCGCCTTGCTGCTGCACGGAATCCTCCGGCACAGGGTCGTTCGCCGAGGGCAGTAGGTCCAGGTGCCTCGGCCGGTCCCGGGTCAGGGGAGGTCCTCACGCTGGATGCGGTCAGGCCGCGCGTCGTCGAAGGCGCGGGCCGGTGAGCCGGTCGGCTTCGGGGACGTCCTCGGGTGCAGCGCGGCTCTGAACCCCGGTGTCCTGTTCGGAGTCGTCGAGCGGAGCCGCGCGTCGGCCGACGCGGCGCTCCGGTCTCAGCGGCGCAGGATGCCGCGCTTGGTCGCGGCGGCGACAGCGGCGCTGCGTGAGTCGACGTCGAGCTTGGCGTAGACGTGGGCCAGGTGGGTCTTGATGGTCGCTTGGCTGAGGAAGAGCCGTTGGCTGATCTGCTGGTTCGACAGTCCCTCGGCGACCAGCTGGAGCACCTCGAGCTCACGAGGACTGAGTCCGCCTCCCGGAGCGCGGAGCCGTTCGAGCAGTCTGGTGGCGATCGCGGGGGCGAGGGCCGAACCGCCCCCTGCTGCGGTGCGGACCGCGGTGGCCAGCTCGTCGGGTGGTGCGTCCTTGAGCAGGTAGCCGGAGGCCCCGGCGGCGATCGCTTCCATGACGTCGGCGTCGGCGTCGTAGGTGGTGAGGATGACCACCCGGGGGCCGCCGGGCACCTGGGTGATGGTGGCGGTCGCTTCGGTGCCTCCCATGCCGGCCCCGAACTGCAGGTCCATGAGGACGACGTCGACCTCCCCCTCGGCGCAGCGCCGGACTGCCTGCTCGGCGGTGGAGCACTCCGCGACGACGACGAAGCCGGGCTCGGTACGCAGCACGGCGCGCAGCCCAGCCCTGACGAT
The DNA here is from genome assembly GCF_051216895.1 of Aquipuribacter aurantiacus. Lineage (NCBI taxonomy): Bacteria > Bacillati > Actinomycetota > Actinomycetes > Micrococcales > Intrasporangiaceae > Aquipuribacter > Aquipuribacter aurantiacus. The sequence goes on from NZ_JBPKAO010000003.1 coordinate 194,487, forward strand.
GGGGTGGTCGTCGGCGATCACGATCCTGATCTCGGCGTCAGCCTTCATGGCCGCCCCTCGGCGGGGGCAGGGGCAGGGTCACTGCCACTGCGGTCCCGTTCCCGGCCGCGGACTCGATGGCGAGGGTCCCGTTCAGGGCAGCGGCCCGGGCGCGCATCGCGGCCAGCCCGAAGCCGCGTGCCACCGGATCGTCATGGTGCGCACGCGTCCGTCCCCGGGTACCGGTGGTGATGGGCGGGTCGTCCGGGTGCGGGCTGTCGAAGCCGCGGCCGTCGTCGACGGCGTCAAGGGCGACCTCGGTGTCCATGTAGCTGAGCGTGAGGCGGATGCGGCGCGCGTCGCCGTGCTGGATCGTGTTCGCGACGGCTTGCTGGGCGATCCGCAGGAGGGCGATCTCGTGCCCGGTGGGCAGCGGGACAGCTGTGCCGGAGACGGTGACGTCCATGGGGACACCGCTGGTTGCGGTGGTGCGCCGGGAGAGCTGTTCGAGGGCGTGGCGCAACGAGCCGGACTCCAGGTCCGGGGGTGCCCAGTCGTGGACGAACCGGCGGGCCTCGGCCAGGTTCGCCACTGCCGCCTCCCGGGCGGTGACGACCTGCTGGCGAGCGGTGTCGGGATCGGCGTGGATGGTCCGCTCCGCGGCCCGTAGGAGCAGCTGGATGCTGGACAGCCCCTGCGCCAGGGTGTCGTGGATCTCCCGGGCGAGACGCTCCCTCTCGGCGAGGACGCCGGCGGCGCGCTCGGCGGCGGCGAGGTCGTTGCGCGTGGCGGTCAGCTCGGCGATCAGGAGCCGGCGCTGCTCGCTCTCGCGGTGCAGCGCCTCGTACCCGCGCACCGTCGCCACGACGACCGCCGCGCCGATGGTGGGACCCAGGACGCCACCGACCTGCAGGCCGCCGGCGTGCCACGCGGCACCGCCGACCGCGACCACGGTGGTCACGAGTACGGCCGGCAGACCCCACCGGCCCGCAAGGTGCAGCTGGAGGACAAACAGGGGGAAGGCGAGCCACACCGCGTCCGGGGTCAGGACCACCAGCCAGAGCCAGGCGGCGAGCAGGACCGTCAGCCACACGGCGGCCGCACGGACGGACCGCTTGACCACCGGCACCCACGCCCCGGCCACGTAGACGACGGCCGTCGCTGCCGCGGCCCACACGACGGCGACGGAGGCGTCGTCCGTCAGGCGCACCGCGCGCACGACGACGACCAGCAGGAGCACCCCGACCAGGGCGTGCAGGAACCCACGCAGCGTACGCAGCACCGGTGGCAGCGAGGTCGGGTCCAGAGGGTTCACGTCCAGTGAGCGTACGTCGCTCACCGACAGGCGTCATCGATCGAAAGGTTGAGCCGGCCTCACCCCTGCGGCGTCGGTGGATCCCCCTCGGGCTCGATGCGGTCCTCACCTCGCGCGGCGCACGCTGAGGGGGTCGACCTGCCGGTCGTCATCCGCAGACAGAAGGGACGCGACGTGTTCGTCGCCTGGAGAGACCTGCGCTTCGCGCGGGGCCGGTTCACGCTGATGGGTGTGGTGATCGTCCTGATGACCATGCTCGTCGTCATGCTCTCGGGCCTGACGGCGGGCCTGGGCCGGGAGAACACCTCGGCCGTCCTGGACCTGCCGGTCGACCACCTGACCTTCGCCGCCCCGCTGGAGGACGGCGACGTGTCGTTCTCCGACTCCACCCTCGAGGCCAAGACGTGGGAGCAGTGGGCCCAGGTCCCCGGTGTGGAGGCCGCCGAGCCGCTGGCGATCGTGACCACGCGCGCTGAGGGCGGGGAGCGGACAGCCGCCGTGTCGGTCTTCGGGGTGCGCCCGGGGTCACCACTGCTGCCGGAGACAGACGCCGGCCCGGCCCTCGAGGCAGGGACCGTCGTGCTCTCGGCCGGCGCCGCCGAAGCCCTCGACTCCACGACCGGGGCCACGGTCACCATCGCAGGCCGAGACCTCGTCGTCGGGGCCGTCGCCGGGGAGAGCTCCTACAGCCACACCCCGGTGGTGTGGGCGGACCTCACCGACACCCAGCCGCTGCTGCGCGTCGAGGACCCGACCACGCAGATCGCCACCGTCGTGGCCCTCGTCGCGGCGGACGTCGACGGTGCGGACCTGGCCGCAGTCGACGACCGGCTGGGCACGCAGACCCTGCCGCTGGGCGCCACGGCGTCGGCCATCGGGTCGTTCGCCGCGGAGAACGGCTCCCTGCAGCTCATGCGCGGGTTCATGTTCGTGATCTCCGCGCTGGTCATCGGGGCCTTCTTCATGGTCTGGACGATCCAGCGCTCGGGCGACGTCGCCGTCCTCAAGGCGCTCGGCGCCTCCACCCGCTACCTGCTGCGTGACGCCCTCGGACAAGCGGTGGTGCTGCTGGTCCTGGGGACCGCTCTCGGGACGGCGATCGCCGCCGGGCTGGGCGCGCTGGTCCGCGGGTCGGTGCCGTTCGTCCTGGACCCCGCCACGGTGCTGCTCCCGGCCGTGGTCATGGTCGCTCTCGGCGCCGCCGGCGCCGCCCTGTCCATCCGCCAGATCACGTCCGTCGACCCCCTGACCGCACTTGGGAGTGCCCGATGAGCCTGCACCTGACCGACATCACCCTCACCTACCCCGACGGCGCCGGGCGCCTCGTCGCCCTCGACCACGTCACCATGGCCGTGCCCAGCGGAACCGTCACCGCCGTCGTCGGCCCGTCCGGGTCCGGCAAGTCCAGCCTCCTGGCCGTGGCAGCAACCCTCATAAGCCCCGACCAGGGCACGGTCACCGTCGCCGGCACCCCCACCGCGGACCTCGACCGTGACGCCCTCACCAGGTTGCGCCGGACCCTGATCGGCATCGTGTTCCAGCAGCCCAACCTCCTGGGATCACTCACCGCCGTCGAGCAGCTCCAGGTCATGGCCCACATCGACGGCACCAAGCCGCCGGCGGCCCGGGAGCGAGCCCGCGAGCTCCTCGTCGCCGTCGGTCTGGAGAAGGAGGCCGACCGCCGACCGCACCAGCTCTCCGGCGGTCAACGCCAACGGGTCAACATCGCCCGTGCACTGATGAACGACCCCGAAGTCCTCCTCGTCGACGAACCGACCAGCGCCTTGGACCACGAGCGCGGCGCCGCCGTCCTGGACCTGATCAGCACCCTGACCCGCCGGCGCGGAACCGCCACCGTCCTGGTCACCCACGACCACGACCACCTCGAGACCGCGGACGCCGTCGTCGAGATGCGCGACGGCCGCGCGTGCGAGGTCCGCGCCGCCGCTCACGCCTGACCCGGTGGCATCGCCCCTGGGGACCGGCCACCGACGTCCGGACCGGCGCCCAGGGGCCACCTCGACGGCGACGACGGGCCGTCCCACAGGGGTTCGGCGAGCGGTGACCGGTCGGGGTGACTGCTCGCGCAGGTCCTGGTCATCCCGTTGGTGGCCGCTGAGCAGGCGGCGATGTGGCCCGAGGTGGGCTACCTCCGGTGGCCGTACACCGCGGCTGCGGTGGCTGCCGTCGTGTGCGTGCAGGTGGCGCTGGTGGCGATCTGGGCGCTGCTGGTCTCGGTGCTGAAGAACGGGCGCGCCAAGGCGGTCCGGTTCTCCACCCTGGACGCCATCTGCCGGGTCCTGGACTGCCAGCCCGGCGACGTCCTGCGCTGGGAGCCGACGGCGACCAGGACGACGCGGGTGCAGAACCGAGCCAGGACGCACGACGCGGCTAGCAGACAGCCCGCTCGGACGGCAGCCCGCGTGGCGACCGCCGCCGCCGTCCCCCGCACGTCACCCAGCGGCTGATGGAGGTTCGGGACCGATGACATCTCGGCCGACACAGCGTCTGACTCATCAGCGAGCCTGCCGGCGGCTTCCTGGACCGGCTCTCGACGAGGAGGGGACGCGCATGCACAGCGACGAAGGTCGGACGCTCGACGGTGTGAGCGCCAGGGGCCACGGATGCTGACGCAGGTGGCAGACGGCGTGCTCGTCCACCAGAGCCAACTGCTCCGGAACAACACGGTGGCCGTACAAGGCCGCTCAGGAGTGCTGCTGGTGGACCCTGGGATCACGGCTGGAGAGATGGGGTGCGTGGCCGGCGACCTACGCCGCCTCGGCCAGCCGGTGGTGGCGGGCTTCGCGACGCACCCGGACTGGGACCACGCCCTGTGGCACCCCGAGCTCGGCGAGGCCCCCCGACTGGGAACCACCCGTTGCGCGGCCTACCTGAGGCAGCTGCGGTCGGAGCCGGACTGGACCGCCCGACTGGCCGAGGGACTGCCGCCCGAGATCGCCGAGGAGATCCCTCTGGAGCTGTTCGGCCTGGTCACCGGGCTGCCTGATGAGATGAGCCGTGTCCCTTGGGACGGACCCGACGTGCGCGTTGTCGAGCACCCCGCTCATGCTCCCGGGCACGCGGCGCTGCTCGTCGAGGAGCGCCGAGTCCTCGTCGCCGGCGACATGTTGTCCGACGTCCTGGTCCCGATGCTGGGCGACGACGAGGACCCGGTCGAGAAATACCTCGCCGGGCTGCAGGTGCTCGAGGCGCTGGTGGACGACATAGACGTCGTCGTCCCCGGCCACGGGTCGGTCGGCGATGCCGGGCAGCTGCGAGCCCGGTTGGCGCTCGACCGGGCGTACGTGGAGGCTCTGCGCGATGGCGGACCACTGGACGACCCCCGCATCGGCCCCTCGGCGGAGCCCGGCTGGGAGTGGGTCGGTGACCTCCACGACTGGCAGGCCCGTGCCGTCGCCTCGCGAGGCGAGCGCAGCGTGGACCCGCGGTAGCTGTCGACCCACGGTCAGAGCCACCAGGCTGGGCGACGCCGTTCGTGTCATGCCGGACCGCGGCCGTCCCGTCGTCGAAGCAGGCGTCCACGACACCGCCCAGCCACGCCGCGTCCTCCTCGTCGACGAGGTCGTTGACGACCCTGATGACCGCGGCCAGCTCGGCCTCGGCCGCCGTGCCGAGCCATCGGCGCGGCCAGGTTCGACGTCACCTGGGACATCGCCCGGTGAGAGCACTGCTGGACACCCGGTCGTGAGCGCCACCGAGGTCGTGCCGTTGGACTGATCCGGCGATCGGTGCGGCCACGCCGTGGGAGGTGCCCTTCGGTGTCCTCGGAGGACAGCATGATGAGCCGCATGACCTTCGCCAACGTAGGGACCCTCGGTGTCGTGGCCGGCAAGCGGGACGAGCTCGTCCGCCACCTGACCAGGCGCAGCGACGCGCTGCGCGACGTCGGGTGCCTGGCCTACGAGGTCGGCGTCAACGACCAGCAGCCGGACACCGTCTTCGTCGTCGAGCTGTGGCAGGACCAGGCGGCCCACCAGGCCTCGCTGTCCCTGCCCGAGGTGCAGGAGGCGATCGCCGCGGCCCGGCCCCTGCTCTCGGGCGACTTCGGCGGCTTCCAGTTCACCGTGACCGGCTCACCGCTGCGCGACTGACCCGTCCGGCTCGACCTGTCGAGCGAGCCGCCCGAGGGCGTCGTCAGCCCGCTGGAGGACCCACTGCTCCTGCACGAGCGCAAGGCCGCAGCGCGTGAGCACCCGACCCGACGTCGAACCGACGGACGCCGTGGCCCCGACGAGGTCGCACCCGGCCCCGACCGCGAGCTGGAGCCGGTGCCGGACCAGCGCGGTCTGGACACCGCGTCCACGAGCCGACGGGATGGTCGCGGCCGCACCGAGCCAGCCCGTCCGCCGCCCGGTGGAGCCGACGACCGACAGGGAGCCGCAGCCGACCGGCTGCCCGTCGAGGAGCGCCAGCAGCTGGGTGGTCCCGGTGGCCCCGCGGTCCGCGTCCATGAACTCGTCACTCGTGGTCCGGTCGGCCCCAGCGGCCAGGGCCTCGGCGATCATCACGTCGGCGGCCCAGGTGGACAGGGTGTCGTCAGCACCGACCTCGACGATCTCGATCCGCCGGTCGACCGGTGGGACGGTGCGTCCCGTCGACGGGGCGGCGCGTGGGTCGACCGCGAACATCGTCCGGCACCAGGCGGGGACGAAACCTGCGGCGCCGAGCGCGGCGACCGTCGATGCCGGCGCCCAGGACGACAGCTGCACCGCAGCGGGCAGGCCGGCGTCGGCGTAGTGCCGCACGAGGGTGGTCACGTCGTCCGGGCTCAGCTCGTCGAGCGTCACCCCCACCGCCCGGTTGACGTACCGTCGCGCGCCGCTGATCACCAGCAGTCCGCGGCCGAGAGGCACGGCCGTCGGGACGGGGTCGACGCAGCCCCTCGCGACGAGCGCGTCGACGAGGGCGAGAACGGTGGCCGCCTCCGTCTGCTCGAGCCGCCTGATCATTCTGCGGTGGGTCATCGGACCCGCAGGTGGCACGCAGCCCCTCGGTTCACGAGACGCGTCCTGGAGGTCCTCGTCACGAACCTGAGGCTGCCACGTGCTGCACGACTCGATCGACCACCCGCTGGACGACGGGCTCCGGCCTGCCGTTGTCGAGGACCGGTGACGCCCTAGCTGCTGCCGGCCGTGCCGACCGCCGCGCCCATGACGGCCACCATCACGGCCGCGTCGACCGCGGCGCGGGCGTCGGCGACCGCCTTGCGCACCGCGGCGGGGACCGCCTCGTCGGCGGACACCTCGGCGACCCGCGTCGCGAGCCGCTCGTCGTCCAGGCCGGCGGTCTCCGCCGGCAGGACCTTGCGCAGGCCCTTGACCGCGTCCAGCAGCGACAGCAGCACGACCTCGCGCGGGGCGGCGGGCCGCTCACCGCGCAGCACCTGGCCCAGGCCGCCCCGGACCCGGTCCTCGTGCCCGGGTTCCTGCTCGGGGTAGCGCGAGACCGGGAACACCCCCAGCACCCGGTGGGTCTCCTGACGGAGGTGACCGCTGACCACCAGCCGGTCACGCACCATCGTCCGCAGCCCGGTGGCGAGCCGTTGGACCGTCGCGGACCCGGTGCGGGGCGTCGCCAGCCGACCGAGCCGTTCGGCGAGCAGCTCGTCGGACAGCACCGAGCCCTCTCGGCGGACGAGCCGGGGCTCCTTGCTCCAGCGGGCGGGCTCGACGTGGTCCAGGTGTCCACCGGCCACGAGCTCGGCCAGCACCGCCCCGGCCAGGGCGTGGTCCGCGGCGGTCCCGTCGACGGCGGGCTTGCCGTCGGCGTCGTCCATGATCAGCAGGAGCAGGTCCTCGGCGATGAGCATGCCGCCACGGTAGCCAGCACTCACCCCCAGCCGAAGAACACCCGCTCGACCACGGCTCGGGCGTGGCGTGCAGCCCGCAGCCAGTCGTCCTCCAGGTGCGAGGCCTGGCCGGGCCCGTAACCCATCAACCGGGCGATGCCGTCCAGGTCACCCCGGTCGGTCGGCAGCACCTCGGTCGCGCGGCCGCGCCACAGCGTGAGCGCGTCGCGCAGCCGCGAGCCCATCCGCCAGGCGGTCTCCAACGTGTCCGCGTCCGCCTCGTCGATCAGGCCCACCGCCTGCGCGCCCGCCAGCGCCTCCAGGGTCGACGCGGTCCGCAGCTCGGCGTGGGCGTGGGCGTGCTGCAGCTGCAGCAGCTGCAGGGTCCACTCCACGTCGGTCAGCCCACCGCGCCCCAGCTTGATGTGGCGTCGGGCGTCGACGCCACGCGGCAGCCGCTCGGACTCGATGCGGGCCTTGATGCGGCGGATCTCGACGACGGCGTCCTTGCCGGGCCCGCCCTCGGGGTAGCGCAGCGGGTCGATCACCTCGGCGAAGCGCTGGGCCAGGCCGGCGTCGCCGACCAGCACGTTGGCCCGCAGCAGCGCCTGGTGCTCCGACGGCACCGACCAACGGCCGTAGTAGGACCGCATCGCGCCCAGCGTCCGGACCAGCTCGCCGTTGCGCCCCTCGGGCCGCAGCCCGGCGTCCAGCTCCAGCGGCGGCTCGGCGCCGGAGCGGCGCAGCAGCGCCCGGGCGCGGGTGACGACGTCCCGGGCCACCGTCGTCGCCTCCTCCAGGTCGACGCCGTCGTGCGGCTCGTGCACCAGCACCACGTCCACGTCGCTGGAGTAGCTGGACTCGCCACCGGCCATCCGGCCCAGCACCAGCACCAGCAGCCGGGTGGGCAGCTGCTCCATGGCCTCGGTGACGTCGACCCGGCCACCACCGCGCTCGGCCACGACGTCCCGCGCGACCGCCTGCAGAGCCACGATGGTCACCACCGCGGCACTGGTGGCCAGCGCCCGCCCGGCGGTCTCGCCGTCGATCAGCCCCGTGACGTCGGCGATCCCCGTCCGCACCACCTCGCGGCGGCGGATCGCCCGCAGCGCCCAGATCGCCTCCTCGGCGTCGCCCGAGCGCCGCGCCACCGCGACGGCCTCGGCCAGCAGCGACTCGTGGGTCGGCGGCACCAGCCGCGAGTCGGAGTCCAGCAGCGCCGTGGTGTTGGGGGCGCGCTCGATCAGCCCCGGCACGAGCCGGCCCGACGCCAGCACCAGGGCGAACCGCTCGGCCGCGCCCGCGGAGTCCCGCAGCATCTTGAGGTACCAGTGCGTCGAACCCAGCTCGTCGGAGATCCGGCGGAACGCCAGCAGACCCGCGTCGGGGTCCGCCGCGTCGGCGAACATGCCGAGCATGGCCGGCAGCAGGGTCCGCTGGATCGCCGCGCGCCGGCTCACCCCGCCGCTCAGGGCCTCCATGTGCCGCAGCGCGCCGGCGGGGTCGCGGTAGCCGAGCGCCTGCAGCCGAGCCGACGCCGCCGAGCTCGTCAGGCGCACCTCGTCGGTCGACAGCGACGCGATGGCCGTCAGCAGCGGTCGGTAGAACAGCTTCTCGTGCAGCCGTGTGACGACCCGGACGGTCTCCCGCCAGGCACGGCGCAGGTCGTCGGTGTCGGCCCCGGGCCGCAGCACCAGCCGGGCGAGCCGGCGCCAGCCCTCGGGCTTGTCGGGCAGGACGTGGGTGCGGGCCAGTCGCTGCAGCTGCAGCCGGTGCTCCAGCACCCGCAGGAACCGGTAGGCGCGGTCGAGCTCCGCGCCGTCGTCACGGCCGATGTAGCCGTGCGCGGTCAGCGCCTCCAGCGCGACCAGCGTGCTGGGGGCCCGTAGCCGGGTGTCGGTGCGGCCGTGCACCAGCTGGAGCAGCTGGACGCTGAACTCGACGTCGCGCAGCCCGCCGCGGCCCAGCTTGAGCTGACGGTCGGCCTCCTTGGCCGGGATGTGCTCGACGACGCGACGGCGCATGGCTCGGGAGGACTCCACGAAGCCCTCGCGCTCGGTGACCTGCCACACCATCGGCCAGATGGCGTCGAACCACTCCTGCCCCAGCTCGGCGTCCCCCGCGGCGACCCTCGCCTTGAGCATCGCCTGGAACTCCCACGGCTCGGCCCACCGGTCGTAGTAGGCCTGGTGGCTGGCCAGCGAACGCGTCAGCGGGCCACCCTTGCCCTCCGGGCGCAGCGCGGCGTCGACCTGCCACAGCGACCCCTCCGACGTGGTGCCGCCGCAGATCTGCCCGATGGCCGCCGCCAGCCGGGACCCGACGGCCTGCGCGCGCGAGTCGTCGACGGAGTCCGCAGCGGGCTCGCAGACGTACAGCACGTCCACGTCGCTGATGTAGTTGAGCTCCTGCGCGCCGGTCTTGCCCAGGGCGATCACGGCCAGGCGCACCTGGTCCGCGCCAGGCACCTCCCGGGCCGCCAGGACGCAGGCGGCCTCGAGAGCGGCGTCGGCCAGGTCGGCCAGGGCCGCACCCACCCGGGGCAGCAGCGCACCCGCGTCCTGGGCGCACAGGTCGGTGGAGGCGATGGCGACGAGCTGGTCGCGGTAGGCGACCTTGAGGGCGTCGCGGGCCGCGACGCCGTCGGCGTCGGTGACGGCCTGGACCAGCAGCTCCCGCCGCTGCTGCGCCGTCACGACCAGGCCGTCGTGCGCGACCCGGTGCCAGGAGTCCGGGTGACGGACCAGGTGGTCGGTGAGGGCGCGGCTGGCCCCCATGACGCGCGCCAGGCGCCGCAGCGGTCCCGGCCCCTCGCAGGGGTCGCGGTCGTCCACGACCACGTCCCGCAGCCGGTCCGACAGGTCGCCGTCGACCTCGTCCACCAGGCGCACCAGCCCGAGCAGCGCCGCGTCGGGGTCCGCGGTGTCGCCCAGCAGCTCGGCCAGGGCCAGCGCCCCCAGCTCCGAGCGTGCCAGGTCGTGCAGCCTCGGCAGCGCCCGGTCGACGTCGGTGAAGCCGAACCGGGCCAGCTTGGCGCGGGTCGACGCCGACCGGCCGCCCTCGGTCGTCTCGGGAGCCCGGTCGGCCCGCTCGCTCACAGCAGCGGCAGGTAACGGCGCCGCTCGAACGGGGTGATCTCGCGCCGGTAGTCGTCCCACTCCGCACGCTTGTTGCGCAGGAAGAAGTCGAAGACGCCCTCCCCCAGGGTCTCCGCGACCAGCTCCGAGCCCTCCATCACCGACACGGCCTCGGCCAGGCTGCCCGGCAGCGGCTCGATGCCCAGCGCGCGCCGCTCGCTGTCGGTCAGGCTCCACACGTCGTCCTCGGCGCCCGGGGGCAGCTCGAGGTCCTCCTCGACGCCCTTGAGACCGGCGGCGAGCATGAGCGCGAAGGCCAGGTACGGGTTGGCGGCCGGGTCCAGGGCGCGGTACTCCACCCGGGTCGACTGGCCCTTGCTGGGCTTGTACATCGGCACCCGGACCAGGGCGGAGCGGTTGTTGTGGCCCCAGCTCACGTACGACGGGGCCTCGCTGCCGCCCCAGAGCCGCTTGTAGGAGTTGACCCACTGGTTGGTCACGGCGGTGATCTCGCGGGCGTGGCGCAGCAGCCCGGCGATGAACGCACGCCCGGTCTGCGACAGCTGGTACTCCGCGCCGTCGGCGTGGAACGCGTTGGACTCCCCCGAGAACAGCGACAGGTGGGTGTGCATCCCGGAGCCGGGCAGCCCGGCCAGCGGGCGCGGCATGAACGAGGCCTGCATGCCCTGGCTGTAGGCGACCTCCTTGACCACGGTGCGGAACGTCATGATGTTGTCCGCGGTGGACAGCGCGTCGGCGTAGCGCAGGTCGATCTCGTTCTGGCCGGGGCCGTTCTCGTGGTGGGAGTACTCCACCGAGATGCCCAGCGCCTCCAGCATGGTGATGGCCTCGCGGCGGAAGTCGTGGGCCACGCCCGCGGGCACGTGGTCGAAGTACCCGGCCTGGTCCACGGGGATCGGCACGCCCTGGCTGTCCAGGTCCTTCTCGAACAGGTAGAACTCGATCTCGGGGTGGGTGTAGAACGCGAACCCCGCCTCGGCCGCCTTGGCCAGCGTCCGCTTGAGGACGAACCGGGGGTCCTGCGGGGCCGGCTCGCCGTCGGGGGTGAGCACGTCGCAGAACATCCGGGCCGTGCCCTGCCGCCCGTCCGGGCCGCCGCGCCACGGCAGCACCGCGAACGTGGAGGGGTCGGGGCGGACCAGCATGTCCGACTCCACCACCCGCGCCAGGCCCTCGATGGTCGACCCGTCGAACCCGATGCCCTCGGTGAACGCCGCCTCCAGCTCGGCCGGGGCGACGGCGACGGACTTGAGCGAGCCGAGGACGTCGGTGAACCAGAGCCGGACGAACCGGACGTCTCGCTCCTCGACGGTACGGAGCACGAACTCCTGCTGACGGTCCATGCGTGCACGGTAGTGCGTCGGGCACTCCCCCGCCGGGACCGGTCCAGGGGTGGCTAGCCTGACCACGTGCCCCGACTGCGTCTTGCTCTCGCCCAGGTGGACACCGTCGTCGGCGACCTGGCGGGCAACGTCGCTCGGGTGCGGTCCGCCGTCGCGGAGGCGGCCGCCGCGGGCGCGCACCTCGTCGCCCTGCCGGAGATGTGCCTGACGGGCTACCCCGTGGAGGACCTGGCGCTGCGCCCGGCCTTCGTGGCGGCCTCCCGGGCCGCCCTGGTCGAGCTGGCCGGGCACCTGGCGGCCGACGGCCACGGCGACGTCGTCGTCGTCGTGGGCTACCTCGACCAGGACGTGGACGCCGCGGGCGCCGACGTCAACCGCACGGGCCGCCCACCGCTGGCGAGCCAGAACTGCGCCGGGGTGCTGCACGGCGGGCAGGTGCTCGCGAGCTACGCCAAGAACCACCTGCCCAACTACGGCGTGTTCGACGAGCGGCGCATCTTCACCCCCGGCACGCACGGCCAGCGCGTCAACGTCCGCGGCGTCGACGTCGCGCTGCTGGTGTGCGAAGACCTGTGGCGCGACGGCGGGGTCACCGCGCAGCTCGCCGAGGCCGAGCACGACCCGGGCCTGGTGCTGGTCGTCAACGCCAGCCCGTACGAGCGAGGCAAGGACGACGTCCGCTACGAGCTGTGCCGCTCCCGGGCCGTGGAGACCGGGTGCGCCGTGGCCTACGTCAACCAGGTCGGCGGGCAGGACGAGCTGGTCTTCGACGGGGACTCGATGGTGGTGGGGCCCGACGGGGCGCTGCTGGCCCGGGCACCGCAGTTCGTCGAGCACGTCCTGGTCCTCGACCTGGACCTGCCCGAGGGGGCGACCGAGGCGGGCCCGGGCCGGTTGTACGACCGCGTCACGGTCCCCGGCGGCGTGACCGAGCAGCCCGCGGACCCGTTGCGCCCCGCCCCCGCCGTGCCGTTGGCCGAGTGCGAGGAGGTGTACCGCGCCCTGGTCCTGGGCCTGCGCGGCTACGCCACCAAGAACGGCTTCTCCTCGGTGGTCCTGGGCCTGTCCGGCGGGATCGACTCCGCCCTGGTGGCGACCCTGGCCGTGGACGCCCTGGGCGCGGACGCCGTCCACACCGTCGCCATGCCCAGCCGGTACTCCTCGGCGCACTCCCTGGCCGACGCGGCCGACCTCGCCGCCCGGCAGGGCACCCACCACCGCGTGGTGCCGGTGCAGCCGATGGTCGACGCGTTCCTGGCCGGGCTCGACCTGACGGGCCTCGCGGAGGAGAACGTCCAGTCGCGCGTGCGCGGCGTCGTCCTGATGGGGATCAGCAACTCCGAGGGGCAGCTGGTCCTGGCGCCGGGCAACAAGAGCGAGCTGGCCACCGGCTACTCGACCATCTACGGCGACGCGGTCGGCGGGTTCGGTCCCATCAAGGACGTCCCCAAGACGCTGGTCTGGGCGCTGTCGCGCTGGCGCAACAGCCACGCCGAGGCCTGCGGCGAGACCCCGCCCATCCCGCCGAGCAGCATCGACAAGCCGCCCTCGGCGGAGCTCGCGCCGGGTCAGGTCGACTCCGACTCCCTGCCGGACTACGAGCTGCTCGACGCGGTGGTCGACGGCTACGTGGTCGGCGACCTGGGCCGGGCGGACCTGCTGGACCGCGGCTTCAACAGCCACGTCGTCGACCAGGTCGTCCGTCTGGTGGACCGTGCGGAGTGGAAGCGTCGGCAGTATCCGCCCGGCACCCGGATCAGCCCCAAGGCGTTCGGGCGCGACCGTCGCCTCCCGGTCACCAGCCGCTGGCTGGAGCCCGACGCCTGAGCCGGGTGCCCGGCCGGGTGCCTGGGCCGGGTGCTGGCACGCTGGTCTGCCAGCATGGCCGTCATGAGCTCCGCTGACGACAACGCGACGAGGCGTCCGGGTCGGGTCCGGGTCCCGCACCTGGCCCGGTGGAAGGCCGAGGGCCGGCGCTGGGCCATGCTCACGGCCTACGACTCCACTACCGCGGGTGTGCTGGAGGAGGCGGGGATCCCCGTCCTGCTCGTGGGCGACTCCGCGGCGAACGTGGTCTACGGCTACTCCTCGTCCCTGCCGGTGACCCTGGAGGAGATGCTCCCCCTCGTCGCGGGTGTCGCGCGGGCCACCACCCGCCCCCTGGTGGTCGCCGACCTGCCGTTCGGGTCCTACGAGGCCTCCGACGCCCAGGCGGTGGGGTCCGCCGCCGCGCTGATGAAGGCCGGCGCGCACGCGGTGAAGCTCGAGGGCGGCGTCCGGGTCCGCGGCCGGATCGAGGCGATCGTGGCGGCCGGCATCCCGGTGATGGGGCACATCGGCTTCACCCCGCAGGCCGAGCACGCCATCGGCGGCTACCGGGTCGCCGGGCGGGACGACGACGCCGCCGAGCGCACGCTGGCCGACGCCGTCGCCGTCACCGAGGCCGGGGCGTTCGCCGTGGTGCTGGAGATGGTGACCGCACCGGTCGCCGCCCGGGTCCACGCGCTGGTCGCCATCCCCACCGTCGGCATCGGGTCCGGCCCGGACTGCGACGCCCAGGTGCTCGTCTGGCAGGACATGGCCGGTCTCAACGACGACCGCCGGCTGTCGTTCGTCAAGCAGTACGCCGACCTGCGCACCCAGCTGCGGGGGGCGGCCGAGGCGTTCGCCCGCGAGGTCGAGGACGGCAGCTTCCCCGACGCGGCCCACAGCTTCGACAGCCCGACCACCTGACCCAGCACGCCGCCACCGAGGAGGAGCCATGGCCGAGGACACCCAGCAGTTCTGGTTCAACACCGAGACCAAGCAGGTCGAGCAGGGGCGTCAGTCGCACTACACGAACCGGATGGGTCCCTACCCGACCCGCGAGGCAGCGTCCAAGGCGCTCGAGACGGCGGCCGCCCGGACCGAGAAGTGGGACGAGGAGGACGAGGGGTGGGAGAAGGGACCACAGGGTTGAGTCGACTTGACTGAAGCCGGGTTGAGCGTCTTACACTCAACTCGGTTCCGGAGGGACCGGGACCACGTATCTCCCGCAGGAGGTCTGCCATGGCTCTCGGACGCACGTTCTTCACCGACATGGACCGGGTCTTCGAGGACATGACCCGGGGCATGTCGGCCCAGACGGTCGGCTTCGGCGCGGTCGACGCCTACGTCGACGTCGAGTCGGGTCGGCTCACCGCCCGGTTCGACCTGCCCGGCGTCGACCGGGACTCCCTGAACGTCCGTGTCGCCGGGGACGCGTTGGTCGTCGAGGCGCACCGCACGGCACCCCAGCTGGGCCGCAGCCACAAGGTGCTGGCGGCCGAGCGCAGCGCCGGCCAGGTCCGACGCATCTTCCGCACCGGTCTGAACCTCGACGCCGACAGCGTCTCCGCCCACTTCGACGACGGGGTGCTGACGGTCGAGGCCGGCACCCGCACGCCGGGACGTACCGTGCAGGTCAGCTTCGGCGAGGGCAGCTCGCAGACGTCGATCGGCGGATCGCCGGACCAGGACCGCACCAGTCAGGGGTGAACGGCACGGTCGTCGTCGGCAACGGGCGGGTCCGGGCGACTCACCTAGACTCCCCCGCATGCCGACGACGACCGACCGCCCGCCCGTCCGGCCCGGTGCGGTCAGCCCGCGACGCCCGGTACCGGCCCACATCCGACGACCCGAGTACGTCGACCGCCCCCGGGCCGCGACCTACACCGGCCCCGAGGTCAAGGACGCCGCGACCATCGCCGCCATGCGGGTGGCGGGCCGGCTGGCCGCCGACGCGCTGCAGGCCGTCGGCCGTGCGGTCGCGCCGGGCGTGACCACCGACGAGCTCGACCGCGTGGGGCACGAGTACCTCGTCGAGCGGGGCGCCTACCCGTCCACGCTCGGCTACCCGGGCCACGGGGCGCCGCCGTTCGCCAAGTCGCTGTGCACGTCGGTCAACGAGGTGGTCTGCCACGGCATCCCCGACGACTCCGTCCTGCTCGAGGGCGACATCGTCAACGTCGACATCACCGCGTACCTGGACGTGGACGGGATCGCCGTGCACGGCGACACCAACGCCACGTTCTGCGTGGGCGAGGTCAGCGAGGAGGTCGCCCTGCTGGTGGAGCGCACCCGCGAGGCCACGATGCGGGGCATCAAGGCCGCCATGCCCGGGCGCCAGGTCAACGTCATCGGCCGCGTCATCGAGAAGTACGCGAGCCGGTTCGGCTACGGCGACGTCGCCGCGTTCACCGGGCACGGCATCGGCACGGCGTTCCACTCCGGTCTCGTGGTGCCCCACTACGACGCGGCACCGGAGTACGACACCGTCATCGAGCCGGGCATGACCTTCACGGTCGAGCCGATGATCACCCTGGGCTCCTCCCAGCACCGGATGTGGGACGACGGCTGGACGGCCGTCACGGCGGACGGGTCCTGGACGGCCCAGTTCGAGCACACCCTGCTCGTCACCGAGTCCGGGCCCGAGCTGCTCACCGTGCCCACCGACGGGCAGCTGGCGTGAGCGCGCCGCGCTACGCGGTCGGCCTGGACATTGGCGGCTCCGGCATCAAGGCCGCCGTCGTCGACGTCGAGGCCGGGGAGCTCGCCGCCGAGCGGCTCCGCATCCCCACGCCGGAAGGCGGCAAGCCCGACGAGGTCGTCCTGGTCGCCTCCGCCGTGGTGGCCAAGGTCGTGCTGAGCGGCCCCGAGCCCACGACCCGCACCGTCGGCGTCGGGTTCCCGGCCGTCGTCCAGCACGGCGTCACCCGTACCGCCGCCAACGTGCACTCCGACTGGATCGACGCCAAGGCCGCCGAGATGCTCACCACCGCGGTCGACCGGCCCTGCGTCGTGGCCAACGACGCGGACGTGGCCGGCCTCGCCGAGGTCCGCTTCGGCGCGGGCCGGGACGTGGCCGGTGTCGTGGTGGTCACCACGCTCGGCACCGGCATCGGCAGCGCCCTGTTCGTCGACGGTGTCCTGGTGCCGAACACCGAGTTCGGGCACCTCGAGGTCGACGGCGCCGACGCCGAGTCCCGCGCCGCCGACAGCGCCCGTGAGCGCGAGGACCTGTCCTGGAAGGACTGGGCCAAGCGGTTGCAGCGCTACTACTCCCAGCTGGAGCTCCTGCTGCAGCCGGACCTGATCATCGTCGGGGGCGGCGTCAGCAAGAAGCACGACAAGTTCCTGCCGCTGCTGGAGCTGCGGTCCACCATCGTCCCCGCCGAGCTGCGCAACGAGGCCGGGATCATCGGCGCCGCCGTCATGGCGGCCGAGAACGAGACGAAGGACGAGACATGAGCGAGCAGCCCACCCCCGGCCCGGGGCAGATCCGCGTCAACATGCCCGACGACCTGGCCGGCGGCGACTACGCCGACTTCGTCCGCGTCTGGCACGGCAAGGACATCTTCACCCTCGACTTCGCCGCACTGGTGGCCCCGATGAGCCCCGAGGGGACCACCGCCCGGGTGGTGTCGCGGGTGCGGATCCCCCCCAGCCAGGTGTTCGAGATCATGAAGGCCCTCGAGCGCTCCCTGACGGCGTGGGAGAAGGAGCACGGCCAGGGGGCCTGATCCGGCCCGTCCGCAGATCCGCCCGGCGCCGACGCTCCAGCCGGACCGGGTTCCTGCCGATCCCCACGGGGTCCTACCTGGACCCGGCGCTTGAGTGGAGGATCGCCCGTGCTGCCGCACGCCTCCCACCTGCCCCGGCAGGCCGAGAACCAGGACGGGGACCGCGGCCGCGACGACCTCCGGTCGACCGACCGTCACCGCCTCGAGGAGGCCTACGCGCTCACCGGTCTGGCCTGGTGGGAGTGGGACGTCCGGACCGGACGGCTCGGCTGGTCGGAGGGGATGCGCCGCCTGGCCGGCCTCGAGCACCTGGACCGTGAACCGACGATCGAGGACTGGGCCCCGCTGCTGGAGCCGGCGGACGTGGCCGCCACGACGGTCCTGGAGCACCAGGCGCTGACCGCCGGCACCCCCTACCGGCACGTCTTCCGGATCCGGACACCCACCGGCGCGCTGCGCTACCTCGAGTCCTGGACCGGTCCGCTGCGCGACGCCGCCGGGGACATCGTCGGCCTGCGCGGGGCCACGCTGGACGTGTCGGACCGGGAGTCCGCCCAACGGGCCCACCACGCCAGCGAGGCGCAGTTCCAGGTGGTGTTCGACCACGCCCCGCACGGGATGGCCATGATCTGGCTGCAGGGCGACCGCGCCGGCCACCTGATCCGGGCCAACGACGCGTTCGCCCGGCTGCTGGGGTGGGACCGGGCCACAGAGCTGCTCGGCCGGTCGCTCACCAGCTGGACGCCGCCGGAGGAGCGGCCCCGGTCCCGGGCCCGGTTCGACGCCATGGCGCAGGGCCGCTCCCGCGGCAGCGCCTACTCCCGGCAGTACCTGCGCCGCGACGGCAGCGTGGTGCACGCCTGGGTGACCACCGCCGTGGTCGACGACGAGTCCGGCGTCCCCGAGTTCGCCATCGCGCACTGCATCGACGACACCGGACGACGTCGCCACGTCCGCCAGCTGGAACGGCTGGCCCGCACCGACGCGCTCACCGGGCTGGCCAACCGGAGCGTGGTCGACGACGAGCTCGCCTCGTCCGGGCCCGCGGGCCCCGGCGCGGTCTCGGGGCTGCTGCTGATGGACCTCGACCGGTTCAAGCTCATCAACGACAGCCAGGGTCACCCCGTCGGGGACGCCCTGCTGGTGCAGGTCGCACGCCGGCTGCGTGGCGCCGTCCCCGCGGCGCACACGGTCGCCCGGCTGGGCGGCGACGAGTTCGTGGTCGTCGTGCACGCCGCACCCGACGCGTCCCAGGCACCCGACGGGGCGCCGTCGCAGGCCCTGGGCGTCGCCGAGGCCGTGGTGCAGGCCCTCCGCGAGCCGTTCGACCTGCCGGGCGGCGAGCGCGTCGTGCTCACCACCAGTGTCGGGGTGGCCCTGGTCGGGGACGAGGGCTCCACGCGGGACCTGCTCAAGCACGCGGACCTGGCGCTCTACGAGGCCAAGGACGTCGGCCGCAACCGGGTCGTCCGGTTCGACACCCGGCTCCGGAACCGCAACGCGGCGCGGGTCCGTCAGGAGGCGCTGCTGCGCTCCGCGCTGAGGCACGGCGGCCTGCGCGTGGAGCTGCAGCCCGTGGTGGCGCTCGCCGACGGCTCCGTCGTCGGGGCCGAGGCGCTGGTCCGGCTCGACGGGCCCGACGGCTCCCCCGTGCACACCGGGGACCTGGTCAGGGTGGCCGAGGAGACCGGCCTGGTGGTGGGACTGGACCTGTGGGTGATGGGCGAGGTCGCCCGGCTGCTGCAGGTGGACGCCCACCGGCAGCAGGCCGGCCTGCCCGCCCGGCTGCCGGGCCGCGTCGCGGTCAACGTCTCGGGCCGGACCATCGAGGACGGCGACTTCGTGTCCCGCGCGCGAGCGGTGCTGGCCGCCTCCGGCGCGTCCCCCGACCGGTTCTCGGTCGAGCTCACGGAGACGTCGCTGCTGCACGACAGCGGCCTGGTCGAGCGGGCCGTGGACGAGCTGGTGGCCCTGGGCGTCCACGTCGGCATCGACGACTTCGGCACCGGCTACTCCGCGCTGGCGTACCTGCCCCGGTTCCCGCTGCGCTTCCTCAAGATCGACATGTCGTTCGTGCAGCGGCTGGGGACCTCACGCCGCTCCGACGCGGTCGTCGCCGCGATCGTCGACCTGGCCCACGCGCACGACATGACCGTCGTGGCCGAGGGGGTCGAGACCAGCCAGCAGGCCGACGCGCTGCGTTCGATGGGCTGCGAGCACGGGCAGGGCTGGTTGTTCGGCCGTCCCGCCCCCGTCGACCTGTCCTGAGCCCGGGCCGGCTCACGGCGCGGCCTCCGCCCGCGACGCCCCCGACGGCGGCCCCGCTGTCACCGGAGGGCCGGCGGGCGTGACAGGCTCGGCTCCCGTGACCGAGATGCCCAGCACCCCCAGCGCCGAGCTCCCCCCGGACAACCCCTTCGCCGCCGCCAGCGACCTGCCCTACGAGCTGCCGCCGTTCGACCGCATCCGCGAGGAGCACGTCGGACCGGCCGTGCTCGCCGGCATGGCCCAGCAGCGTGCCGAGTGGGAGGCCGTCGCGGTCCAGGCGCCCCCGTTCACCCTGGCCGGCACGGTCGAGGCCCTCGAGCGCAGCGGCGCCCTGCTGGCGCGGGCGACGGCCTACCTGAACGCCATGTCCAGCGCCCACGCCACCGCGGGCATCCGTGCCGTCGACACCGAGGTCACGCCGCTGCTCGCCGCCCACCACGACGCCCTCGCCCTGGACGGGCGGATCTTCGCGCAGGTCGACGACCTGCACGCCCGCCGCGCCGAGCTGGGCCTGGACCCGGTGCAGCTGCGCCTGCTGGAGCGCTACCACCGCGACTTCGTGCGCTCCGGGGCCGCGCTGGCCCAGGCCAGCCAGGTGCGGCTGCGCGAGATCAACACCGAGCTGTCCACCCTCACCCAGCGCTTCGACACCCTCGTCACCGACGCGTCCAACGCGGCCGCGCTGCACCTGAGGGACGCGGCCGAGCTGGCCGGGCTGAGCGAGGGTGCCGTCGAGGCCGCCCGCGCCGCCGCGCTCGACCGCGGGGTGGACGGCTGGGTCATCACCCTGGTGCTGCCCACCCCGCAGCCCACGCTGGCCGCGCTGTCCGACCGGGACGTCCGCCGTCGGCTGCACGAGGCCGCCGTCAGCCGGGGCCTGCGCGGGGCGACCGACACCCGTCCCCTGCTCACCCGCACGGCCGCGCTGCGGGCGGAGCGGGCCGGCCTGTTCGGGTTCGCCAGCCACGCCGACTACGTCCTGGACGACCAGACGGCCGGGAGCGTGGCCGCGGTCGACCGGGTGCTGCAGGGCATGACCCCGGTCGCGGCCGCCAACGCGCGGGCCGAGGCCGAGGAGCTGGAGGCCGCGCTGCACGCCGACGGGCACGACGGCCCGCTGCAGCCGTGGGACCACGCCTACTACTCCGAGCGGGTCCGCCGGGCCCGGTTCGCCGTCGACGCCGACGACCTGCGCCCCTACCTGGAGCTGGACCGTGTGCTGCGCGACGGCGTGCTCCGGGCCGCCGAGCTGCTGTACGGCCTCACGTTCACCGAGCGGGCCGACCTGCCCGGCTACCACCCGGACGTGCGGGTCTTCGAGGTGCACGACACCGACGGGAGCGGCCTGGGGCTGTTCGTCTGCGACTGGTACGCACGGCCCACCAAGCGGGGCGGGGCCTGGATGACGACCTTCGTCGACCAGTCCCACCTGCTCGGGCAGCGGCCCGTCGTCACCGTCTGCCTGAACGTGCCGCGCCCGCCCGAGGGACGGCCCGCCCTGCTCAGCCCCGACGAGGTGGACACGGCGTTCCACGAGTTCGGCCACGCCCTGCACGGGTTGTTCTCCGACGTGCGCCACCCCCGCTTCTCCGGCACGTCGGTGCCCCGGGACTACGTCGAGTTCCCGTCGCAGGTCAACGAGATGTGGGCCTGGCACCCCGCGGTCCTGCCCCACTACGCCCGCCACCACGAAACGGGCGAGGCGCTGCCGGAGGACCTGCTGGTCGCCCTGCGCGAGGCCCTGGCCTACGGCGAGGGGTTCCGGACCACGGAGTACCTGGGCGCGACCCTGCTCGACCTCGCCTGGCACGCCCTGCCCGCCGGGTCCGCCGTCGCCGCCGACGACGTCGAGGGGTTCGAGGCCGACGTGCTGGCCGGGCAGGGCCTCGACGTGCCGAGCGTGCCCCCGCGCTACCGCAGCACGTACTTCTCGCACGTGTTCGCGGGCGGCTACAGCGCCGGGTACTACGGCTACATCTGGTCGGAGGTCCTGGACGCCGAGCTGGTGGGCTGGTTCACCGACAACGGCGGGCTGCGCCGCGAGCTGGGCGACACGTTCCGGCGCGAGCTGCTGTCGCGGGGCGGGTCGGTCGACCCCATGGCGGCGTTCGTGGCCGTCCGCGGGCGGGAGCCGCGACCGGAGCCGCTGCTGCGGCGTCGTGGCCTGCTCGTCGACGCGCCGGGCGGCGCCAGCGGTGCCTGAGGCGTCCGGGGCGCCCGGGGTCCGGGCGGGCTTGGTCGAGCGACTCGACGGGTACCTCACCGGTCGTGGCTGACACCAGTACCCGGACCAGCACCCCCACGGGCACCCAGCAGGGTCCCGGCGCGGGGTTCCGCGGTGACGTCGAGGGCCTGCGGGCGGTGGCGGTCGTCGCGGTCGTGCTGTTCCACGCCGACCTGCCCGGCCTGAGCGGCGGCTACGTCGGGGTCGACGTGTTCTTCGTCCTGTCCGGGTTCCTCATCACCGGCCTGCTGGTGTCCGAGGTCCGCCGCACCGGCACGGTGTCGCTGCGCCGGTTCTGGGCCCGTCGGGCCCGCCGCCTGCTGCCCCTGGCCACGCTGGTGTCGGCGGTGACGCTGGCCGTCTCGTGGTTGGTGATGTCGCCGCTGGAGCTGCGCGACGTGGCCGCGGACGCGGTCTGGAGCGCGTTCTTCGCCATGAACTGGCACCTGGCCCGGGAGGGCGTCGACTACATGGCCGCCGACGCGGCCACGCCCTACCAGCACTTCTGGTCCCTCGCGGTCGAGGAGCAGTTCTACCTGGTGTGGCCGCTGCTGGTCATCGGGCTGCTGCTGCTGGTGCGCCTGCTGGGCCGCCTCGGTGTCCCACGGTCCGGGGACTCGTTCGTCCCGCTGCTCACCGCGGTCACCGCGGTCCTGGTCGTGGTCTCCTTCGTCCACGGCGTCGTGCTCACCGCCCAGGCCCAGCCGTTGGCGTACTTCCTGCCCTGGAGCCGGGCCTGGGAGCTGGGCGTGGGGGCCCTGGTGGCGCTGGGCGCCGTGCGGCTGGCCCGCCTGCCCGGACCGGTGCGCGAGGTGCTGGCCCCGGTCGGGCTGCTGGCCGTGCTGCTGGCCTGCGTCCTGCTGGACAGCTCCACCCCGTTCCCCGGCACCGCGGCCCTGCTGCCCGTGCTCGGCACCGCCGCCGTGCTGGTGGCGGGCCTGGGCGGGTCGACGGCGCTGGGGCGGCTGCTGTCGGTCGGGCCGATGCGCACGATCGGGCGGCTGTCCTACGGCTGGTACCTGTGGCACTGGCCGGTGCTGCTGCTGGCCCCCCGCGTGCTCGGCGCCGAGCCCGGCCTGCTGCTGGGCCTGGCGCTGGCCGGGCTGTCGCTGGCCCTGGCGGCCGTGACGTACGCGCTGCTGGAGGACCCGGTGCGGCGCCGGCGTTCCCTGGTCGCCAGCCCGGCCCGCTCGTTGGCCGTCGGCGCGGCGTGCGTGCTGGTGGCGTACGGGGCCGGCACGGCGACCGCCGGGCTCGTCCCGCCGGCCCGCGGCGACGGGCCGATGGTGTCCTCGGTGCAGGCGGGCGGGGGCGGCGAGACCGAGGTGCGCCGGGCGGTCCAGGAGTCCCACGACCTCGAGCGGGTCCCCGTCAACCTGCGCCCGGTGCTGGACCGCGCCGAGGACGACGTGGCCCGCGCCCGCAACGAGGACGGCATCTCGTGCATGGTCGCCGCCGAGCACGTCGACGTGTCCCGTGAACCGGGCGCGTCCTGCGTGTTCGTCGACCCGCCCGACGCCCAGGCCACCGTGGTCCTCACCGGGGACTCCCACGCCTACCAGTGGTACCCCGCGATGCAGCGGATCGCCGAGCAGCAGGACTGGCGGCTGGTGGTGATGACCAAGGCCGGCTGCCCGCTCTACGACGTCACCATGTTCAACAACACCTTCAACCGCGACTACACCGAGTGCGAGCAGTGGCGCGACCGGGCGATGCAGCGCATCGAGGCCGAGGAGCCCGACATGGTGGTCGTGTCGGCGGCCGTGTTCTCGCCCCGCGAAGGTGACTTCGCGCAGCGGTGGGCCGCGGGGGTCACCCGGTCCACCGAGCAGCTGCAGGAGCGCACCGGAGCCCTGGTCGTGTCGCTGCAGGACACCCCGATCCCCGGCCGTGACGTCCCGCGCTGCGTGGCGGAGAACCTGGACGACGTCCAGGCCTGCACCGCCACCCGCGACCGGGCCCTGACCGACCTGGACCGTCGGCAGGCCACCGCGCAGGCCGCGCTGGCCGCCGGGGCCGTGGTCGTGGACCCGGTGCCGTGGTTCTGCGAGGAGGGCTGCCCGCCCATCATCGGCAACACCCTCGCCTACCACGACGGCGACCACATCAGCGCGACCTACGCCCAGCAGCTGGCCCCGCTGCTGGCGGACCGGCTGGCCGGAGCCCTTCGCAGCGCGCGTCCGGCGGCATAAGGTCCGTAGATGACCAAGCACCCCCACCGCGTCCCGCGCGCGGTGTACGAGACCGAGCTGCTGCGTCTGCAGGCCGAGCTGGTGACCATGCAGGAGTGGGTGCGCAGCACCGGGCAGCGGATGGTGGTCGTCTTCGAGGGCCGTGACGCCGCCGGCAAGGGCAGCACCATCAAGCGGATCACCCAGTACCTCAACCCCCGCGTCGCCCGTATCGCCGCGCTGCCGGCCCCCAGCGGCCGCGAGCGCAGCCAGTGGTACTTCCAGCGCTACGTGGCCGAGCTGCCCGCCGCCGGCGAGATCGTCCTGTTCGACCGGTCCTGGTACAACCGGGCCGGCGTCGAGCGCGTGATGGGCTTCTGCACCGACGACGAGTACCGCCGGTTCCTGCACCAGTGCCCCATCTTCGAGCGGTTGCTCGTGGAGGACGGCATCCTGCTGCGCAAGTACTGGTTCTCGGTCAGCGACGGCGAGCAGGAGGCCCGGTTCCGGTCCCGGCTGGAGGACCCGATGCGGCGCTGGAAGCTGTCGGGCATGGACCTGGAGTCCATCACGCACTGGGAGGACTACTCCCGCGCCAAGGACCAGATGATGGTCCACACCGACATCCCCGAGGCCCCCTGGTGGGTGGTCGACAGCGACGACAAGCGCCGGTCGCGGCTCAACATGATCAGCCACCTGCTGTCCAGCGTGGACCACGACCAGGCCGAGGCGCCCCGGCTCAAGCTGCCCAAACGGCCCCCGTCGAAGGGGTACGAGCGCCCGCCGCGCGACACGCAGAAGTACGTCCCCGACCACGCCGCGACGCTGCTGGGCTGAACCGGGACCGGGGCCGGTGGTGCGAGCCGATGCCCACCGTCACCGGTCCGGCGGCGTAGGCCGACGGCGCGCGCCGGGCCTGGCCCGCTGACTGCTCCCCCTGGTGGCCGTCCGGTCTGCGCCCCGCACGAGGGGCTCGTGCCGCCGGACCCACCGTGCGGGACGACCGGGCCCACGGTGTGGGACGGACCTGGCCCACCGTGCGGGACGACCGGACCCACCGTGCGGGACGGACCTGGCCCACCGTGCGGGACGACCTGGCCCATCGTGTGGGACGAAACGTGACGCCGCAGGGGCTCCCGGCGACCGGAACGTCCCACACGACGGGCCGAGGCGACCGGAACGTCCCACACGGGGGTCCGTCGGGCGCGCCGGGGGCGTGGGTCAGCCCCGGTGGGCCTCGCCCCGGCGGGCCTCCGCCCGGCGCCGCAGCCAGCGCCGGGACGCCGGGGGCGGTCGTCCGTGGGACAGCAGCACGGCGTTCAGCTGACCACCGAGCAGCAGCGACAGGCACAGCAGGTAGACCCACAGCATGACGATGACGCCGCCGCCGAACGCGCTGAGGATCGGGTTGCCGTCGGCGACCAGCACCAGGTAGAGGTGGAAGCCGGCGCTGCCCAGCAGCCAGAGCACCGCGGTCAGGGACGCGCCCGGCAGGGCGTCGCGCCAGCGGGTGCGGGTGTTGGGCGCCGCGTGGAACACCACCGTGGTCCAGGCCACGACGGCGAGCACCATGACCGGCAGACGCACCACGTCCCAGACGAAGGTGAACGTGGACCCCAGCCCGACGAGGTCCGCGAGGCCCTCGCCCCGCCCGAACAGCGGCCCGACCACCAGGACCGTGAGCGACAGGACCAGCATGAGCAGCGTCCCCAGCGCCAGGGCCAGGCCCAGCAGGCGGCGACGCCACCACGGCCGGCTCTCGGTGGCCGTGTAGGACAGGTTCAGGGCGTTGATGAGGACGTCGAACGCCGTGGACAGCGTCACCAGCCCGCCGATCCCGGCCACGGTGAGCAGCTGGCTGCGCCCACCGGAGAACAGGTCCTCCACCGACGCGACCGCGGCGGAGGCGTCGTCGGTGAGCACCAGGCGCAGCGCCGTGACGACCCGCTGCTGCACCTCCACCGCGAGGCCCTGACCGATCAGGACGTCCAGGACGCCCAGCAGGCCGGCGGCGATCAGCAGGGCCGGGAACACCCCGAGGACGACGAAGAAGGCCGTCTCGGCGCCCAGGCCGAGCAGCCGGTTGTCCGACGTGCGTGCCCCCAGCTCACGAAGGACGCGGCGGGTGCGGCGGACCCGCGTCGACCGGGGTCCGGCGGTGCTGCCTGTCCGGGTGGGTGCGGGGCCGGCGGTGTCGGTCGTCACGCTCACCCCCTGGGTGCTGGTCGGCCGTTCGGAGCCCCCAGCGTCCCCCCGACGGGGTGCTCCCGCGCGGCGGGCGCGCGGGAGACCCCCCACCGGTCCTCGTGCCGCCCGGCGCCTCGACACCGACGAGCCGGCTGCAGCGCCCTGGTCGGGTCCGCCCGGGACGTTGGTCCCTCGCCGACGACGCCCCCGCGGGCCAGTCTGCCGGGGTCAGGGCCGCGCCCGGCCGCCCCGGACGTGAGGAGAGCGTCGTGGACCGCAACCGGCAGGTCGGGCGTCAGGCCCTCGTCATCGGGCTCACGCTGCTGCTGCTGGGCCTCGCGGCCTGCGCCGCCGGCCCCAACCCCGAGGTCTCCCCCGACGCCGACGCCGGGTTCTGGCTCGGGCTGTGGCACGGGCTGATCGCCCCGGTCACCTTCGTGGTGTCCCTGTTCACGGACTCGGTGTCGGTGTACGAGGTCGCCAACACGGGTGGCTGGTACGACTTCGGCTACGTGCTGGGGTTGTCGGTGGCGTTCGGCGGGTCGGCCGGCGGCGGGGCGGCGACCTCGCGCCGGGCCCGCTCGCGACGCTGACGTCGCGGGCTGCCCCCCGGTCCCCGCGAGACGCGACGGCCCCCGGGCCCGTCAGCCGCCGAGCGGGCCGCGAGGACCGTGGGCCAGTGCGACCTGCGCGAACAGGTCGGCCCGCTGCTCCCGCAGCGACGCCTTCGCGAAGCCGTACATCGGGTCGGAACGGTCGAGGCCACGCTCGGGCGCCTGGGCCAGGCTCCGTTCGAGCAGGTCGCCGAACCGGTCCGCGTCGACCAGGCCCGCGCACACCTCGCACGCCGCCCACGGCCGCTCGCCCCGGTCGTCGGTACGGCCGCTGACCGGCGAGGTGGTGCGGATGGCGGTGCTCACCGGGTACTCGCAGACGGGCTCGGCGACGTCGCAGAAGTCGCAGCGGGGGTTGCTCACGACGCCAGGTTACGGCGGCACCGCGGTCCCTCCCGACTGTTGACACGGTGTGACCCGACTGCTTGGCTGCGCCGATCCGGCCACACCCAGGCCGCCTCCGAGGGGATACCGATGGTCCGCACACACCGCCGTGGGCTCGTCGTCGCGATCGCGACCACGTCCGCCCTGGCCCTCACCCTGCCGATGGCGAGCGCCACCGCCGTCACCCCGGCCCCGCAGGACCCGCCCGGCATCGAGGTCCGGGACGGCCTGACGCAGCCCATCCACGACTTCGCGTCCGCGATCACCCAGCGGGTCTGGGTCGAGACGGACCTGGACACCGACTCCGACGGCCGGCTGGACCGGGTCCTGGTGGACCTGTCCCGCCCCGCCGCCACCGAGGACGGCCTCCAGGTCCCGGTCGTCCTGGAGGTGAGCCCCTACCGCTCCGGCACCTGGGGCGCCGCGCCGTTCCACACCGACCTCGACCCCTCCCGGCTGCCGCAGTCGAGCTTCGCCCCGGCCGGGTCGTCGATGCGCACGCAGTCGTTCTCGGTGCTGTCCGCCGAGGCCCGCGCCGTCGACCTGCCGGGCCAGCTGGACAACTACTACGTGCCCCGCGGCTACGGGGTCGTGCTGGCGCAGAGCATCGGCACCGGGCAGTCCACCGGCTGCCCCACCACGGGCGACGACGCCGAGACCCGCAGCGCCAAGGCCGTCGTGGACTGGCTGGACGGCCGCGCCCGCGCCTTCGACGCCGTGAGCGGCGGCAGCGAGGTCACCGCGGACTGGACCACCGGCGCGGTCGGCATGACCGGAGCGAGCTACAACGGCACCCTGCCCAACCAGCTCGCCACCTACGGCGACGAGGTCCCCAACCTCAAGACCATCGTGCCGGTCGTGGCCATCAGCGACTGGTACGGCTACTACCGGGAGAACGGCCTGGTCGTCGCCCCCGGCGGCTACCAGGGCGAGGACGCCGACATCCTGGCCAACTTCGTGACCGGCGAGGCGCGTGCCCTGGGCGGGTGCGCCGACGAGATCGCCGAGATCACGACCGACCAGGACCGCGTGACGGGCGACTACAACGACTTCTGGGCCGCGCGCGACTACGTCGACAGGGCCGACGACGTCACCGCGAGCGTGTTCGTGGTCGACGGCCGCAACGACTGGAACGTCAAGCCCCTGCAGTGGTCCCGCTGGTGGGACGCCCTGGCCGAGGCCGGCGTCGAGCGCAAGATCTGGCTGCACAACGGCGGCCACGGCAGCCCCGGCAACGCCGCGGCCTACACGCTGGCGGACGGGCAGCGCTGGACCTACCAGCAGACCGTGCACCGCTGGTTCGACCACGAGCTGTGGGGCGTGGACAACGGCATCACGGCCGAGCCGCGCGCCATCGTGCAGCGTGAGGCGGCCGGGGTCGGCAACGTCACCTACGCCGACTGGCCCATCCCGGGCTCGGCGGACGCCACCCTCACCCTGAGCGCCACGTCCGCGACCGCCCCCGGCGGTCTGGGCACCGTCCGGGCCCGCTCGGTCGAGCAGTCGTTCACCGACAACGGCCGGGTGCGCAACGGCACGTCGCTCATCGCCGGTCCCGACGCCGCCGACGCCAACCGGCTCGTCTACACGACGTCCGCGTTGACCGCGCCCGTCCACCTGTCCGGCACGCCGTCGGTGGACCTGTTCGCCTCGGTGGACAACGACGACGCGGCCAACCTGACCGCGTACCTGGTCGACTACTCACCCACCGGCGCGGCCACCATGGTGACCCGCGGCTGGATGGACGTGCAGAACCGGCAGAGCCGCGAGTGGACGTCGGCCGTGACGCCTGGTCGCGACTACCGGTTCCGGTGGGACCTGCACCCGGACGACTACGTCTTCGCGGCGGGTCACCGGGTCGGGCTCGTGGTGTTCTCCACCGACCGCGACTTCACGCTGCGGCCGGACCCCGGCACCCGGTTGTCGCTGCAGCCCGGGCGCAGCACCGTCACGCTGCCCGTGCTCGGCGGGCGGGACGCCTTCACCCCCTGACGCACGGCCCAGGACGACCCCGGCGCTGCCCTGTGGCGCCGGGGCCGTCCGCCGGGGGCGGCGCTCAGACGCGGGTGGGGCTGTTCTTCACCTCGACGGCCCCGAAGATGGCCGTCGCGCTGACGTCCAGCACGGGGGCGTCGGCGGGCAGCCCCCCGTCGGCCACGGTCTTGTCCTCGTACCCACCGAACACCGGGAGGCCGTGCAGAGCCACGCGCGTGCCCGCCGGGACGATGACGTCCACCCCGCCGAACACGGCGAGCGCGTCGACCCGGGCGCCGGGGTCGACGCGTGCCTCGCGCAGGTCGAGCGTCGCGCCACCCATCACCGCGGCGACGTTGGCGTGCTGGAAGTGCGGTGAGCGGCTCCTCGTCTCCGACCCGCCGAACAGGGCGAAGGTGCTGTCACCGCCCGGGGAGGACGGGTCCGTCGGGCGGCGACGGCCCACGCTGAGCAGCAGGTAGACGCCGACGGCGACGGCGAGCAGCGGCCACAGGTACACGTCGACGTCGGTCTCGACGAGCCGGTCGACCAGGAGCACGACCCCGATGCCGATCACCACCACCGGTCCCAGGCCGAGACGCCGCTGGCTGACCGCCCCGACCGCGCCGAGCGCGACGACGGCCAGGGGCCACCACCGCTCGAGCACCGGCCCGGCGTCCAGCACCTCTGTCGCGTCGAGCAGCCACAGCCCGCCTAGCGCGACGAGCAGACCTCCGAGCCACATCCGCACGGCCATGGTGACCATCTCCTCCGTCCCCTCCAGCGTCCTCGCGGCACCGGTCGGCGCGCAGGGACGAAGGTCCTGACCCGCGGGGGGCGGACAGGACGACGACAGGTCAGCGGTGAGGGGACGAGCCGGCCTGTAAGCCGGGTTCTGTTCCGGCGCTCGCGCGCCGGTGGCGACCATCCATCTACGAGCGCCGTTGCCGACGCCCTCCTGCGGTCTACCCGGACGCTCGGGCGGGCCGCCCTCGAACGCGTCCTGTCTGACCTTGCTCCAGGTGGGGTTTACCTAGCCGCACCGGTCACCCGGCACGCTGGTGGTCTCTTGCACCACCCTTTCACCCTTACCCCCGGCCCGGTCTCCCGGCCCGTTGGCGGTCTTCTCTCTGTGGCACTGTCCCGCGGGTCACCCCGGGTGGGCGTTACCCACCACCTCGCCCTGTGGAGCCCGGACTTTCCTCGGCGGGCCCGGAGGCCCGACGTGGCCGCCCGGCCGACTCGTCCTCGACCAGCCTAGACCGACGCCGCGTCACGGCGCGTCTCACACCTGTCTCACCGGGAGTCAGTACCGTGTCGCGGATGCCGACGACGACGCGCACGCAGACCGGGACCGAGGTCGTCCTCCCGGTCCGGGCCACCGGTGTCCGCAACCTCCTGCTCGCGGTGGCGGTCGTGCTGTGCACGGTGTCGCTGGGGCTGCAGCTGGCCCGGGTGGTCTGGCCCGGCGTCCCGTTCCTGGAGAGCATCGCGGCGATGACGAACGTGTCGCGCGAGGCGAGCCTGCCGACGCTGACGTCGGCCCTGGGCCTGCTGCTGCTGGCGGTGCTGGCCTGGGCCCTCGGCAGCGCCCAGGCGCGGCAGGGCTCGTCACCGTGGTGGGGCCGGGCGGCCGCGGGCGTGGCGGCGTTCATGGCGGTCGACGAGTTCCTCGAGCTGCACGAGCGCATGATCGAGCCCACCCGGGCCGTCCTCGGCGGCGGCACCGGCATCCTCTACTACACGTGGGTCGTCCCGGCCGCGGTGCTGGTGGTCCTGGTCCTGGTCACCGGTGACCGGTGGCTCCGGCGCCTCGGTGCCCCGGCGCGACGGTCCGTGCTGACCGGTGTCGCCGTGTTCCTGGCCGGCGCGATCGGCCTCGAGCTGGTGGCCGGTCTCCTGGTGAGCAGCGGGACGGGGTCCTGGGGGGTCCTCACCGTGCTGTCCACCGCGGAGGAGTTCCTGGAGATGGCCGGTGCCGCGATCGTCGCCGGCGGGCTGCTGACGGCGCTGGCCGGCATGGGGATCCGGTTCGTCCCCACGGAGTGACGGGGGTCCGCCGCTGGACCCCGCGCCGGCCCGGCGTGCACCAGTCGTCCTCCGGAGGAGACCTCGGACCGGTCCTCGGGGTCAGACCTCCGGGTCAGAACAGAGTGGCAGCGCCGTCCGGCGGCACGAACAGCCCGATCCCGTCGACCTCGGCGCCGCCGTCGGCCCAGTGACGGGTCGTGGTCAGGCTGCCGGGCGCCACCCGCAGCCGCCACAGCGCCTGCTCCCCCGCGCCCAGCAGGCGACGCACCACGGAGCGGACGGGCGTCATGTGGCAGACCACGACGACGGTGCCGCCGCGGTGCTGCCGCAGCAGGTCCGCGAGCCCGTCGTGGACCCGCTCCTCCAGGTCGAGCATCGACTCCCCGCCGGGCGGGCGGACGTCGGCGTTCGTCAGCCACGCGCCGAACAGGTCCTTGTCGCGGGACACCACCTCGGCCGCGGTCAGCCCGTCCCAGGCCCCGAACGCGACCTCGGCCCAGCGGTCGTCGACGGTCGGGGTCGGCCAGCCCAGCCGCCCGCCCAGCAGCTCGGCGGTCTGGCGGGCCCGCAGCAACGGCGACACCACGACGGCGTCGACCGGCACGTCCACCAGGAACGGGGCGGCCCCGACGGCGTCCAGGCGACCGACGTCGGTCAGCGGGGCGTCCTCGCCGCGGATGCCGGAGAACCGGCGTTCCTGCGTGAGCCGGGTCCGACCGTGCCGCACGACCACGACCGTGGTGGCCTGGCCCAGGTCGCCCTGGCTCGCGCCCGGAGGCACCGCCGTCGCGGCCCGCGACGGTCGGGGGTCCGGCGCCGGGTCACCCGTGGCGACGGGATCGGTCGGGTCGTGGGGGTCGGTCGGGTCCGGGTCGGCCGCGACCATCGCGATCATGTCCTCGACCGTGCGCTCGACCCCGTCCATGGCGTCGTTGGCCAGCTTGTCGGCCTTGCCGTTCTGGGCGCGCGGCACCCAGGTGTAGCGGACCAGGCCCGCGTCGAAGGCGTCGTGGGCCTGCTTGGCGATGCCGGCCAGGCGGCGGTCCTTGATCTTCCACCGCCCGGACATCTGCTCCACCACGAGCTTGGAGTCCATCCGGACCTCGACCTGGGCGGCGGGGTCGATGGCGTGGGCCATCCGCAAGCCGGCCAGCAGCCCCGAGTACTCGGCGACGTTGTTGGTCGTGTGCCCGCACCGCTCCCCCGCCTCGGCCAGGACGCGGCCCGCCGGGTCCCGCACGAGCGCACCGAAGCCCGACGGGCCGGGGTTGCCCCGGGAACCGCCGTCCGCCTCCACGACCAGCCGGCGAGGGCTGCCCGTGGGGCTCACGCGTCGGTCTTCGCCGGCCGGACGAGGATCCGCTCGCACTCCGGGCAGCGGATCATCTCGTCCGCGGGCTTGGCCATGAGCATGTGGACCTCGGTCGGGGCCATCGGCATCCGGCACCCCTCGCACCGCCCCTCGGCCAGCGCGGCGGCCCCGCTGCCGAGGCGACCACGCAGCCGGTCGTAGACCTTCATCATCGGCTCGGCCAGACCCGTCGAGGCGGCCTTCCGGTCGTCCTCCAGCTCGGCGCGCTGGGAGTCCAGCTCGGCGTAGCGGGCGTCACGGGCCGCCACGACCTGCTCCAGCTCGGCCCGGGCGGCGGCCAGGCGGGTCTCGGTGCCGCCGAGCAGCCCGGCCTGCTCCTCGCGGCGCTCCATCACCTCCAGCTCCACGTCCTCGAGGTCGGACTGCCGACGGGCCAGGCTCTCCAGCTCGTGCTGCAGCCCCATCAGGTCCTTGGAGCTGCCCTGCCCGGAGTCCAGGCGGGTGCGGTCGCGCTCGACGCGGGACCGCACGGCCTGCACGTCGTTCTCGGCGCGGGTGACCTCGCGGTCGAGGTCGGACACCTTGGTCTGCAGCAGCACCACGTCGTCGCGCAGCGTCCCCACCAGGGTCTCCAGCTCGGCGGCACGGGCGGCCTCGGGCAGCTGCTCCCGGGCGTGGGCCACCTGGTCGAGGCGGGTGTCCAGCGCCTGCACCTCGAGCAGCCTCTGCTGGTCGGCGGGGTCGACGGTCACCATGGGTGGACTCCTCGTGGGGCTCGGCGCTTCTGCTGTTGTGACGTGCTCGTCGGGTGCGGGTGCGGGTGCGGGTGCGGGTGGCGCGGTGGACCTCAGGCGCGCGAGGTCCACGGGTCGGTCACGGTACGCGACACGACGACGTCCAGGTGCTCGCCCAGCGGGTCCAGCGAGGCGAGGATCCGCTCGCGCGCGCCCATCAGCCACGGCCACTCGCTGGCCCAGTGGGGCACGTCCACCAGCCACGGGCCGCCCGCCTCGAGCGCGTCGGAGGCCGGGTGGTGGCGCAGGTCCGCCGTCACGAACACGTCCGCCCCCGCCGCGCGGGCCGCCGCGACCAGCGAGTCGCCCGACCCGCCGCAGACCGCGACCCGCTCGATTTGGGCGTGGACCGGACCGGCGATGCGGATGCCGCCGTTGGTGCGCGGCAGCACCCGCGCGACGTGCTCGGCGAAGGCCTGCAGGCTCATCGGCTGCGGCAGCGAGCCGACCCGGCCCAGCCCGCGGACGGCGCCCTGGTCCTGCGGGTCCTCGTCCCGGGCGTCCAGCGGGACCAGCCCGGTCAGGCCGATCGTGCGGGCCAGCGCGTCGGACACCCCGGGGGCGGCGACGTCGGCGTTGGTGTGCGCGGTGAACAGCCCGCACCCCCCGCTGACGAGCCGGTGGATCAGGCGACCCTTGACGGTGTCGGTGCCGATGCCGTGCACGGCCTTGAGCAGCAGCGGGTGGTGGGCGACCAGCAGGTCCACCCCGGCCGCCAACGCCTCGTCCACGACCGTCTCGGTGACGTCGACGGTGAGCAGGACCGTGGACACCGTGGCGTCCACGTCCCCGCAGACCAGGCCGACCGCGTCCCAGTCCTCGGCCAGGTGCCGCGGGTAGGCCTCGTCGAGGGCGGAGACGACGTCGCGCAGGGTGACGGCCATGTGAGGAGACCCTAGTGGACCTCCTGGGGGCCACGGCGGCCCGCCCGACCGGCACGGCGGTGGGCCCGGCCGGGCTCGAACCGACGACACCCGCGGTGTAAGCGCGGTGCTCTGACCAACTGAGCTACAGGCCCCTGCCGGAGAAGGGTATCCGCCTACAGGGCCGCGACGGCGTCCTTGTAGGCCTGCGGGTCCCGCGCCTCGCCCGGTCCCTGGACGAGGCTCCAGCGCAGCACGCCCGAGGAGTCCACCAGGAAGGACCCCCGCGCCGCGAAGCCCAGGCCGGGCATGAACACGCCGTAGGCCTTGGCGGTCTCGCCGTGGGGCCAGAAGTCGCTGAGCAGCGGGAACTCGTACCCCTCGGCGTCGGCCCAGGCGCGCAGCGCGTGCCCGGGGTCGCACGAGATGCCGACGACCTGCACGGCGTCGTTGGCGAACGACGACAGGTCGTCGCGGATCTCGCACAGCTCGCCGGTGCAGGTGCCCGAGAACGCGAACGGGTAGAAGACCAGCAGCACGGCCCGGTCGCCGCCGTCGCGCGTCAGCCCCTCGAGGGTCACCTGCTGCCCGTGCTGGTCCTTGAGCGAGAAGTCCGGGGCGGGGGCCCCGACCTCGGGCAGGGTGCCCTCGGTCGGGATGCCGATGTCTGCCGTGGTGCCTGTGACGGTCACTTACGTCCCTTCGGGCTGGCCAGACGCGTCCCGGACCAGTCCGGGCACGCGCTGATGCTGGAGGTGGCGTGCAGGCCCGCGGTGGGCGCCGCCTCCTCGATGTCGCCGGGCTCGACGTGGTCGGGCCGGCCGAGCTTGGGGGTGAGCAGCCACACGGCGCCGCCCTCCCCGAGGTTGGTCAGGGCGTCCACGAGGGTGTCGACGAGGTCGCCGTCACCGTCGCGGAACCAGACCAGGACGACGTCCGCGACCTCGATCGAGTCCTCGTCCTCCAAGGGCTCGCCCGAGGCCGACTCGACCTGCAGGCGCAGGTCCTCGTCGACGTCGTCGTCCCACCCGAACTCCTGGACGACCTGCCCCGCGGTGATCCCCAAGCGGCGGGCAAGGTCGGTGTCCGCCGGTCTGTCGGCGGTGGCTGACATGCAGTGAGCTCCCTCGTGATGGGCCGGTTCGACCTGTGGTGGACGTCGCGGCACGACGTCGCTGCCGACAGTCCACCCCACCCCTGCCGACCCGCGCAAGCAGACACCCTCGTGTTGGCCCGTCGGCCTCGGAGGGCCAGGATGGTCACCGGGACCCGGGCGACCCCCGGACAGCCCCCGCAACGCACCTGCCGAGGACCCGCTGGAGGACACGTGGCACACGCCGACGACGCACCGATGCTGGACGGCCTGCTCGCCCAGCTGCCGGACGTCGACCCCGAGGAGACCGCGGAGTGGCGCCAGTCGCTCGCCGCGGCCGTGGAGGCCGGCGGCAAGCAGCGCGCCCGCTACCTGATGCTGCAGATGCTGCAGGCGGCTCGAGAGCAGCACCTCGGTGTGCCGAGCCTCACCGCGACCGACTACATCAACACCATCCCGCCGGAGGCCGAGCCGCTGTTCCCGGGCGACGAGGAGGTCGAGCGCCGCTACCGCCGCTGGGTCCGGTGGAACGCCGCCGTCATGGTGCACCGCGCCCAGGCGCCGGGCATCGGGGTCGGCGGGCACATCTCGACCTACGCCTCCTCGGCGACGCTGTACGAGGTGGGCTTCAACCACTTCTGGCGCGGCCGTGACCACGCCGGCGGCGGCGACAACATCTTCGTGCAGGGCCACGCCAGCCCGGGCATCTACGCCCGCGCGTTCCTCGAGGGCCGGCTCAGCGAGGAGCAGCTCGACGGGTTCCGGCAGGAGAAGTCGTCGGCGACCGGCGGGCTGTCCAGCTACCCGCACCCGCGCCTCATGCCGGACTTCTGGGAGTTCCCCACCGTGTCGATGGGCCTCGGCCCGATCAACGCCATCTGGCAGGCGCAGTTCGACAAGTACCTGCGCAACCGCGGCATCAAGGACACCTCGCAGCAGCACACCTGGGCGTTCCTGGGCGACGGCGAGATGGACGAGCCGGAGAGCCGCGGCGCCCTGCAGATCGCGGCGGCCGAGAACCTCGACAACCTGACGTTCGTCATCAACTGCAACCTGCAGCGGCTCGACGGCCCGGTCCGGGGCAACGGCAAGATCATCCAGGAGCTGGAGTCCTTCTTCCGCGGGGCCGGCTGGAACGTCATCAAGGTGGTCTGGGGCCGCGACTGGGACCCGCTGCTGGCCGCGGACCGCGACGGCGCCCTGGTCAAGCTCATGAACGACACCCTCGACGGCGACTACCAGACCTACCGGGCCGAGAGCGGCGAGTTCATCCGCGAGCACTTCTTCAACCGTGACCCGCGCACCAAGAAGCTGGCCCAGCCGCTGAGCGACGCAGACATCTGGAACCTGCGCCGGGGCGGTCACGACTACCGGAAGGTGTTCGCCGCCTACAAGGCCGCCACCGAGCACAACGGCCAGCCGACGGTCATCCTGGCCAAGACGGTCAAGGGCTGGGGCCTGGGCACCAACTTCGCGGGCCGCAACGCCACGCACCAGATGAAGAAGCTGGCCCTGGACGACCTCAAGAACTTCCGCGACGGGCTCCGCATCCCCGTCGAGGACTCCCAGCTCGAGGCCGACCCGTACCGCCCGCCGTACTACAAGCCGGCCGACGACGACGAGACGCTGGAGTACCTGCGCGAGCGGCGTCGCACCCTCGGCGGCGGGCTCCCGTCGCGCAAGGGCCGTCGAGCGGCCATCAAGCTGCCCGGCGACGAGGCCTACGCGGTGGCCAAGCGCGGCTCCGGTAAGCAGCAGGTCGCCACCACCATGGGCTTCGTCCGGGTGCTGCGGGACCTGATGCGCGACAAGGAGTTCGGCCAGCGGGTCGTGCCGATCATCCCCGACGAGGCGCGCACCTTCGGGATGGACTCGTTCTTCCCGACCGCCAAGATCTACAACCCGTCGGGGCAGAAGTACGTGTCGGTCGACCGTGACCTGATGCTGTCGTACAAGGAGGCCAAGGACGGGCAGATCCTGCACGTCGGCATCAACGAGGCCGGCTCCGTGGCCGCGTTCACCGCCGTCGGGTCCTCCTACTCCACCCACGGCGAGCCGATGGTCCCGATCTACATCTTCTACTCGATGTTCGGGTTCCAGCGGACCGGCGACGCGATGTGGGCCGCGGCCGACCAGATGGCGCGCGGGTTCTTCCTCGGCGCGACGGCCGGTCGCACGACGCTGACCGGTGAGGGGCTGCAGCACGCCGACGGGCACTCCCCGCTGCTGGCGGCGACCAACCCCGCGATCGTGTCCTACGACCCCGCCTACGTGTACGAGATCGGCCACATCGTCCGCGACGGGCTCGAGCGCATGTACGGCGAGGGCGGTCCGGACGGCACGGGCGAGAACGTCATGTACTACATCACCCTCTACAACGAGCCGTACGTGCAGCCGCCGGAGCCGGAGGGCCTGGACGTCGAGGGTGTCCTCAAGGGCATGCACCTGGCCCACCCGGGCTCCGGCGAGGGCCCGCGGGTGCAGCTGCTCGCGTCCGGGGTCGGCGTGCCGTGGGCGCTGGAGGCCCAGCAGCTGCTCGCGGACGACTGGGGTGTCGTGGCCGACGTCTGGTCGGTGACGTCCTGGGCGGAGCTGCGCCGCGACGCCATGGCCGCGGACGCCGAGGCGTTCGACCACCTCGACCAGGAACGGCGGGTGCCGTACGTCACCCAGAAGCTGGCCGAGGCCGAGGGTCCCGTCGTGGCGGTGTCGGACTACATGCGGGCCGTCCCGGACCAGATCGCCCAGTACGTGCCGGGTGAGCAGGGCCGGTTCGTGTCGCTGGGCACCGACGGGTTCGGCTTCTCCGACACCCGCGCGGCGGCCCGCCGGTTCTTCCAGGTCGACGGCCCGTCGGTGACGGTGCAGGCGCTCGCGTCGCTCGCCGCCACCGGCGCCGTCGACAAGGGCGTGCCCAAGCAGGCCTACGACAAGTACTCCATCGACGACGTCAACGCCGGCACCACCGGCAACGCGGGCGGCGACGCCTGAGCACGACCCGTCCCACCCACGACACGCGCCCGGCGGCTCACGTCCGCCGGGCGCGTGTCGCGGTCTCCGCGGTGTTCTTCGTCAACGCCGTGCTCTACGCCAACCTCGTGCCGCGCCTGCCCGAGGTGAAGGCGGGCCTCGACCTGAGCAACGCCGGGCTCGGCGGGGCCGTCGCGGCCATGCCCGTCGGGGCGCTGCTGGCCGGCCTGCTCGCGCCGGCCGCGATCCGCCGGCTCGGCTCGGCCCGGGTGGCCGCGTTCGGGCTCGTCGTGCTGGGCGGCGCCCTGGTCGGTGTCCCGCTGTCGGGCACCTGGCTGGGCCTGGCCGCGGTGATGCTGCTGGTCGGGGCGGTGGACGCCGTCGTGGACGTCGCGCAGAACGCGCACGGCTTCCGGGTGCAGCGCCTCTACCGCCGCTCGGTCGTCAACTCCTTCCACGGCCTGTGGAGCGTCGGAGCCGTGGCCGGTGGCGTCCTGGGGTCCGTCGCCGCCGGCCTGGCCGTGCCGCTGACCGTCCACCTGGTCGTGTCCGCGGTCCTGTCCGGCGGCGTGGCGCTGGCCGCGTACCGGTTCATGCTCGACGGGCCCGAGGACGCCGAGCGGGCCGAGGACGTGGTAGCCGAGCCCGGCGGCCCGGCCGTCGTCGCTGGCCCGGCCGGCGCCGCGCCCGACGCGGTGCAGGCCGGGAGCCGGGCGGGCGTGCGCACGGTGCTGCTGCTGGCCGCGCTGGGGGCCCTGGCCGCCTGCGGCGCGTTCGTCGAGGACGCGGGCTCGACCTGGGGCGCCCTGTACCTGCGCGAGGAGCTCGGCACCACGGCCGCGGTCGGCGGCCTGGCCTTCGTGTCGCTGCAGGTGGCGATGACGGTCGGGCGGCTGACCGGGGACCGGGTGGTGGACCGGTTCGGCCAGCAGCGCGTCGCCCTGGCCGGCGGGGTGCTGATCACGGCCGGGACGGGCGGGATGCTCGCGCTGCCCTCGGTGACCACGACGGTGGTCGGGTTCGCCCTGGCCGGTCTCGGCGTCGCCACCCTGATCCCGGCGGTCATGCACACCGCCGACGAGATCCCCGGGCTGCCCGCCGGGGTCGGGCTGACGGTCGTCAGCTGGTTGCTGCGGGTCGGGTTCCTGGTGTCGCCGGCCCTGATCGGCCTGGTCGCCGACGCCACCGACCTGCGCGTCGCCCTGACGACCGTGGTGGCGGCCGGGATCGGTGTGCTCCTGCTGGGCCACGTCCTGCACCCCCACGCCGACGCGCGCCCGACGGCGTCGCACCCCGCGACCACGCCCCCGGGATCTGCCGGCGCGGCCCCCGTCTGAGCCGGACGGCCGTGGGGACGAGCAGCACCCGCCACCCGGGGCGGCCGCGCTGCCCGCTGGTCAGGGGCGGCGGGCCCGCTCGGCCTGGCTGATGGCGCGCTCCATGTCCCGGCGCATCGCCGCGACCCCGGTGGCGTCGGGGTGCTCGCCGAGGGCGTCGAGGTGACGCCGGGCCTCGGCCAGGCGGTGGGCGTCCACCGCGGCGGCGACCATCGCCCGCCCCGCGGCCAGGGGGTGGTCGGTCGGGCGCCAGTGGCCCATCCCCAGCGACAGCGCGCCGTCGTTGTCACCGGCCTCACGCAGCAGGTCCAACCCGTAGGACAGCGCCGAGCCGCTGCTGTCCCGCTCGGCGGCCACGCCGAGCCGGCGCAGCGCGGCCTCGCGGTCGTCGGCCAGCGACAGCCGGGCCAGCTCCACCAGCGGGTACCAGGCCCGCTGGTCGTGGGCGAGCTCCTCGGCCAGGGCCCAGACGGCGTTCTCCTGCGCCTGCACGGGGTCGCCGGCCTCGTGGCCCTCGGCGGCCCGCCGACGGACCACACCGGCCAGCTCGCTGAACCGGCTCTCGTTGTTCGGGTCCTCGCGGAGCAGCTCGTGGAGCCGCTCCTCGTCCACCGACTCGTGGACGCTCGACACGTTCTCGTGCACCTCGGCTCCTGACGTCGGCAGTGCAGGCCCGGATGCGCCTCCGGCGACGGTGGTGCTCGTGCCACCCTTGCGTCTCAGGCGGTCTCGCCACGTTCTGCTCCCAGGCACGGTGCCTCCCCTCGGTTCCCGGCCACAGTAACGAAGCCCCGGACACCGGGCCTGCGATCGCGCGTCCGGGGCCCTGGGCCCGCACCCCGGGGCCACCGGCCGTCGGACGACTACCGTGGCCCCATGAGCAGCGACGTCACCGCCCCGGCGGCGTTGTCGGAGGACTCCCTGCGAGCCCTGGAGTGGGCCAGCGCGACCATCTCCTCGCACGCCCTGACCCGGATGGACACCGAGCTCGACTGGTTCCCCGGCCTGCCGCCGGAGGCCCGGTCGTCGGTCGGCCTGGTGGCCCAGACGGGCGTGTCGGGGTTCGTGCGCTGGTGCCGGGCCGGCGCCCCCGTCGGGCCGTCGGTCCGCAGCGTCGACCTGTTCGGCGCGGCCCCCCGGGACCTGACCCGGCTCATCAGCCTGCACCAGACCGTCACCCTGGTCCGCACCGCCATCGACACCTCCGAGCGGCTGCTCGAGGACACGCTGCCGGAGGCCGACCTGCCCGCCGCCCGGCTGCTCCTGCTGCGCTACGCCCGTGAGGTCGCCTTCGCCGCGGCGGAGGTCTACGCCCGGGCCGCGGAGACCCGCGGGGCGTGGGACGCCCGGCTGGAGGCCCTCGTCGTGGACTCCCTGGTGCGCGGGGACTCCGACGACGCCCTGGCCTCGCAGGCCTCGGCGCTGTCGTGGCCGCTGGACTCGCCCACCACGGTGGTCGTGGCCACCGGTGACACCCGCACCGACGCGCAGGCGCTGCGCCGGGTGGCGCGGTCGCACCGGGCGGAGCTGCTGGTGGGGCACCAGAACGACCGGCTCGTCCTGGTGCTGGGCGGCGGCGCCGACGCGACGGCCGTGGTCACCGACATGCTGGCCCTGGTGGGCGACGGGCCCGTCGTGGTCGGTCCCACCCGCATCGGCCTGCCCTCGGCCCCCCGCTCGGCCCGGGCGGCCCTGGCCGGGGCGACCGCGGCCCGGGCCTGGCCCGGTGCCCCCCGCCCGGTGCTGGCCACGGCCCTGCTGCCGGAACGGGTCCTGGCCGGTGACGTGACCGCCCGGCGCGCCCTCGTGGACCTGGTGCACGCCCCGCTGGTGGCCGCGGGCAACGACCTGCTGGACACCGTGCAGGCCTACGTCGACTCCGGCGGCGCGCTCGAGGGCGCCGCCCGGGCCCTGTTCGTCCACGCCAACACGGTCCGGTACCGCCTCAACCGCGTGGAGCAGGTGACAGGCCTGCTCGCCAGCGACCCGCGCGAGCGCTGGACCCTGCAGATGGGCCTGGCGCTGGGTCGTCTGGCCGAGTCCCCCCGCACCCCCCGGTTGTAGGACTCCTACAACGCGACACGCCAAACCTCGTACCGGACGGAGCCGCGTCCCGGGCCCGGTCTGCGACATCGTGAGGCCCGTGCTGATCGTCGTCTGCCCCGGCCAGGGGTCACAGTCCCCCGGTTTCCTCGCCCCGTGGCTCGAGCTGCCGGAGTTCGAGGAGCGGCTGTCCTGGCTGTCGGCGGTCGCGGCGGTCGACCTCGTCGCGCACGGCACCACGTCGGACGCCGACACCATCCGTGACACCGCCGTCGCGCAGCCCCTCATCGTCGGGGCCGGCCTGGTGTCCCTGCTCGAGCTGTTCCCCCACCCCTCCGACGCGTTCCGGCTGACGGCCGCCGGCGCCGGGCACTCCGTGGGCGAGATCACCGCGGCCTCGGCCGCCGGGGTCATGACGGCCGAGCAGGCGATGGTGTTCGTCCGGGAGCGCGGCAACGCCATGGCCAAGGCCAGCGCCGCCACGCCCACCGGCATGAGTGCCGTGGTCGGCGGGGACCCGGTCGAGGTCGACGCGGTCCTGGCCCGCCACGGCCTGACCGCCGCCAACCGCAACGGCGGGGGCCAGGTCGTCGCGGCCGGGACGAAGGACCAGCTCGCCGCGCTCACCGCGGACCCGCCCGCCAAGGCGCGGGTCATCCCGCTGCAGGTCGCCGGCGCGTTCCACACCGAGCACATGGCGCCGGCCGTCGACGTCCTCGCCCGCCACGCCCGCGCCATCACCACCCACGACCCCCGCAGCCGCCTGGTGTCCAACGCCGACGGCACGGTGGTCCACGACGGTCGTGAGGTGCTGGGCCGGTTGGTGTCGCAGGTGGCCCGCCCGGTCCGCTGGGACCTGTGCATGGAGACCTTCCGCGACCTGGGGGTCACCGGCATCGTCGAGATCCCGCCCGCGGGCACGTTGGCCAACCTGGCCAAGCGCGCCCTGCCCGGTGTCGACGTCGTGGCTTTGAAGACCCCGGACGACCTGGCGGCCGCCCGCGCGCTGGTCCGCGAGCACGGCCAGGTCAGCTCCATGGCCGTCAACCCGACGTGGCGCCTGGTCGTGGCGCCGGCCAAGGGCATGGTCAGCATCGGCGCGTTCCCCGAGGGCTCCGCCGTGGAGCCCGGCAGCGTCGTGGCCCGCGTCGAGGGGCTGCGCGACTCCTACGACGTCACCGCCCCCCACGGCGGCACCGTGGTGGAGTGGATCGTGCACGACGGCGACCCCGTCTCCCCCGGCATGCCGCTGGTCCGGCTCCACCCGGCGAGCCCGCAGGCCTCGAGGGTGAGCAGATGACGGCGACGCTCACCCAGTCCACCGGGGCCGCGCACACCCGGGTCATGGGGGTGGGGGCGATGCGCCCCGACCGTGTCGTGACCAACGAGGAGGTCTGCACCTGGATCGACTCCTCCGACCAGTGGATCCGGGAGC
Organism: Aquipuribacter aurantiacus; assembly: GCF_051216895.1. Taxonomy (NCBI): domain Bacteria; kingdom Bacillati; phylum Actinomycetota; class Actinomycetes; order Micrococcales; family Intrasporangiaceae; genus Aquipuribacter; species Aquipuribacter aurantiacus. The sequence continues at coordinate 237,271 of NZ_JBPKAO010000003.1, forward strand.
GCAGCGGCATCGTCACCCGGCGTTTCGCCGCGCCCGAGGCGACCGTCGTGGACATGGCGGAGCCCGCCTGCCGGGACGCCCTCGCGATGGCCGGCATCACCGCTTCCCAGGTGGACGCCGTGATCGTGTCCACCGTCACCTGGTACCTGCAGACACCCTCGGCCGCCGCGGTGCTGGCCGAGCGGATCGGCGCCACCCCCGCCGCCGCGTTCGACCTGTCCGCCGCCTGCGCCGGGTTCTGCCACGGCGTCGGCCTGGCCTCGGACATGGTCCGCGCCGGCAGCGCCCGCCACGTCCTCGTCGTCGGGGTCGAGAAGCTCTCCGACTTCACCGACAAGCACGACCGCGGCACGGCGTTCCTGTTCGGCGACGGCGCCGGCGCGGTCGTCGTCGGCCCGTCCGACCACCCGGGCATCGGCCCGACGATGTGGGGCAGCGACGGCGCCCAGGCCGACGTCATCACCCAGACCACGTCCTGGACGTCGATGCGCAGCGAGGACGGTCGCACCATCAGCGGTGACTGGCCCGCGCTCGGCATGGCGGGGCAGACCGTGTTCCGCTGGGCGGTGTGGCAGATGGCCCCCGTCGCGCAGAAGGCCATGGACGCCGCGGGCGTCCAGGGCAGCGACCTGGCGGCCTTCATCCCCCACCAGGCCAACGTCCGCATCATCGACGCGATGGTCAAGCAGCTCGGCCTGCCCCAGGACGTCCCCGTGGCCCGCGACATCGAGCACATGGGCAACACGTCGGCGGCCTCGGTGCCGCTGGCCATGGAGCGGATGCTGCGCGACGGCACCGCCCCCCACGGCGGCCTCGCGCTGCTCATCGGTTTCGGCGCAGGCCTCGTCTACGCCGCACAGGTGGTCGAGCTGCCCTAGGCGGCCCGGCCCCGAACGCACGACCCGCCAGACCCGACCGGCACCACCCACGAACGAGCAGAGGAGCACCACATGGCAAGCGAGCAGGAGATCCTGAGCGGTCTGGCCGACATCGTCAACGAGGAGACCGGTCTGCCGGCCGACGCCGTCGAGCTGGACAAGTCCTTCACCGACGACCTCGACATCGACTCGCTGTCGATGATGACGATCGTCGTCAACGCCGAGGAGAAGTTCGGCATCCGCATCCCCGACGAGGACGTCAAGAACCTCGCCACCGTGCGCGACGCCGTCAGCTACATCGCCCAGGCCCAGGGCTGAGGCGCGGCCGGGCGCCCACCAGGCGCCCGGCCCGCCCGTCTGCCGGCACCACCGAGGCCCGTGACGACGCCACCCCGCGTCGGGCGGGCCGACAGCGCCACCCCCTACCCCGCGGGTGCACCCGCACGAGAACCGGGAGAGCCCATGAGCACCACCGTCGTCGTCACCGGCCTCGGCGCCACGACGCCCATCGGGGGCGACGCGGCGTCCACGTGGGAGGCCGCCCTGAAGGGCACCTCCGGCGCCGCGCCCTGGCACGGACCCTGGGTGGACGACTTCGAGCTGCCCGTGCGCTTCGGCGCCCAGCTCGCCGTCCCCGCCTCCGACCTCCTGACCAAGGTGCAGCTGCGCCGGCTGGACCCCAGCTCGCAGTACGCCCTCATCGCCGCCCGGGACGCGTGGGCCGACGCCGGCTCCCCCGAGCCCGAGCCGACCCGCCTCGGCGTGTGCCTGGCCAGCGGTATCGGTGGCCTGTGGACCCTGCTCGACAACTGGGACGCCATGAAGGCCAGCGGCCCTCGCAAGGTGTTCCCGCTCTCGATCCCCATGCTGATGCCGAACGCCCCCGCCGCCACCGTCAGCCTCGAGGTCGGCGCCCGCGCCGGCGCCCACACCCCGGTGAGCGCGTGCGCGTCCGGGGCCGAGGCCATCGCGATGGCCATCGACATGATCCGCCTGGGCCGCGCCGACATCGTCGTCGCCGGCGGCACCGAGGCCGTCGTCCACCCGCTGCCCGTGGCCGCGTTCGCCGCCATGCAGGCCCTGTCGACCCGCAACGACGACCCCACCACCGCGTCACGGCCCTACGACGTCGGCCGCGACGGCTTCGTCCTCGGCGAGGGCGCCGGTGTCGTCGTCCTGGAGTCCGAGGCGCACGCCAAGGCGCGCGGCGCCCGGATCCACGCCGAGGTGCTGGGGGCCGGCATGAGCTCCGACGCCCACCACATCGCCGCACCCGAGCCCGAGGGCATGGGCGCCGCCCGCGCGATCGAGCAGGCGTTGCAGGTGTCCGGCCTGTCGCCGTCGGACATCGACCACATCAACGCCCACGCCACGTCGACCCCGGTGGGCGACAAGGCCGAGGCCAAGGCGATCCGGCGGGCCCTCGGCGCGGCCGCCGACGACATCCTGGTCTCGGCGACCAAGTCGATGACCGGGCACCTGCTCGGCGCGGCCGGGGCCGTGGAGGCCGTCTTCGCGATCTGCGCCGTCCGCGACCGCCTCGCCCCGCCCACCATCAACATCACCGAGATCGACCCCGACGTCGACCTCCAGGTGGTCCGGGAGACGGCCACCCCCATCGGCGACGGGACACGTCCCGTGGTGGCGCTCAACAACTCCTTCGGCTTCGGCGGCCACAACGTGGCCCTGACGTTCCGGAGCGCCTCATGACGGCCACCAGCACCGGTGACCTCGTCGTCGAGGTCGACCCCCGTGACCCGATGCTGCGGCTGGAGTCGTTCGCCGACCCCGGCAGCGTCGAGTTGCTCACCGAGCCCGACGACTCCGGCATGATCGCGGCCACGGTCCGCGTGGACGGCACGCCCGCGGTGGTCTTCGTGTCCGACGCCCGCAAGATGGGCGGCGCCATGGGCGAGGCCGGCTGCAAGGTCGTCCTCGTCGCCTACGAGCGCGCCCTGGCCGACCAGGTCCCCGTCGTGGGGCTCTGGCACTCCGGCGGCGCCCGGCTGGCCGAGGGCGTCGTCAGCCTGCACGCCGTCGGCGAGGTGTTCGCGATCATGACGCGCGCGTCGGGGAAGATCCCGCAGATCAGCGTGGTCATCGGCGCCGCGGCGGGTGGGGCGGCCTACGGACCGGCGCTGACCGACGTCGTCGTGCTCGGCCCGGACGGGCGGGTGTTCGTCACCGGCCCCGACGTGGTCCGCAGCGTCACCGGCGAGAAGGTCGACGCGCTCCGCCTGGGGGGGCCCGAGCCGCACGGGCGCCGCTCCGGCGTGGTCCACGTGACGACCGAGACCACCGAGGACGCCTACCTGCGCGGCCGCGAGCTGGTCACCCTCCTCGGCCGTCCGGGTGCGGTCGACCCGGCCGCCGTCGCGGACCGCGACCTGGGCCGGCACCTGCCGATGAACCCCAAGCGCGCCTACGACATGCACCCGATCGTCGCCGACCTGCTCGACGACGACCACGAGCAGCTCGAGCTGCACGCCCGCTGGGCCCCCAACGTCATCACCACGCTGGGCCGCGTCGGCGGCGGCACGGTGGGCGTCGTGGCCAACAACCCGATGCGCCTGGGCGGCTGCCTGGACTCCAGCTCGGCGGAGAAGGCCGCCCGGTTCGTGAGGATGTGCGACGCGTTCGGCATCCCGCTGCTGGTGCTGGTCGACGTCCCCGGCTACCTGCCGGGCGTCGGGCAGGAGTGGGACGGGGTGGTGCGTCGGGGCGCGAAGCTGCTGCACGCCTTCGCCGAGGCGACCGTCCCCCGCGTGACGCTGGTCATCCGCAAGGCCTACGGCGGCGCCTACATCGCCATGAACTCCCGCTCGCTCGGCGCGACCCGGGTGCTGGCCTGGCCCAGCGGCGAGGTCGCCGTGATGGGGGCCGTGGCCGCGGTCCGCATCCTGCACCGACGTCGTCTGGCCGAGGTGCCCGAGGACGCCAAGGCGCAGGTCGAGGCCGAGCTGGCGGCGGAGCACGAGCGCCTGGCCGGGGGCATCCCCCGTGCCATGGAGATCGGCGTGGTCGACGAGGTCATCGCGACCGCGCAGACCCGTTCGGCCCTGGCCCGCGCCGTGGCCGCCGCCCCCGCGACGCGCGGCCTGCACGGCAACATCCCGTTGTGAGCACCACCCCCTCCGGTCACGCGCCGGACGGGGTGGTTCCCGCCCGGCGGACCGCCCGGCTGCTGCTGCGCGGCTTCACCGACGCCGACCGGGAGCCGTTCGCGGCCCTCAACGCCGACCCGGTCGTGATGGAGCACTTCGTGTCCACCTACGGCCGGGAGCGCTCCGACGCGTTCATCGACAAGGTCGCACGCTGCTGGGCCGAGCGCGGCTGGGGGCCGTGGGCGCTGGAGCGCCTCGACACCGGCACCTTCATCGGTTACACGGGCCTGTGGCCGGCCGAGTTCGAGGCACCCTTCACCCCGGCCGTCGAGGTCGGCTGGCGCCTGGCCCGGGCGCACTGGGGCCACGGCTTCGCCACCGAGGCCGCCCTGGAGTCGCTCCGGTTCGGGTTCACCGAGACCGGGCTGAGCGAGATCGTGTCGTTCACCGCGGTCGGCAACGAGCGGTCCTGGCGGGTCATGGAGCGCATCGGGCTCATCCGCGAGCCCGAGGGCGACTTCGACCACCCCGCCGTCCCGGTCGCCCACCCGGTCCGCCCGCACGTGCTCTACCGGTTGCCGCGGGAGCGCTGGCTGGCCTCGCAGGCCTGAGGAACCGCGCGGGAGGCGGCACCCGCCCGGAGCAGCACCGGTCGGGGCACCCCTACGCTGCCGCGGGTGGATGCGGAGTGGGAGCGAGAGGGACCGGGCCCCCGCGAGCGGCGCCTGGACGTGGTCCTCGGCCTGCTGCTGGCCGTCACGGCGGTGGTCAGCATGGAGCTGGCCCGCAGCGTGGGCGACGTGTTCGAAGACGCGCCGGGCGCCTGGGAACGCGCCGTGTGGGCCCTGGCCGTCGCGCTGCCGCTGTGCGTCCGCCGCCGCTTCCCCGTCGCGGTGCTCGTGCTGGTGGCCGCCGCGTTCATCGGGCACCAGGCCCGGCTGGTCTTCGACCCCCTGGTGACGTCCGTCTGCCTCTACCTGGCGCTGTACACCGCAGGCGCGTGGGCCCGTGACCGTCGGGCGGCCACCGCCGTACGCCTCGTCGTCGTGGTGGCCATGTTCTCCTGGCTGGGGATCTCGCTGAGCACCACCGCGTGGCAGGAGACGACGCAGGGCGGGGACGGGGACGGCGTGCTGCCGCCGGTGACCGCGGTGGTGCTGCTGGTCACGGTCATGAACCTGGCCTACTTCGCGGCCGGCTGGGTGGTCGGCGACCGGGCCTGGCAGCAGGCCAGGACGCTCGCGGAGCTGGAGCTGCGCAACCGCCAGCTGCACGAGCAGCGGGCGGAGAACACGCGACGCGCCGTGGTGCAGGAGCGGGTGCGCATCGCCCGGGAGCTGCACGACGTCGTCGCCCACCACGTGAGCGTGATGGGGGTCCAGGCCGGGGCCGCCCGTCGGGTCATGGCCACCCGCCCCGACGACGCCCAGGCCGCCATCAGCCGCGTCGAGGCCAGCGCCCGTCAGGCCACCGACGAGATGCGCCGACTGCTCGGGGTCCTGCGCGAGGACGTCCCCGAGGAGCACGACCTCGCCCCGGCCCCGGGCACGGACCGGCTCCCCGAGCTGGTCGCGGGGGCCGCTGGGACGCAGCTGCGGGCCGACTACGCCGAGGTCGGCACGGCCCGTCCGCTGCCGCCGGCGCTGTCGGTGACGCTGTACCGGATCGTGCAGGAGGCCCTGACCAACACGGTCCGGCATGCGGGGGCCCGGCGGGTCGACGTCCGGCTCCGGTGGCTGGACGACGCCGTGGAGGTCGAGGTCGTGGACGACGGGGTCGGGGCCACGAAGGGCCGCGACGGTGGGGTCGGGCTGGGCCTGGTGGGGATGCAGGAGCGGACCGTGGTCCACGACGGCGAGCTGGAGGTCGGCCCCCGGCTGGAGGGCGGGTACCGGGTCCGGGCCCGGTTCCCGGTGGAGCAGGACGCCGTCGAGGCCGTGGTGTCGGGGCTGCGCTCGTGATCCGCGTGCTGCTGGTGGACGACCAGGAGCTCGTGCGCAGCGGCTTCCGGATGATCCTCGGCACGGAGGACGACCTCGAGGTGGTCGGGGAGGCCTCGGACGGGGCCGCAGCCGTGGAGGCGGTCGCCCGGCTGGCCCCGGACGTCGTCCTGATGGACGTGCAGATGCCCGGCACCGACGGGCTGACGGCGACCCGGCAGGTCGTGTCCCGCTTCCAGGCCCGCGTCATCGTCCTCACCACGTTCGACCGCGACGACTACCTCTTCGCCGCCCTCGAGGCCGGCGCGAGCGGGTTCCTCCTGAAGAACGCGTCGCCGGAGGACCTCGTCGCCGCCGTTCGCGTCGTCGCCGGAGGGAAGGCCCTGCTGGCCCCGGCGGTCACGGCGCGGGTGATCGCCTCCTTCGCCTCCCGGCCGGGCCGCGCCGCCCGCCGGGACCTGCAGGAGGGGCTGACCGACCGCGAGCGGGAGGTGCTGGCGCTGGTGGCCCGGGGATGGTCCAACGCGGAGGTGGCCGGACGTCTGGTGCTCGGCGAGGCCACCGTCAAGACGCACGTGTCGCGGCTGCTGGCCAAGCTCGGCCTGCGCGACCGGGTCCAGCTGGTGGTGCACGCCTACGAGACGGGGGTCGTGCAGCCCGGGGCGGTCGCTCCCCCGGGAGGATGAGGCGGCGGTTCCGCCCCGGGACGGACGCGGGCGGCGCCGACCGGTGCCTAGGGTCGCGTCATGCTGAGCCTGAAGGACGTCACCAAGAGGTTCGGGGCCGTCACGGCCCTGGACGGCGTGAGCTTCGACGTGACACCGGGGCGGATGACCGGGTTCGTCGGGGCCAACGGCGCCGGGAAGACCACGACCATGCGGATCGTGTTCGGGGTCGCGAGGGCGGACTCCGGCTCCGTCACGTGGCAGGGCGCCCCGATCACCCTGGAGCAGCGGGCCGCCTTCGGCTACATGCCCGAGGAGCGTGGGCTGTACCCGAAGATGCGGCTGCGGGACCAGCTCGTGTTCCTGGCTCGGCTCCACGGCCTGGAGCGCTCGGTCGCCGGCCCCCGGGCGGAGGCCATGCTGGAGCGGCTCGGCCTCGGTGACCGGGTGGACGCCACGCTGGACTCGCTGTCGCTGGGCAACCAGCAGAGGGTCCAGATCGCCGCGGCCCTGCTGCACGACCCCGTCCTGCTCGTCCTGGACGAGCCGTTCAGCGGTCTGGACCCGGTCGCGGTGGACACCCTGGCGGTCGTGCTGAGGGAACGCTGCCGGGCGGGGGCGCCGGTCCTGTTCTCCAGCCACCAGCTGGACCTGGTGGAGCGGCTGTGCGACGACCTGGTCATCATCGACGGCGGCCGCGTCGTCGCGGCCGGCACCGCGGCGGACCTGCGCCGCCGGGCCGGCACCGGCCGGTACCGGGTGAGGGTCGACGTGGACGCCGGCTGGTTGCGCGACCTGCGCGGCCTGGAGGTCCTCGACCTCGACGGGCCACGGGCCCTGGTCCGTGTCGACGACGGGGACGACGGGGACGACGGGCAGCAGCTGCTCGCCGCCCTGCTGCAGCGGGGCCCGGTGCGTGAGTTCACCCCGGACGTCCCCGTGCTGGCCGACGTCTACCGGGAGGTGGTCCGATGAGCACCACGACCCACCGTGGCCACGGCGGCGTCCCCTTCGCCGAGGCCGTCCGACTCGTCGCCGGCCGCGAGGTCTTCGTCAAGCTGCGCGACAAGGGCTTCCTGATCTCGACCGCGGTGACGCTGCTCATCATCGTGGCCGCCTTCGTGGCCCCCGCGCTGCTGTCCGGCGGCAGCGACGACTACGACCTCGCCGTGGTCGGGGACGGGGCCGACGCCGTCGGCACGGTGCTGGAGCAGCCCGACGGTCCCGCGGCCGCGGAGGACGTCACCGTCACCCCCGTCGTGGCACCGGACGCGGCGACGGCCGAGGCCCTTGTCACCGGCGGGGAGGCCGACGCGGCACTGCTGAGCACCGGCAGCGGTGCCCGCGCGCAGTTCGAGCTGGTGGTCGAGAACGAGGTGCCCGCCGGTCTGCGGCGTGCCGTCGCGGCCACGGTGTCCACCACGGTCGGGAGCGCGCGGCTGGTCGAGGCCGGCGTGACGCAGGCGGAGGTGGCCGCCCTGCTGACCCCGCCCGAGGTGGCCGAGCGGTTCCTGGACCCCGAGGCGGACCAGGCCGTGCAGGCGCAGCTCCTCGGCGTGGGGTTCGCGGTGCTGTTCTTCTTCACCGCCCTGACGTACGGCCTCACGATCGCGCAGAGCGTCACCGAGGAGAAGCAGAACCGGGTCGTGGAGCTGCTGGTCGCCATGGTGCCGGTCCGGGCGCTGCTGGTGGGCAAGGTCCTGGGCAACGTCGTCCTGGCGGTCGGGCAGCTGGTCCTGCTGCTGGCCGCCGCGTTCCTGGCCGCCTCCGTGGTCGGGCAGGGCGACCTGCTGCCCCTGCTCGCCGGGAGCACCGGCTGGTTCGTGGCGTTCTTCCTGCTCGGCTTCGCGATGCTCGCCTGCGTCTGGGCCGCCACGGGGGCGATGGCGGCGAGGGTCGAGGACCTGGGGTCGACCACGCTGCCGGTCCAGATGCTCGTGATGCTGCCGTTCTTCGCCGCGGTCGCCGTGCAGCCCGGGACGTTGCGCGACGTCCTGTCCTTCGTGCCGTTCACCGCGCCGGTGGTCATGCCGCAGCGGCTGGTCGCCGGCGACGCGAGCTGGTGGGAGGGCCTGCTGGCCCTGGGGTCCGTCGCGGTGACGGCGGCGGTGCTCGTCGTGCTGGCGGAGCGGCTCTACCGCACGTCGCTGCTGCGCACCCGCACCACCAAGGGCCTGCGGGAGGCCTTCGCCTCGACCGAGTGAGTGCGGGTCGGGGGGCGACCGGTCAGCGGGCGAGGCCCTCCACGACCTCCGCGCCGGGCAGCTGCGCGAGCAGGGCACCGGGCAGCAGGAGCTTGGAGTGCCGGACCCCTGACCCGATCACGACCCAGGCCTGCTGCACCACGGCGTCGTCCACCAGCAGCATCGGCCAGTCCGCGGGAAGGCCGACGGGCGTGATGCCGCCGTAGGCCATCCCGGTCGCCTCGGTGGCCACGTCCATCGGCGCGAACGACGCCTTGCGGGCGTCCAGGCGCTTGCGGACCACGCCGTTGACGTCGCAGCGCGTGGTGGCCAGCACGACGCACGCGGCCAGGGTCGTCACGTCGCCGCGACGACCGGCTACGACCACGCAGTTGGCGGACTGCTCGAGGGTGACCCCGTACGCCTCGCAGAAGGCCGCGGTGTCGGCCAGGTAGGCGTCGATCTCCGCGACCAGGACCTCCTCGCGCGGCAGCGACCAGAGGGCGGCGGCCACCGTCGACGCGAGCAGGTCCGGGCGGTCGGCGGCGGGGGTGGTGGCGAGGCTCCCGAGCATGTCGGAAGGTTAGGGGGTCGTGTCGGCCCGCTGTGCGTCCGTCCCGCGCCGCAGCGCCGCTGATCCCTCCTGGACCTGTCGGCGGCCCAGCAGGACCGCGCGGCTCAGGGGTACCGCTCGGCCAGGTCGGTCACCCGGTCCAACGCCAGGCCCACGGGGAGGTCGTGGGCCTGGACGACGAGCCGGACCTCACCGACCCGGGCGAGCGCGCTCCAGAAGCGGCCCTGCTGCAACCGGCGTGCCGGGACGGTGCGTCCCTCGACGACCAGCTGCGCGTCCTCCCACGGTGGCGACCCGGGCGCGGTGGGGTCGTCATCCAGGACGCGCTGACGAAGGGCGTCGGTCAGGCTGTCCTCGTCGTCCTCGTCGCCACCCCGACGGCCCGGTCGACCAGGTCATCGTCGACCGGGCCGTAGACCGGGAAGGGCGCCGTCCGGGCGAGGGCCACGTCACGGGCCCGCCGACGGGCTCCTGCCCGCTCGGGCGACACCTCCTGCAGCCCGGCGCTGACGAGCTCGTCGGCCAGTCCGGGTGCGCTCCTGGCCGTCGCCGCGTAGCCGCACCAGCAGAGCAGGGCGCCACCGGCAGCGCCGACCGCCACCGCCGGCAGACGCCGACGGGACCGACCGAGCACCGTGGCGGCGGCCGCGCCCAGCAGGCCGGAGGCGAGGTAGATCCACGGCACCGGTTCCACCTGCCGGTGACCCTGGAGCGTGAGGACCACCGACCGGACCAGACGCAGGGGCAGGGTCCACCGGCTGGGTGCCCGCCCGGTCAGCACCAGGGACCAGGAGGCCCCCGTGTGGTTCGAGGCTCCGCAGACCCGGCAGACGGTCCGGGTCGGGCGCCACGGCCCGCCGCTGCCCAGCCACCGCAGCAGGCCGGCGGGCCACGACGACCGCCGCCGGACCCACGCGTCGGCATGGCACTGCTCGCAGACCGTCGGGGCGTCGTCCCCGCTCAGCTGCACCGGCCGATCCTGCCCGAGCGACCGGCCGACGCCCGGACCGCGCTCAGCCCACCCGGTGCAGCCAGCGCACCTGCGCGTCGTCACCGGCGTGGCGGAACGGCTCGAGCTCACGGTCCCAGGCCTCGCCCAGCGCCAGCGACAGCCGGTGCCGGACCTCGACGGGGTCCACCTCGGCCAGGGCCGCCCGGACCCGGTCCTCGGGGACGACCGTGTTGCCGTGCACGTCGATGACGGCGTGGAACAGGCCCAGGTCCGGGACGTGGCTGAACCGCGCCCCGTCGCTGCCTCGGCTCGGCTCCTCGGTGACCTCGTAGCGCAGGTCGGCCCAGCCGCGCAGCGCGCTCGCGAGACGGGCGCCCGTCCCCTGCTCGCCCTGCCAGGACAGGTCGGTGCGGAACATGCCGGGTCCCAACGGCTGCGGGGTCCACTGCAGGTCGACGCGCACGCCGAGGGCACGCCCGGCGGCCCATTCGACGTGCGGGCACAGAGCGCGTGCGGCGGAGTGCACGTACAGCACACCGCGGGTGACGACAGCCATGGTCTTCTCCTCCACATCCGAGGGTCGTCTTCCCCAACGGCCTCGAGCGGAGCAGCGGACCTTGCCGGGACAGCATGGCGTACCCCGGCGCGCAGGGCCAGTCCCCCGCCCGGACGGCGGGTCGCTGCGGCCATCAGGGCGACGGGGTCAAGTCCGGGCCCCGACCTGCCGATCACCGTCTCGACCGGGAGGACCCCTACGTCCCGGACGAAGACGGAGGCACAGGCATGGACGGCGTCGACCTGCTCGCGGCACAGGCGTACGACGAGGGCGTCATCACCGAGGTGATCCGCCCGGCGGCCATCGTCCCGGAGGGTGCGGCGCGGGCGATCCTGGTCGAGCTGAGCCTGGGTGACGTGTCCAGCGGTGGGGTCTGGCACTCGACCACCACGATGTGGTCGCGCTACGACCGGCCCTGGAACGGGACGCCCACCTCGACCGGGGCCGAGCTCATCGGCAACATCCAGGTCGCGTACGGGACGCCCACCAAGTACGAGATCACCCTGTACCGGGTGACCATCACCAAGTTCGGCCAGAGCAACGGCTGGTCGGTCGAGCTGCTGAGCGACGAGGCCCTGGGCTACGGCGGCCTCACCCTGGCCGAGTGCCCCCGAGCCGCCCTCAACGCGCCGCCCAAGCCTTTCCGGTTCTGACCCGACTGGGGCGATACTCGCTCGGACGCCCGAGCGGAGGTGCCCGATGCCCGACCCAGCCCTGCCCCACCCTGTCCGGCCCCACCACCCGACCCGGGACGACCGGTCGACCCGGTCCCACCGGGCCGGGGGGCCTCGCGGCCGCGGCCTCCCGCTGCTGCTGCCCCTGCTGGCCTACGGGCTCGGGTCCGTGGATTGGCAGCAGGTGCTGCGTCGCACGGGCATGCCCTTCCGCTCCCCCGCCGACGACCCGGCCCGGGCCGCGCTCGCCGTCGGGGGGTCGGTCGCGGGCGGCCTGCTCGCCACCGCGACGGCGGGCACCGTGATGGCAGCCGTGACGCGGCTGCCCGCCGCCCGGGCCGCGAGCGCGCTCGCCCCGGCCGCCGCCGCGGCCGTCGTCCCGCTGCCGCTGGTCGGCATCGGGGCAGGTGCCTACGTCGAGGCGGCCACCGCCTGGCGCTCCGCGCGCGCCGGCACCGCCGACCCGGCGCAGGCGGCGCTGCGTGCCGGCGTCGGGGTCGTCGCGTTCGGCCTCGTCCACGGCCTGATCAGCAGCGGGGTCGAACGGCTGCTGGACGCGACCGTGCCGGCACCGCCCCGACCGCCCGCCGCCCCGCCCGCCAGCCGCCTCAACCTGGTCGGCCCCGACGTCGGCGACACCGAGGACGGCCCCGACGGCTTCGTCGTCTACCTGGACGGCGTGGGCCGCTGCGAACGGCGGACGACCCCGGTGGGGCGTCGCTTCGCCGCCGCGGTGGCGGAGCGGCTGCCCCGGTGGACCGTGGTGCTGTCGCTCATGCCCAACGACGTCACGCAGGAGCCGGCCTGGCTGCGTCCGGTGACGGGCCGGCTGTGGCGCAGCCTGCACCGGGCCTCGCCGGGGTGGACCGTCGCCCGCGGTGTCTGGGAGGCCGTCGTCGCCCTCGACCCGCGCTACCGCGACCGCCTGGCCCAGGAGCACACCCGGCAGGTCGCGGCGCACCTGCTCGCGGCGGGGTACCGCAGCGGCAGCGGGACCCCCGTGGTGCTGGTGGGTCTGAGCGGCGGCGCCCAGACCGGGCTGCGGGTGGCCTCGGAGGTGGCCCGGTCGCTCGGGGGCGCACCGGTCGACGTGGTGACGTTCGGCTCCTTCGCCGACGGGTCCGCCGACCTCAGCGGGGTGCGTCGCGTCCACGCCGTCGTGTCCTGGGCCGACCCCGCCGAGCTGCTGCCGGTGCTGCTGTTCCCGTCGCGGTGGACGGCCTTGGGCGTGGGCGCCTGGCAGCGGGCCCGGCGCGAGGGCACCGTGGTGGTCCGCCGTCACGACTGGGCGACCCACGTCGGCGAGCACGGCTACCTGAGCCCCAGCGCCCACGCACCCGACGGCCGCACGCGTCTGGCGCAGGCCGCCGACGTGGTCGCCGCGGCCGCCTGGCAGCTGCTGGGCGGTCGGAGCCGGGTGGAGTCCTCGTGAGCCAGCACCGCCGACCGGCGTCGCTGTCGCTGGCCGCGGCGAACTCGATGCCCGACCGCGACCCGGCGGAGCGGCTGGAGGCGGCCCACATGAGCGCCCAGGCCGTCGTGGCACGGCTGCGGGACGGGTCCGACCCAGCGGCGGGCGAGCGGATGGTGGCGGCCGTCGACACCGACGAGGGCCTGGACGCGGCCGCCCGGCTGTGGTCGGTGGCGTCCGCGGTCAGCCTGCCCGGGGCGCTGTGGCGACTGGTCGCGCTGCGGGCCGGGGTCCGCCGGGCCCCGTCGCAGGCGGCGCGGGAGTTCGACGCCGGCCGCACCCGGCTGCCCGTGGCCGAGGTCGTGGCCGGGGTGGCGCAGCCGCCCGGCCCCGACGAGGTGTCGGCCATGGTCGACGCGGTGCTGCGCGGCGTCGGGGACAGCGAGCTCGACGTCACCTTCGAGCGAGCGGCGGCGTTCGCCCGCGTCTGCTCGGTGGGACGGGCCGTGCTGGCCGACCGGGCCGGTACCTCGGAGCTGGTCGAGGCCCCGGTCGACGAGATCGACCGCCTCGACGCGGAGCTGGACGCGGCCCGGCTGACCCGGTCGGCGTCGGCCCTGGTGCAGACCGCGGAGGACCTGGAGGCCTGCGCCCGCCGCTGGCGTCGTCACTCGCTGGACTAGCCGCCGGCGGGACGGCAGGTGGTGCGTGGCCGGTAGGTGGGTGCCGGGCCGGAAGCGCCTCTCGGCGTGTGGCCGCTCGTAGCGGCATTAAATGGAGCCCGGGGCTTTCGCGACCCGACACCCACGAGAACGGTAACCGACGGTCGGGGGCTGTGTGTTCCCGAGGGGGCTCCGCCACCCGGACGCCCCCGCCCGGGCCGCGCCGGGGCTGTCCGCGCGCTCAGCGGCCGTCGAGCAGCGGACCCGCCGGGTCGGGGAACGTCTCCCCCGCCAGCTCACGCCGGCGGCGGGCCATCCCCGACAGCGCCTCGAGCACGACCCGGTTGCCCAGCGCGGCCGTGATCTCCGCGTGGTCGTACGGCGGGCTGACCTCGACGACGTCGACGCCGACCACGGGCAGCTCCCGGCAGATCCGACGGACGGCGTCCAGCAGCTGCCGGGAGCTGAGGCCGCCCGGTTCGGGCGTGCCGGTGCCCGGGGCGTGGCCCGGGTCGGCCACGTCGATGTCGACCGACAGGAACACCCCGTCGCAGCCGTCCGTGGCGATGGCGAACGACTCGTCCAGGCAGTCGGTGAGGCCGCGCGACACGATCTCGGTCATCTCGAACGACCGCATCCGCTGCTCGGCCATCCAGGTCAGGGTCTCCGGGCCGGGCCAGTAGCCGCGCAGCCCGATCTGCAGGAACCGGTCGCCGCGCAGGGCGCCGGACTCGATCAGGCGGCGCATCGGCTGGCCGTGACCCCACAGGGACCCGAACTCGATGTCGCCGGTGTCGGCGTGCGCGTCGAAGTGGAGCATCGACACCCGGCCGTCGCCGTGGGCGTCGGCCGTGCCCCGACCGGTGGCGTAGGTGATGGAGTGGTCCCCGCCCAGCACGACGGGCACCGCGCCGGTCGAGGCGATGGCCGCCACGGCCTCACGCAGCCGCGCCAGCGCCGTCTCGACGTCCCCGGGCGGCATCTCGACGTCGCCCGCGTCGCGCACGACGAGGTCCTTCAGCGCGTCCACCCGCAGGGCCAGGCTGGGGCGGGAGCCGTCGTGGCCCAGGTAGTCCGTCGTCCGGATCGCGTAGGGGCCGAACCGGGTGCCGGGCCGGTGGGAGGTGCCGCCGTCGAACGGTGCCCCGAGGACCACGACGTCCGCGCCGGCCATGGTCTGCGGGTCGCGCCAGTCGCAGGTCGGGACACCGAGGAACGTGACGTCGGGCCCGAACTGCGAGCCGAACCGGGGCTGGGTCATGACGCGAGGCTAGACAAGTCCGGGCATCAGGGTGCGGCGCGGCGCAGCACCAGCCAGCCGGCCCCGACGATGACCGCCGTGAGCAGCCCGAACCCGACGACCATCCCCGTGACCGTCTGGGACCCGACCCAGCGCCCGACCGACGGCCACGCGTCCAGCACCGTGACCAGGGCCACCACGGCACCGGGCACGACGACCACCGTCCCGATGCTGATCACCGTCCCGGTGCTGCCCCAGCGCTTGTGGATGGCGGCGAACAGCAGCCCGTCCGCCCACGCCAGCAGGAACACGCTTACCAGGACGAGCCACTCCTGCGCCGGACCGGCCACCCAGGGCGTGAAGACGCCGAAGTAGACCAGCGACGCCCCCCAGCCACCGGTGGCCCCCTCGACCGCCGCCAGGGCCAGCAGGGCGAGACCCGTCCCGGCCCCCACCACCAGGGCGACGAGCAGGTTGGCCTGGTAGAAGCGCGCCCGGGTGACGCTCAGTCCCGACGCGAACGGCCACCACGAGCTGAGGAGAGCGCTGGACATGATCAGCGCGAAGACCGGGATGACCGCCACCCCGCCGCTGGTGAACGAGGTGTCGGCCAGCGTGGCGATGACGAAGTTGATGCTGAACGACAGCGCGAGGATGACCCAGCCGAACACGATCCAGCGCCAGGCGCCCAGCTGCAGGCGGGCGACGTCGAGGACTGCGGTCATCGTCCCGCTCCTTCGTGGAGGTGGCTGCGGCCGAGGTCGGCGTGGGCACCGGGAGAACCGGCGCGAGGCGGACCCGTGCTGGTCCGCACCACGAGCTGCTGCAGCGACATCGGCTCCAGGCCCAGCCCGAGGCGTTCGGCCTCGGCCACGTCGGACGGGGGGAGCGACCAGTCCACGGCGACCCGGACGGTCCCGCCCAGCCGCTCGGTCGCGAGGACGGGTCGCCCGGCCAGCAGCGAGGTGACGGCCCGGTCCGGCCCGGTGACCACGGCGCCGCGGCCGCGCAGGTCGTCGGCGCTCGCGTCGATCACCACCCGGCCGCGGTCGACGACGACGACGTGCTCGAGCAGGTCGGCGACCTCGTCGATCAGGTGGGTCGACAGCACGACGGTGCGGGGGTGCTCGGCGTAGTCGGCCAGCAGCCGGTCGTAGAACAGCTGTCGCGCCACGGCGTCCAACCCCAGGTACGGCTCGTCGAAGAACGTGACGGGCGCCCGTGAGGCGAGCCCCACGACGACCCCGACCGCCGACAGCATGCCGCGGGACAGCTTCGACACCGCGCGCCGGCCGGGCAGCCCGAAGTCCGCCGCCAGGTCACGGGCGTAGGCCTCGTCCCAGCCGGGCAGCACGAGGGCGGCGGCGCGCAGCACCTGGGCCACCCGCATGCCGTCCGGGTACTTCTGGCCCTCGCGGACGAAGCAGGTCCGGGCCAGCACCGGTGCGTTCTCCCACGGGTCCTCCCCCGCGAGCAGGACCCGCCCGGAGGTCGGCCGGAGGTGACCGGTCAGCAGCCGCATGATCGTGGTCTTGCCGGCACCGTTGCGGCCGAGCAGACCCGTGATCGCGTCCTGCGGCAGGGCCGTGCGCACGTCCTGCAGCGCCGGGGTGCCGCGGAAGGACCGCGAGACGTCGACGAGCTCGGCCGCGACCGTGGTGACCGCGCTCACGACTGGCTCCCCGCGTCGTCGAGCATGCGGTGCAGCTGGGCGCGGTCGATGCCCAGGGTCGTGGCCTCGGCGACCATCGGGCGGACGTACTCGGTGAGGAACTCGTCGCGACGGCGCTGGAGCACCTTCTCGCGGGCTCCGGGGACGACGAACATGCCGATACCTCGTCTCTTGGTCAGGATCCCGTCGGCCAGGAGCTGGTGGAGCCCCTTGGCCGCGGTGGCCGGGTTGATGCGGTGGAAGGCGGCGAGCTCGTTGGTCGAGGGCGCCTGGGCGTCCTCGGGCAGCGACCCGTCGACGATGGCCTGCTCCACCAGCTCGGCCACCTGGCGGAAGATCGGTCGGTCGTCATCCACGGCCGATCCTCCTCCCTGGTTCATTACTCATGTAACTAACCATGGAGCCGGTGTTCACCTCGTGTCAAGGGCGCCCGGGTACGGTGCGCGCGTGAGCGTCGGTCCCCCCGCCCTGGCCCGCCGTCTGGGCACCACCGACGCGGTGGTGATCGGGCTGGGCTCGATGATCGGGGCGGGCCTCTTCTCCGCCTTCGCCCCCGCCGCCCAGGCCGCCGGGGCGGGCCTGCTGCCGGCGCTCGGGCTGGCTGCGGTGGTGGCCCTCTGCAACGCCACCTCCTCGGCGCAGCTCGCGGCCCGCTACCCCAGCTCGGGCGGCACGTACCTCTACGGCCGGGAGCGGCTGGGCCCCTGGGCCGGCTTCGTGGCCGGCTGGGGCTTCGTCATCGGCAAGACGGCCAGCTGCGCCGCGATGGCCCTCACGGTCGGCGCCTACGCCGCCCCGCCGGGCTGGGAGCGTCCGGTCGCGGTGGCCGCCGTGGTCCTGCTGGCCGCCGTCAACTACCGCGGCATCACCCGCACCGCACGCCTGACCCGCATCATCGTCACCGTCGTCGTGGCCTGCCTCGTGGTCAGCCTGGTGGCCGCCTGGTCCGGACCGCGGGCCGAGCCGCCCGTGGCGGCCGCCGACCTGGTCGCGGGCGGCTGGTACGGCACGCTGCAGGCCGCGGGCCTGCTGTTCTTCGCGTTCGCCGGCTACGCGCGGATCGCCACCATGGGCGAGGAGGTGCGCGACCCGGCCCGTACCATCCCCCGCGCGATCCTGCTGGCCCTGGGCGGGGCCGCCGCGGTCTACGCCGTCGTGGCCGTCACCCTGCTGGCGACCCTGGGCCCGGACGGTGTCGCGGGCAGCCCGGCCCCGGTGGCCGACGCCGTGGCGGCCGGCCCGTGGCCGTGGGCGGAGACGGTGGTCCGGGTGGGTGCGACGGCCGCGGCGCTGGGGGCCCTGCTCGCCCTGGTCGCCGGCATCGGCCGCACCACGCTCGCGATGGCCCGGGAGGCCGACCTGCCACGGTGGCTGGCCGGGGTCCACCCGGTGCACCGCGTGCCCCACCGGGCCGAGGTGGTCCTCGCCGCGGTCGTGGTGCTGCTGGTGCTCACGGTCGACCTGCGCGACGCCATCGGGTTCTCCTCGTTCGGGGTGCTCGTCTACTACCTCGTGGCCAACCTCAGCGCGCTGGGTCAGCCCGCCGGCGAGCGGCTCTACCCGCGCGCCCTGCAGCTGCTCGGCGCGGCCGCGTGCGTCGTCCTCGTGGTGACGCTGCCCCCGGCCGCCGTGCTGGCGGGGGCGGGCGTCCTGGCGGTCGGGGTCGCGTACCGGTGGCTGCGGCTACGCACCCGGCGCGGCTGAGCGGCGCCCCACCGGCGGCAGGACGCCGCGCCCCTCCCGCGCCTCGAAGACCAGCTGCGTCTCGACCTGGCGCACGACGGGGTGGCTGGTGACGTGCTCCAGCACCAGCGAGCGCAGCCGCTCCGGACCCGGGACGGCGACGTGCAGGTGGAAGTCGTCCTCACCGGCCATGTGCAGGACCGTCAGGACGCCGGGCACCGTGACGAGCCGGTCGAACAGGTCCCCGACCTGGTCCCGGTCGTGGCTGCCGAGACGTACCTTGACCACGGCCTGCAGCGGGCACCCGAGCGAGGCCAGGTCCAGCCGGGCGGTCACCTGACGGATCACCCCGGCGGCCCGCAGCGCCCGGACGCGGTAGGCGCACGTCGACTCCGCCACCCCCACCCGCGCCGCGAGGGCGGCGTTGGTGATGCGGCCGTCCGCGACGAGCTCGGCCAGCACGGCCAGGTCGGTGCCGTCGAGGGCCTGCGGATTCCTCGGCCGGGCGTCGTCGCGTCCGGCCCTGTCCTGCACGTCCTTCACCAGTACCTCCTGCGGCCGTCGGGTTCCGCAGAACATCTTGCCCGCACCTGCTGGTTCGGCGAACCTCACCGCCATGCTCACCGACGACCTGCAGCCCGACTCCGTCGCCGTCCACGCAGGTCGCGAGGACCTGCACGGCCTGGGCGTGCACGCGCTGCCGCTGGACCTGTCCTCGACCAGCCCGTTGCCGGACCTGCTCGCCGGGGGCGAGTCCTACGAGGCGATGGCGCTCGGCGGGCACCCCACGTCGGGAGGCCACGTCTACGCCCGGCTGTGGAACCCGACCGTGGCCCGGTTCGAGCAGGCGCTGGCCCGCCTGGAGCACGCCGAGGCCGCCGTGGCGTTCTCGTCCGGGATGGCGGCGTTCACCGCGACCGTCCTGGCCACCACCCACGACACCGGTCGCCGTCACGTCCTCGCGGTGCGCCCCTTGTACGGCGGCACCGACCACCTGCTCGCGTCCGGGCTGCTGGGCACCGAGGTGACGTACTGCCGCGCCGAGGAGGTCGCCGCGCAGGTCCGCCCCGACACCGCTCTCGTCGTGGTCGAGACCCCGGCCAACCCCACGCTCGAGCTGGTCGACATCCGCCGGCTGGTGGAGGCTGCGGGTGACGTCCCGGTGATGGTGGACAACACCTTCGCCACCCCGGTGCTGCAGAACCCGCTCGACCACGGCGCGGCGCTCGTGCTGCACAGCGCCACCAAGTACCTGGGCGGTCACGGGGACGTCGTGGGCGGGGTGGTCGCCTGCGACGAGACCCGCGCCGAGGGGCTGCGTCGGGTCCGGGCCGTGACGGGCGGGATCCTGCACCCGATGGGGGCCTACCTGCTGCACCGCGGTCTGGCCACGCTCCCGGTCCGGGTCCGCGCGCAGCAGGCCGGCGCGCAGCGGGTCGCGGCGTGGCTGGGACAGCACCCGGACGTGGTGCGGGTGCACTACCCCGGCCTGGACGGCAGCGGGCTGGTCGGTCGGCAGATGCGGGGCCCCGGCGCCATGGTCGCCGCCGAGCTGCGCGGCGGGCACGCCCAGGCCGCCCGGCTGACCTCGTCGGTGATGCTCTTCACCCACGCGGTGTCGTTGGGCGGGGTGGACTCGCTGGTGCAGCACCCGGCGGGTCTGACCCACCGCCCGGTCGCCGCGCACGCGCGCCCGTCGGCGGGTCTGGTGCGGCTGTCGATCGGGCTGGAGGACCCCGACGACCTGGTCGCCGACCTGGACCGTGCCCTGTCCGGCTCCGCCGCGGGCGGACCGGTGGGCCGGCACGCGGACGCCGTGCGGTAGCCGGTTCCCGGTGGGGTCGAACACCTGTTCGAACTGTGCGACCCTGGACGGCATGGCCGGAGGGATGGACAGACGACCCCAGCGCTCCCCCAGCCTGGCCGAGCGGACCGCCGGACGGACCTCGACCGGGCCCGCCGCGGCTCGAGCGTCGGTCCCGCCCACCGCGCCGTCGCCGACCCGGACGGCGCCACCGGCACCCACCGCTGCACCGGCACCCCCCGCGCCACCGGCACCCCCCGTCCAGCGGCACTGCTGGGTCGTCGACGGCGTCACCCCCGACGTCCGGGCCCCCGGCCTGCTCGTCGAGTGGCGCCAGCTGGGGGGCGCGTGGCAGGGCCGGGTCGCCTACGTCGTCGGCGCCGACGACGAGGCCACGCTCGTCGAGGCCTGGCTGCCCGCGTCACAGCTGGTACGCGCCTCTCCCCGCTGAGCCGGACGCGGACCCGCGACGCCGGTGCGTGACCGGTGCGCCCGTCCGGCTCAGGTCGCCCGCCCTGTCGGCCGATGACAGTTCTGCGGCCGGTGATGCGCCGCTGACCGCTACGCCTCGGGACCACCTGCAGGCGACCGCAGCTGGAGGTACGACCGTGGCCAAGATCCTCGTGGTGGACGACGACGCCGACATCCGTGCGCTGGTCGAGACGCGGCTGCGCCGCCTCGGCCACCGCGTCGTGTCCGCAGGGACCGGTGAGGAGGCCCTGGGCGTCATCGCCGAGAAGGGCTCCCCCGACGTCGTCGTGCTGGACGTCCTCATGCCCGGCATGAGCGGCCTGGAGCTGCTCAGCACCATCCGTGAGGACCCCGCCCTCAACCGGGTGCCTGCGATCTTCCTCAGCGGTCGGGTGCTCGAGACCGACATCGAGGCCGGCCGTGCCCTGGGGGCCCGGTACCTGACCAAGCCCGTGGTCCTGTCGGCGCTCGCGTCCGCCGTGGACACCGTCCTGCAGGACGAGGCCGTCGGCGCCGGCAGCTGGTGATCGAGCCTCCCGCCCGCGGCGAGGAGCCCGGTCTGCCGCTACGGGTCCGCAGCCTGCTGACCGTCGGCTCCGCCCTCGCGCTGGTGGGTCTGCTGCTGGTGGGCGGCATCGCCTTCGTCCAGCTGGGGCACCTGTCGCGGCAGTACGAGCCGGTCCTGCAGACCTACGAGGTGGTCGAGGAGCTCGGCATCCTCCAGGCGCAGCTGAGCACGGTGGAGTCCACCCAGCGCGGCTACCTGATCACGGGGCAGCCCTCGTACCTGCAGCGGTACGAGCGATCCCTGCCCGACGTGCAGGACACCCTCGACCGGCTCGAGGCCATGACGGCCGACAACCCGCGTCAGCAGCACCTGCTGGCGGAGCTGGAGGAACCGCTGGAGATGCGGCTCCGCATGCTGGGCGACACCGCGGAGCTGCGACGCACCGACGGCGCCACCGCGGCCCAGGAGGTGGTCTCGGACGGGACCGGGACGCGCGACACGTTGCGCATCCAGGGCCTGCTGGACCAGATGCAGGCCGAGGAGCACCGCCTGCTGGACGAGCGGATCATCACCACGTCCGACGAGGCGGCCGCCACCCGATCCCTGATCGTCCAGCTGGTCCTGGCCGGCGCGCTGCTCGTCGCCGTCGCCGGGTACACCGTGGAGCGCCTGGTGACGGTGCCGGTGGAGCGGGTGACCGCCGCGGCCCTGCGGATCGACGAGGGCGACCTCAGCGAGCCGGCGCTGGTGTCCGGCCCCCGCGAGATCGCCCTCATGGCCACCGCCGTCAACCAGTCCGTCGCGACGATCGCCAACGCCCGCGACCAGGCGCTGCAGGCGACGACGGCCAAGTCGGCGTTCCTGGCGGCCATGAGCCACGAGATCCGCACCCCGATGAACGCCGTCATCGGGATGACGGAGCTGCTGATGGACACCGACCTGGACGCCGAGCAGCGTGACTACATCCAGACCGTCCACGACAGCAGCGACGCCCTGCTGGTCGTCATCAACGACATCCTCGACTTCTCCAAGATCGAGTCGGGGCGCCTCGACCTGGACGACTCCCCGTTCGACCTGCGCGACTGCGTGGAGAGCGCGTTGCGCCTGGTCTCGGTCCCCGCCGGCCTGAAGGGTCTGGAGCTGGTGGTCGACGTGGCCGAGGGCTGCCCGCGCCTGGTCCGTGGCGACGTCACGCGGCTGAAGCAGGTCCTCGTCAACCTGCTCAACAACGCCGTGAAGTTCACCAACGAGGGCGAGGTCGTCATCTCGGCGACCACGACCGCCACCACCGAGCGGATGCACGGGCCCCTGCTGCTGCAGGTCGCCGTGCGCGACACCGGCATCGGCATGTCCGAGGACGTCATGAACCGGTTGTTCCAGCCGTTCAGCCAGGCCGACAGCTCCACCACGCGCCGCTACGGCGGGACCGGGCTGGGCCTGGCCATCAGCCGCCGCCTCGCCCGGGCGATGGGCGGCGACATCAGCGTGGTCAGCGAGGTGTCGCACGGCTCGACGTTCACCCTGCGCGCCGTGCTGCACGGCTGCGTCGACCGCCGGCAGAGCCCCCCGGGCACCGGTGCGGTGCTGCTGGCCGACCGGGCCGCGCTCGTCGTGGACGACAACGCCAACAACCGCCGGGTGCTGCGGCTCAAGCTGATCGGCTGGGGCATGGCCTGCACCGACGTGGGCACCCCGCAGGAGGCGCTGGCCCTGGTCGCGGCCGGGCGCACGTTCGACGTCGCGGTGCTCGACATGCAGATGCCCGTGATGGACGGCGCCCAGCTGGCGGTGGGGCTGCGGGCGCTGCCGGCCGGACGCGACCTGCCCGCCATCCTGCTCACCAGCCTGCCCTGGCGGCCGGGGCCGACCCAGCAGGACCTGTTCACCGCGGTCCTCACCAAGCCGGCCCGGACCGCCGTGCTGCACCGTCACCTGCTCGACGTGCTCGCCCCCGTCCACGCCACCCTCGCCGCCGTGGAGGAGACGGGTGGGCGCCGGGACGGCGAGACCCCAGGCCCGGTGTCCCCCTCGACGCTGCGCATCCTGCTGGCCGAGGACAACCCGACCAACCAGCGCGTGACCCGGCTCATGCTGGCGCGGCTGGGGTACGCGGTCGACATCGTCGCCGACGGGCTGACGGCGGTGCGGGCCGTCACGCGGGAGCGCTACGACGTCGTCCTGATGGACATGCAGATGCCCCGCCTGGACGGCCTGGAGGCCACCCGCCGGATCCGCGACGAGCTGCCCGCGGAGCACCAGCCGTACGTCGTGGCGGTCACCGCGAACGCCATGATGGAGGACCGCGCGGCCTGCACCGAGGCGGGGATGGACGACTACCTGCCCAAGCCCGTGCGCAGCGCGGACCTGCTCGCGGTGCTGCGGGCCGCGCAGCTGCTCGTCACCCGGGACCCGGAGCCCGCCGCCGTCCAGGCGCCGGGAGGCGGACCCGGCGGGCGAGCACCGGAGCCCGACGCGAGCGGCGCCGAGGACCCGGCGGGGGCGGACGGCTCCACGGGCCCTGGTGCACCCGACCGCGAGGCCACGCTGCGCGCCCGCCTCGCCGAGCTGACCGAGCCGGGCTCGCGCGAGGACGACGACCTGCTCGCCGAGCTGCTGCGCTCGTTCCGACGGCGCGCGCCCCACGGGCTGGCCCGGCTGCGCGACGCGCTCGACCAGGACGACGCGGCCGAGGTCGAGACGGTGTCGCACTCGCTCAAGGGCGCGGCCCTCAACATCGGCGCGGACGGCCTGGGGGCGATCTGCGACGAGCTGGAGCAGCACGGTCGCGGCGGCACCCTGACCGCGCTGGCCCCGACGCTGCGTCGGGCCGAGCAGGAGGTCGCCTCGCTCGACCCGGTGCTCGCGGCCCTGGCCGAGGAGCTCCAGCGCTGAGTACGAGATCCCGCTCCGGCTGCTCCTGAGGGGCGACACGAGCGGAGGTCGGCGGATGAGCGACGAGCAGACGGACCACGTCGGGGACGACCGGGACGAGGGCGCCCGCCTGGAGCAGGCGGGCGCCCGGTGGCAGCGCCGCGTCACCGAGCGGGAGCACAAGCGCGCAGCCCTGCAGGTCGGGGACTACGTCGACGCCGACACCCCGGAACGGTTGGCCCGCTGGGTCGACCGGCACCGCCGGTGGCTGGACGTGCTCGACCCCGGTGGCGACGCGACCGGTGACGTCGGGCGGCTGGAGCGCCTGGGCGTGGACCCGGCCGTGCACCAGGACGCGCCGCTGCGCCGCGAGGACGTCAGCAACGAGCTGGTGGAGCGGGTGATCGGCGCGACCCGGGACCTGCTGTCGGTGGAGTTCTTCGAGATGGGCCTCCTGGCGGCCCGGTGCGTGGGCCTGGTCGTCACCCGCAACCAGCCCAACGGCACCGGGTTCCTGGTCGCGCCGGGGCTGATGCTCACCAACGAGCACGTCCTGCGGACGGCCGGGGAGGCCGCGCTGAGCACGCTCGAGCTCGACTTCGAGGACAACCGGGTCGGCGAGCGCAAGCAGACGCAGGTCTTCGACCTGGACCCCGGGCGGTTCTTCTACGCCCACCGCGACCTGGACTTCGCCCTGGTGGCGGTGCGGGGCGAGTCACGCACCGGGGCGCAGCTGGACGGCTACAGCGTCCTGCCCCTGATCGGGGAGGAGGGCAAGGTCCGCATCGGTGAGGCGGTCAACGTCGTCCAGCACCCGTCCGGCCGGGTCAAGCAGGTCGCGATCCGCAACAACCGGCTCGTGGACCTGCCCGAGGGCGAGGGCATGAGCGCGTTCTTCCACTACGAGGCGGACACCGAGAAGGGGTCGTCCGGGTCGCCGGTGTTCAACGACTTCTGGGAGGTCGTGGCCCTGCACCACAGCGCGGTCCCGGCCACCGACGACCAGGGCCGGCTGGTGGGCGCGGACGGTCGACCGCTGGGGGCGGCCGACAGCTCCCAGTACGTCTGGGTGGCCAACGAGGGCATCCGGGTGTCCCGCATCGTCGCCGCGGTCCGCGACGCGGACCTGCCCCCGCAGATGCACCAGGTCCGGGACCTGGCGCTGCGGACGTGGCAGTGGCGGGGCGAGCCGCACGTGGCCGCCGACGCCCCGCTGACACCGGTGTCCGGAGGACGGGCGACGGGCGAGCAGGAGCCGGCGGCCGCCGCCCCCACCCCGTCCGGGGCCGTGGTCGAGGCGTCGGTCGAGTCAGCAGGAGCGGCACCGGCCCCGGCCACCCCGACCGCGCAGGTGGTCGAGGTGACGGTCCCCGTCCGGCTGCGCATCACGGTCGAGGCCGGCCAGCCGACCTCGACGTCGACCTCGACCTGAGCCCCCGACCCGGCCGGTACGTATCGCCGGGGACGCATCCCACTCCTGCTGGGCGTGCCCCGCCGCGGGGCGCAGACCTGCTTGACGGAGGTGTGCCATGGAGCTCGAGTCCCTGCCCGAAGAGGTAGTCGCGTCCCTGGAGGTGAGGGACGCCTGGCGACGCCGGACGGCGCAGCGCTCGGCCGCGCTGGAGTTCGTCGTCTCCGACCTGGCGCGCTGGCACCCCTCACGACCGGTCCGGGTGGCGTTCCTGGACGGCGACACCGCGCTGCACGCCGACATCGTCGCCGCCACGGCGCAGATCACCGACGCCTGCGGGCTCGTCCTGGACTTCGGTCACGACGAGGCCACCGGCGCCTACAGACGCTGGACCGAGCAGGACACGGAGTACGCGGCGGAGATCCGCGTGAGCTTCGACCTGGGGGGCTACTTCTCGCTGGTGGGCACCGACAGCAACGACCCCACGCTCGGGCGTCCCGGCGACGCCGTCGGCGGGGGCCCCGGCATGCGCAGCCTCAACCTGGGCGGCTACGTCGACGGCCGGCCGGGCGACTGGGAGGGCACGGTCCGGCACGAGTTCCTGCACGCGCTGGCCTTCCACCACGCCCACCAGAACCTGCGGGGCCCGTGCGCGGACGACTTCCGCTGGGAGGACGACGAGGGCTACGAGCCGACGACGAACGCGCGCGGCGTGTTCGTGCCGGACTCCGCGGGCCGCTCCCCCGGCATCTACACCTACCTGGCCGGCCAGCCCAACCGCTGGTCCCGGGCCAAGGTCGACCACAACCTCAAGGTCAACACCGGGGACGACGTCGTCGTGGGGCCGTTCGACCCCGACTCGGTGATGCTCTACCAGTTCGAGCCGTTCTTCTACCGGACGTCGCCCAGCGCCTGCGCCCCCACCGGCAACGGCATCGACCTGTCCGAGGGCGACAAGCGCGGGCTGCAGCTGCTGTACCCGAGCACGGGCGACGTGGACGACGACACCCGCCGCAAGGCGTCGGCGGCGCTGACCGAGCTGGTGCGCGAGCAGGCGTCGGAGTCCACCGGCGGCGCGTCGTCGCCGTACGGCCAACGGGTCATGGACCTGCTGTCCGGCTGGTCGGGCTAGGCCTCAGGCGGCTTCGAAGGGCGAGGCGTACCCGGTGACGTCGGCCAGCGCCGCCTCGGCGTCGTCACCGCCCAGCCGGTCCCGCTCGGCGGCGACGACGTCGGCCAGCAGCCGCACGTCCCCCGGCGTAGCGAGGCCGGTGACCCCGTCCTGGGCGAGCACCCACGACACCGCCGCCCGCACCGCGGCGGCCTCGGTCAGCGGCTCGTACCAGGTGGTGAACGCCTGGCCCTTCTCCTGCCCCGACGGCCAGGGTCGTCGGGCCACGGTCTTGATGACCATCAGCCCTGCGTCCTGCCGGGCCACCTCCTCGCGCAGGGCCGAGAACGCGTCGCGGAACGCGGCGTCGCGCCAGAGCAGGGCGTTGAGCGGGGTCAGGACGGTGGCGAACGGGTACCGACGCAGCGCCTGGAGGTGCGTGGCCGCGGCGTCGGGCCCGTGCCCGGTGATGCCGACCGCACCGACCAGCCCCTCCTCCTGCGCCTGGACGGCCGCCTCGAGCGCGCCGCCCGGGCGGGTGACGCGGTCGAGCTCGGCGACGTCGCCGACGGCGTGCAGCTGCAGCAGGTCGACCCGGTCGGTCCGCAGCCGCTCCAGCGACGCCTCGATCTGACGGCGGGCGGGGGCCGCGTCGCGCAGCCCCGTCTTGGTCGCCAGGAACACCTTCGGGCGCAGCTCGGCCATGCACGCGCCGAGGCGCAGCTCGGCGTCGCCGTAGTCCGCGGCCACGTCGACGTGGTTGATGCCGGCGTCCAGCAGCTGCTGCACGGCCCGGTCGGCGACGTCCTGGCTGACGTCGCTGAGCGCGGCGGCACCGTAGACCAGCACCGAGCTCTGGTGGTCGAGGCGGCCGAGCCGTCGGGTCTCCATACCGCTGGTCTACCACCACGGGGGCGGCAGGGCGCCTTCAGCGCACCGGCTCGTAGACCAGGTGCACGACTCCGTGGTCGAAGCGGTGCTGCTCGACCAGGCGCAGGCCCAGCCGCAGCCCGGGCGGCAGCCACGGCGTGCCACCGCCGACCACGACCGGGTTGACGTAGTACTCGAGCACGTCCACGAGACCCGCCCGCAGCGCCTGCGCCGCGAGATCCGGTCCGCCGATGCTGACGTCGCCGTCGGCCTCGGCCACGTAGCGCCGCACCCAGGCGGGGTCGAAGTCCCGGTGCAGCGTGGTCCGCGACGTCTCCACGGCGGGCAGGCTCCGGGAGAACACCTCCTTGGGGCGACCGCGCCACTGCACGCCGTACTGCGCCTCGACATCGGTGACCTCCGGCGAGGTCCCGTAGGTCTCCCAGACCTTCATCACCTCGTACAGGCGCCGGCCGTAGAGCTCGGCCGAGACGGCCCGGTCCCGTTCGTTCAGGTAGGCGTGGACCTCGTCGTCGGGGGCGCTCCAGTCGAAGTCGCCCCGGTCGTCCGCGACGAACCCGTCCAGGGACCCGATGCCGGCGTAGACGAGACGTCCCACAGGAGGCCCTCCGATCGCGGTCGACGTGTCCACATGGTGACGGGGTGGGCGACCGGGAACAACGCCCCCGCCCCGGCCCGGACGGCGGACACGGTCCGCGATAGGTTCCTGCGGGTGGCCGAGGGAGCAGCGAGGCGCGGCCGTCCGGTCGAGCGCCGCGGCCTGACGGGCCTGACCGCCGAGCTCCTCACCGTCGGCGTCGACATCGGTGGCACGAAGATCGCGGCCGGGTGCGTGACGGCCGACGGCGTGGTCGTCGACCGCACCCGCCGGCGCACCCCCGGCCTGAGCACGGCGCCCTCCGTCGTGGAGGACACGATCCTCGACGCGGTCGACGAGCTCGCCGGGCGCAACCGGGTCCACGCGGTCGGCATCGCCGCCGCAGGCTTCGTGGCCGCGGACCGGCGCACCGTCCTGTTCGCCCCGCACCTGTCGTGGCGGCGGGAGCCGCTGCGCGACGCCCTGTACCGACGGCTGCGCCTGCCCGTCGTGGTGGAGAACGACGCCAACGCCTCCGCCTGGGGCGAGTGGCGCTTCGGCGCGGGCCGGGGCGAGGACCAGCTGCTGGTCGTCAACCTCGGCACGGGCATCGGCGGGGCCGTGGTCGTCGGGGGCCTGCTGCAGCGGGGCAGGTTCGGCCTCGCCGGCGAGTTCGGGCACATGCAGGTCGTCCCCGGGGGCCACCGGTGCGAGTGCGGCAACCGGGGTTGCTGGGAGCAGTACGCGAGCGGCAACGCGCTCGTGCGCGAGGCCCGGTCGCTCGCGGCCAGCGGCTCCCCCATGGCCCACGCGCTGCTGCAGGCCGCCGACGGCGACCCCAGCCGCATCACCGGACCGCTGGTGAGCGAGGTCGCCGGCTCCGGCGACCCGGCCGCGGCCGAGCTGTTCGCCGAGGTCGGCCAGTGGCTGGGCGTCGGCGTCGCGAACCTCGTCGCGGCCTACGACCCTGGTCGCGTCGTCATCGGCGGCGGCGTGTCCGAGGCCGGTGACCTGCTGCTCGCACCGACGAGGCGCGCCTTCCGCGCCTCGCTGACCGGCCGGGGGTTCCGGCCCGAGGCGGAGGTCGTGGCGGCCAGCCTCGGCAACGACGCGGGCGTGGTGGGCGCGGCCGACCTGGCCCGCCCGTTCGCCCGCAGGCTCGCCCGGGCCCGCTACCGGCGGGAGCAGGCACGCGGCGCCGCAGACGCACGCCGTGCTGGACGCAGCGGCTGAGCCCCGCACGCGGCCGCGGGCACACGGAGACCCTCCGTACCGGCGGGTACCCCGCAGCGAGGCCGGGTGGGAGGAGCCCTACAGGGCCGAACTCGGAACCGAGCCGGTCGTGGGGGCTCGACCCCCGTCACGCGCTGCGGCGTCCCCGCGGCTCGGCCCCTCGGGCGAGCCCTGCCCCGACCTCATGACCACCCCCCGACCGGCGACCACAGCGGCCGCGGCGATGGCGGTGGTGACGGGGATGGCGAGGATCATGCCGATGGACCCGACGGCGGTGCGGGCGATCTCCTCCGCGATCGCTCCTGAGGTGAGCACCTGCTCCAACGGCTGGTCGAACATCCCCAGCAGCAGCATGGTCGGCAGGGCGGCCCCGGCGTAGGCGAACGCGATGGTGTAGACGGTCGAGGCCAGGTGGTCCCGCCCGACCCGCATGCCGCTGCGGAACAGCTCGGCGAAGCGGGCCCCCGGGGCCAGGGTCTTGATCTCCCAGACGGAGGAGACCTGGGTGATGGTGACGTCGTTGAGGATGCCGAGCCCGGCCACCACCAGACCGCAGAGCACGATGCCGCGGAGGTCGGCCCCGGTGGTCATGGTGCTCAGGACGTAGGCGTCCTCGTCGGTCAGGCCCGTCAGGCTCGCCGCCGAGGACACCCACACCGCCAGCCCCGTGGTCGCCAGCAGGCCGAACACGGTGCCCAGCAACGCGGCCGTGGTGCGGGTGGAGAACCCGTGGGCCAGGTACAGCACGGCGGTCATCAGCGGGATCGACACGCAGACGGCGACCAGCACCGGGTTCTCGCCCTGCCGCAGGGCGGGGATCACGACGTAGGCCAGCGCCAGGTAGGTCAGGGCCAGACCGCCGATGGCCGCCGCACCCTGCTTGCGCCCGATGGCGACCACGAACAGGACGAACGTCCCGACGAGCACCAGCAGCGCGCGGGAACGGTCGAAGTCCACCCACGAGTACACGACCTCGCCCGGGTCGGCCTCGACCACCGTCGTCTCCACCACCACCACGGCGTTGCGCCCCAGCACCACCCGCTGCCCCTCCGCGATGCCGGACTGGAAGACC
Source organism: Aquipuribacter aurantiacus (assembly GCF_051216895.1). NCBI lineage: Bacteria > Bacillati > Actinomycetota > Actinomycetes > Micrococcales > Intrasporangiaceae > Aquipuribacter > Aquipuribacter aurantiacus. The sequence goes on from NZ_JBPKAO010000003.1 coordinate 267,414, forward strand.
TGCGGCGGCAGCGGGACCCGCACCACCTCGCCCTGCTCGGGCCCGGACAGGATGCGGACGTCCGCCCCCGCGCAGAGGTTCGACTGGGGGATCGACCCGTCCGCCAGCAGGTCGGTGGGCGCCCCCTCGCAGATCTCGCCCGAGGTCGACAGCACCTCACCCGGGAGCTGCTCGTTCTGCGACATGTCGACGAACCCGGCCTCCGGCGCACCCGTGCCCCGGGGCGCCGCGTCCTGCGACGGCCAGACCACGACGAGCCCGACGGCGGACGCCAGCAGGAACGGCAGGAGGACGAGCAGCATGACGACCAGGGGCCGCCGGCTCTCGACGCCACCGTCGACGGCTTCGGCGCCGTGGCGTCCGCTCATCGTGGGCCGCCTCGACGGCGGCGCCTCAGGGGTGTCGAGCGGTCGGCTGGGCCGGTCGGCGGGTGCGTCACGGCAGGTAGTGTCCCGCGCCGTCCCCGGGAACCAGGGCCGGGCCACCGTGATGTCGACCCACGACCGGGCCTGCCCGTGCGGTCCCGGGCCGGCGGCGAGCCGTACCCTGGGGTGGTGCAGCTGTGTGAGCCCCGGGGCGGGACGGTGACCCGGTGGGGTCGTCTGCTCGTCCTGCTCGTGTTCGCGGCGGGCTTCTTCACGATGCACGGGTTCCTCGCGGTGTCCGCCTCGGCGCACACCCACCTCGGGCAGCAGCACGGCCTCGCCACCGACGTCCTCAGCCACACGGACGCCACCGCGGGAGGGCCTGCTCCCTCGGGGGTCGCGGCGGCCCACCCGGGGGCCACGGGCGCCGTCCTGACCCTGGCACCTGGTCGACCGGAGCCCGCAGAGCACCACGACCTCGTCGCGGGCTGCGTCGTGGCCCTGGTCGGCGTCGGGCTGGCCGGGCTCGCCCTGCTGCTCCTGCGCCGACGCACGGCCGGTGAGGACCTGCGGACGCCGGCCTCGGGCTCGATCGGCTTGATCGGTCCCTCGGCGGCGTGGTGGTCACCGCCACGCGTCGCCCTCTGCGTCATCCGGGTGTGACCGGGCCCGGCGACCACGCCGGCACGCCCCGTCCGCACACCCGTTCCTGACGACAGGAGAACCACCATGACCACGCCGCGACGCGGCGCGGCAGCCCTCACGGCTGCCGTGACCCTGACCCTCGTCCTCGCTGCCTGCGGGGACGACACCACGTCGACCTCCGCCGAGGACGTCCCGACTGCGGCCGCTGAGGTGGCCGAGGCCCACAACGAGGCGGACATCACCTTCGCCCAGGGCATGATCCCCCACCACCGGCAGGCGGTGATGATGTCCGCGCTCGCCGCGGACCGCACCGACGACCCGGACGTCCTCGAGCTGGCCGGCGAGATCTCCGCCGCCCAGGAGCCCGAGATCCAGACCATGACCGCCTTCCTGGACGCCTGGGGCGCTGACGGCCCCATGGGCGGGTCGTCCGAGATGCCCGTGGACGAGATGGAGGGCATGGACCACAGCAGCATGGACGCCGACGAGATGGAGGGCATGGGCATGGAGGGCATGTCCGGGATGATGACGCCGCAGCAGATGGCCGACCTCTCCGCCGCCGAGGGGGCCGAGTTCGACCAGATGTTCCTGGCGATGATGATCGAGCACCACGAGGGTGCCGTGGAGATGGCCGACACGCTGCTCGACGACGGTGAGAACCCGGACGCCCGGGCCCTCGCCGAGGACATCATCGAGGCCCAGGAGTCCGAGATCACCCGGATGCAGGACCTGCTCGACGCGTCATGAAGCGCGGACGGGTGTCGCACGCATCGCGTGCGCTGGTCCCGTCCCTGCTGGGTTCGGTCGCCCTCCTGCTCGCCGGTTGTGCCGGCGGACAGGAGCGCGCCGACCCGGCAGCCGGGTCCACCGACCCCGGGATGGGTCATGTCCACGGCCTCGGCGTCGACCCGACGTCGGGTGACGTCCTGGCGGCCGCCCACACCGGCCTGTTCCGGCTGGTCGACGGCGAGCCGCCGGTGAGGGTCGCCGACCGGTGGCAGGACACGATGGGGTTCGCCGTCGACGGGGACCGGCTGCTGGGCAGCGGGCACCCCGACCTGCGGGAGGACCTCCCGGCTCACCTCGGTCTGATCGAGAGCACCGACGCCGGGCAGACGTGGACGTCGGTGTCGCTGCTGGGTGAGGCGGACCTCCACGCCCTCACCGTGGGCAGGTCCGGCAGCGCGGACGTGTTCGGCTGGGACAGCGTGAGCGGCGCCGTCCTGTCCAGCGGGGACGGCGGGCTCACCTGGCAGCACGGTGAGTCGTTCGAGGCCGTCTCCGACCTCGGCGTCGCCCCCGACGGGACAACGCTGCTCGCCACCACCGTCGAGGGCCTGCTCGCGAGCACCGATCGCGGCATCTCTTTCGCCCCGTTCTCCCCGCAACCGCCGGTCCTGCTGTCCCAGGTCGAGACCATCACCGGGAGCACGACCGGGCTGGCCGGGGTGGGCGTCGACGGCACCGTCTGGCAGCTGGTCGAGAAGTCCTGGGGCCGAGCCGGCGTCCTGCCCGCCGCGCCGGCCGCCTTCGCGGTCACCCAGGAGGGCAGCTACCTCGCGGCCACCGAGCAGGAGGTCCTTCGTTCCGACGACGAGGGACGGACCTGGGACCGGCTCGCCCTCCTCAGCACCGGCGGCGGATCGTGACGCATCCGGGTGCACGTCCGGCCGGCCGCAGGCTGCGACCGCCCGCCGGAACCGGGGTGCTGCTCGCCGGCGTCGTGGTGTGCCTGCTGCTGGTGGGGGCCGTGCTGCTCGGTTCACGTGGCCCCGGACCGTTGGACCAGCCGGACGCCGCGTCGCAACGGGACGGGCTCGTCCTCGACGGCCCGAGGGTGGACCCTCTCGTGGCGGGGGTGCACCTGCGCGACGTCCCGAACGTCCTGCTGTTCGTCCGGGCGCCCCCCGACGCCGACCTGCTCGACTCCTGGCGCCACTCGATACCGGCCGCCGCGCAGGTGACCGTCGTGGTCCAGGGCCACCCCCGCGCGACAGCCGAGCAGGACGGGGACGCCACCACCAGGCCTCCCGCAGGCGGCCGGCCCGGCCTCGTGAGCGTGGTCGAGGACCCGGACGAGCTGCTCGCCGCGGCGGTCCGGCTCCCCGAGCCCGTCGACGGCGGCCCGGGCATCGGCTACGCGGTGGTCGACCCCGCCGGGGTGGTCCGGTACTCCACCCTGGACCCGTCCTGGCCGGACAACGCCTTCGAGGTCACCACCATCCTCGGGTCCGCCCCGTGACCGCCGACCTCCCACCGGCCCTGCGGCCGCTGACCCTGGCCGTGCAAGCCGCGGTCCTCGTGGTGGCCGAGGTGGTCCTGTACCGGACCTACACCGGCCACGACGCGGCGTTCCACTGGTCCACGCACTTCCTCGTCGCGGTGATCATCACCGTGGTGTGGCACGCGGTGCACCTGCGGTGGCGCGGCCGCCCCGCCCCGGCCCAGCTGCTGACCGTGCTCGGGTTCCACGTGGTGGCCATGGCCCCGGACCTGCTGTTCCGGGCCGGGGCCGCGCACGAGCGGTGGATGGACGTGTTCCTCGGCCACATCAGCAGCCACCACGTCCCCGGCGGGGACCGCACCTGGCTGGCGCTGGCCGTCCTCGCGGTCCTGGCCTACAGCTGGCAGCTGCGCCGCTGGCTGACCCCCGCCCCGGCCCGGCAACCCGCACCCGGAGGGACCCGATGACCGTCCTGCCCGCCCTGGTCGACCTGCCCCAGCTGCTCGCGGCCGCCACCCCCGGGATCCCCAGCCCCTCCCAGGGGACCTGGTACCTGTGGGTCCTCCCGATCCGGGCCTACGCGCTGCTCATCCTCATGGGCATCGTGGTCGGCGGCTGGCTCGCGAACCGACGCTGGGTCGCCCGGGGCGGTCAGCCCGGCACCGTCGTCGACGTCCTGGTGTGGGCCGTGCCGGGCGGCATCGTCGGCGCCCGCGCCTACCACGTGCTGTCCCGGCTGCAGGACTACGTCGGCCCCGGCCGTGACCCCTGGGACGTCCTCCGCGTCTGGGAGGGCGGCCTCGCCATCTTCGGCGGGCTCATCGGTGGCGGCCTCGCCGCCTGGTACGCCTGTCGCCGCCGCGGCATCCCCCTGCCCGCCTTCGCCGACGCCCTCGCCCCCGGCATCGCCGTCGGCCAGGCCTTCGGCCGCTGGGGCAACTACGTCAACCAGGAGATCTACGGCACCCCCACCACCCTGCCGTGGGGGCTGCGCATCGACCCCGAGAACCGCCCGAGCGCCCACCCCGACGCGGAGACCTTCCACCCGACGTTCCTCTACGAGTCGCTGTGGAGCCTGCTCACGGCAGCGGTCGTGATCTGGGCCGACCGCCGTTTCCGGCTCGGCCACGGCCGGGCGTTCGCGCTCTACCTGGCCATGTACGGCACGGCCCGGGCCCTGCTGGAGCTGTTGCGCACCGACGAGGCCAACCTCGTCCTCGGGATGCGGGTCAACCAGCTCACCGCCCTTCTCGTCGTCGTCCTGGCCGTGGCGTACATCGTGGTCAGCAACCACCGGCGACCGGGCCGGGAGACCGACGTCGAGCCGCGTCGGGCGTCGGCCCACCCCAGCCCCGACGGGCTGGGCCTCCCCCCGGCGAAGGCCGTCCGGCCGGCCGACGGGACGAACGTCAGGACGGGACCTCACGCGCTCGACGAGCAGCCGGGGCCGGGGCCGCACCCGCCGCCGGGCTGACGGCCGACGGACCGTGGACCGTCGGTCGGGGGTCACTCGTCGCCCGACGCCTGCCGACGCGGTCGACCCGACTCGCTCATGGTGCGCCAGAACGTCCGGGCCCAGACGGCGTGGCCGCGGTCGTTGGGGTGGAACGCGTCGGCCGCGGTCTGGGTCAGCATCGCGGACCACCCCTCGCCGCGGAGCTCCTCGTTGAGGGGCACGACCACCAGGCCCGCGTCCTGGGCGGCGGTGCGCACGATGCCGGCCGCCTGGGCGGAGTCCGTCTCCCGGTGCCCGTGCATGAAGTACGGCACGTCGGCGACGAACGTGCCCGCGGGCAGACCCGCGACGAGGCGGGCCACGTCGGCCTCGAACCGGGCACGCTGGTAGCCGATGACGTCGTTGCCGCCGACGGCCACCGTCACGAGGTCCGCGTCCAGGGCTCGCACCTGCGGCAGCTGCTGGTCCACGACGTCCGCGACCTTCGCCCCGGACGAGCTGAGGTTGACGACCAGGACCGGCTCCCCGGTGGCCCGGCGGAGCTGCTCGGCCAGCCGCCCGACGTACCCGTTCTCGGGGGAGGTGGCACCGACACCCTGAGCCGCGGAGTCGCCCAGGGCGACGTAGACCAGGCCACCGCTGTCCCCCCGGGGCTGCGACCAGTACCTGCTGGCCCGGGCGACGCTCCTCTGCACCTGCACCAGCCGGACCGACCACACCGCGAGGGCCACGGAGGCCAGCCCCGCCAGCCCCGCGGGCAGGGGGTGCTGCCGCACCCACCTCCCGCCACGGGACCTGCTGCCCGCCCACCGGCTCATGTCCGGGACGCCGAGGTGGTGGACGGCGTGGGCCGATGCTCCTCGAGGCCCTGGAGCTGCACCCGGCGCAGCAGCTGGGCGTTCAGGGCGACGACGACCGTGGAGGCGCTCATCAGCACGGCGCCCAGGGCCATCGGCAGCACGAACCCCACGGGGGCGAGGACGCCGGCGGCGAGCGGGATGGCGACGATGTTGTAGCCCGCCGCCCACCACAGGTTCTGGACCATCTTGCGGTAGGTCGCGGCCGACAGGGTGCGGATGGCGAGCACCGCGCGGGGGTCGTCGGAGGCCAGGACGATCCCGGCGGACTGCACCGCGACCGCGGTGCCGGCGCCGATGGCGATCCCGACGTCGGCCCGGGACAGCGCGGGGGCGTCGTTGACGCCGTCACCGACCATCGCCACGCTCAGCCCCCGGGCCTGGAGCTCGGCGACCTTGGCGTCCTTGTCCTGCGGCAGGACCTCGGCGAACACCTCGTCGATGCCGAGCTCCCGGCCGACGGCGTCGGCGACGGAGCGGGCGTCGCCGGTCACCATGGCCACCATGACCCCGCTGTCCTGCAGGGCCTTGACGGCGTCGCGGGAGACGTCGCGGATCTCGTCCTCGAGCGCCACGGCTCCGACGACCTGGGAGTCCCGGACCACGTGCAGGACGGCTGCACCGCGGGCGACCCACGGCTGCGCCCAGGCGACGAGCTCGTCGGGGACCTCCAGCGCCAGCTCACGCAGCAGGGCCGGGCCCCCGACGGAGGCGGTGCGGCCCTCGACGTCGGCCTGCACCCCGCGCCCGGTCAGCGACCGGAACCCGGTCGCGCTCGGCAGGTCGCCCAGCGTCTGGACCGCGTGGACGCGGATGGCCCGGGCGAGCGGGTGCTCGGAGTCCCCCTCCACCGCCCCGGCCAGGCGCAGCACCTCGGTCACCTCGTGCCCGGGGGCCGCGCCGACCCCGGCCACCACGTGCTGGCCGCGGGTGAGGGTGCCGGTCTTGTCGAAGAGGACGGCGTCGATGGTCCGCATCCGCTCCAGGGCGATCCGGTCGGTGACCAGGATCCCGGACCGGGACGACTTCGCGGTGGAGATGGCCGTCACCAGGGGTATCGCCAGGCCCAGGGCATGGGGGCAGGCGATCACCAGGACCGTGACGGTGCGGTCGACGGCGAACGCCGGCTCCCCCAGCAGGGTCCAGACCAGGGCCGTCGTCGCACCGGAGGCCAGGGCGACGTAGAACAGCAGCGCGGCCGCCCGGTCGGCGAGGGCCTGCGCGCGGGAGCGGGACGACTGGGCCTTCTCGATGAGCCGCCGGATCCCGGCCAGCGAGGTGTCGTCGCCGATCGCCGTGACCCTCACCCGCAGGCTGGAGTCGGCGAGGACGGTGCCGGCGACGACCGCGTCCCCGGTGGACCGGCTGACCGGGGTGGACTCCCCGGTGATCATCGACTCGTCCACGTCCGCGGTGCCGTCGGCGACCACGCCGTCAGCCGGGACCCGGGCCCCGGGCCGCACGAGCACGACGTCACCCGGGTTCAGGTCACCGGTCGGCACCGTCTCGGTGCTGCCGTCGGGCCGCAGCCGGTCGGCCTCGTCCGGCAGCAGCTCCTCCAGCGCGGCGAGGGCCCCCTGGGCCTGGCCGATGGCCCGCATCTCGATCCAGTGCCCCAGCAGCATGATGGCGATCAGCAGGGCCAGCTCCCACCACACCTCCTGGTCGAACACCCCCAGGGCGGTGGCCATCGACGCCACGTAGGCGACGGTGATCGCGAGGCTGATCAGCAGCATCATCCCGGGGCGGCGGGACCGCAGCTCGCCCAGGCCGCCGGTCAGGAACGGCCAGCCGCCGTAGAAGAAGACGACCGACCCCAGGACGGGGCCGATGAGCTCCTGACCGGGCACCTCCGGCGCCGTGTACCCGAGCAGCATCTGCACGTGGTGCGACCAGACGACCACCGGGACGGCCAGGACCAGCGTCAGCCAGAACCGGTCGCGGAACTGCGCCGCGTGGTCCCCGTGGCCACCGCCGTGCCCGCCGTGGCCGCCCGTCTGCTGCTCCGTGCGGGCCGGCGGAGCGTGGTCGTCCTCGTGGCTCGCGGCGTCCTGCCCGTCCCGGGCGTGCTCGCGGTGCGTGTGGGTCATGATGGCTCCCGCTCGTCGTCGATACCCCCCAGGGGTATCTGCAGCATAGACCCGAACCGTCGCAGAACCCGACCGCCGCCCCCGTCGGCCGGGCAGCAGCCCAGCCGCGTCGGCGTCCGGCAGCCCGCATCAGTCGGTCTCGTGCACCTCGATCTGGCCGCTCCCTCCGGTCGACGGTTCCCCGCTGGAGCTGTAGGTGAGCCGGCGCGCCAGGACGTCACGGGCCAGGTCCAGCATCGGACGGCCCGTCGCGTAGGACCGCGCCCGCAGCAGCGACAGGGCCTCGGGCATGCCGACCTCGCTCTGCACCGCGACCAGCCCTGTCGCCTGGTGCACCTCCGCGCGGTCCGTGACCACGTCGAGCAGGGCCGACACGACCGGGTCACCGTGACCGTCGGTGCTGCCGGGCGTTGCGGGTTGCGACTGCAGGTGCAGCACGACAGCGGTCGCCGCGTCGGCGTGGTCCAGGGCCAGGCGGTGCTCCGCGTCGGTGAGCATCCCCGGGCGGTCCCGGTACAGGTCCAGGACGCCGAGCCTGACCGCCCCCACCCGGAGCGGGTAGGCGAAGACCGCGCGGATACCCGCGGCCAGTGCCCCCTCGGTGAACGCCGGCCACCGCGCGGGGCCGGCGCGGGCCAGGTCCGGCACCAGCACCGGGTGCCCCGTCCGCGAGGCGTGCACGCACGGCCCCACCCCGAGGGTGAACTGCAGGTCCTCCATCACGGTCGCGGCCCTGTCCGACGCCGCCACCACCCCTGACGGGTTGTCGCCACGCATCAGCACCAGGCCCACGCCACTCACGCCTACGGTCGCGACGCAGCCGTCCACCAGTCGCTGCGCCAGGTCCTGCGTCGACCCTGCCCGCTCGTCGAGCAGCCCCGACACGATCCGCGTGCACCGACGTGACTGCATGACATCAGTCCTCAACGCGACCGGGTCGACGACCGCGCGCTCCTCAATGTATCCCCCGGTGGGCACCTGTCGTCCTGGGCGGGCCACGTGCACCACCTCAGTCCTGGGGTGAGCCGGTGGACCGCACCGTCGTCCGGGTTCACGGCGGCCAGGGTGATCCACGCGTTGGTCACCAGGCGCATCACCTCGGGGTGCCTGGTGACCGTGCGCCCGAGGGAGTCCGTCGTCGCCCAGACGAGGACGAGCAGGCGCAGCGGTTCGTGCTGGGCGCTGTCGGGGCGACGGGCGGGGTCGGAGGCGAACAGGGCCTGCCAGGGCAGCCCCTGCCGCAGGTCACCGTGCGCGCCGCTGAGGACGCCGACGTCACCGACGACGTTGTGGGTGGCCTTGTCCCCCGAGCCCAGGACCTCGTGGTCGACCGTGGAGGCGTAGTACTGGGCGTTGATCCACTGTGTGACGACGGCCGGCGCGGTGAGCACCGTGCTCAGCACGGCGCCGTCGGGGTCCAGCTGGGGGTCGTAGTCGTGCAGGAACACCCTGCCCTGCAGGTCCACGCCCCTGGTGAGCTCTCGGGGCCCGACGACGAACGCCGCGTTGCCGGCCAGCCCCCACTCCGGTGCGGGCTGGGCCCAGTCGCCGGCCCGGGCCCGGACGTGGTGCAGCAGTCCTGGCCCGCCCGTGCCGCGTCGACCGCGGGGCGCCCCGGGCAGCGCCGGGCGCCGCTCCGCCCTGACCGACTCCCCCGCCGCGAGCAGGTCCCGCCGCAGTCGCCGGATGGCCTCCGGGGACGCAGACGGGTGGTCGACGCCCGAGCGGCGGTAGGGGTCGAGGGTCACCTCGTCGGTCGTGGTGTCGTGAACGGCCGCGACCGCCGTGGTCGTGGCGGGGAGGCTGATGCCGTCCTCGGCGAGACCGGCACGCACGCCCGGGTCGTTGAGCAGGGAGGACAGGACGCGGGCGTTGACGTGTCCGCTGTTGCCTCCGCAGGCCCCGCAGTCGTACGCGGAGGCGAAGGCGTTGTTCTCCACGGTCGCGCCGTGCCCGCAGATGACGAGCAGCGGCGCGAAGCCCGACGTCAGGCCCATGCCCCGGAGGGCGTCAGCCGCGATCCCGACCCGCTGGGCCAGCGGCAGCCCCCACACGGCGTGGGGTCCGACGAGGTCGGCTGCTCCCCAGCGGCCGTGGTCCTGGTTCCACCACTGCACGAGACCCTGCCACCGTGCCGGCGCCAACGTCCTCGCCACGGCGGCCGCCCCGGCGACTCCCCCGCCGGCCTCGGCCACGACCAGGGCCGTGAGCGGCGAGGCGTGGATGGCCGACAGCGCCGCGGCCAGCGCCGGGGCGCGGCTCCCCGGGGCCGAGGAGTCGGAGCTGACCGTGAACGACGGGCGGATGAGGGCCGGGCACTGGTCGAACGACGCACCTTCGACCGTGGTGTAGCGCAGGGCCGTTCCGAAGAAGCCCGCGAAACCGATCGTCTGGTAGGCCCCCTCGGACTCCAGGGCCCGCCGCAGCCGCTCGGAGCGCACGTCGATGCAGAACACGACCTGGGCCGAGGGAGCCGCTCCGTCGCCGCGCGGGGTGCCACCACCCCCTCGGCCGGACGTCTGCCGCGCAGGTCCCTCCACCGCCAGCCGCGCGGCCTGCGGCCGCAACCGGTCGACCAGCTCGTCACGGAACCCCAGCTCGTAGGCTCGCTGCCACAGCGCCTGCGCCTGCAGCACCGCGTCCACCGGGGGCGCCTCCAGGCTCGGCGTGTCGGCCGAGTCCAGCTCCGGCGGCACGCCCCGGGGGTGGCGCCCCGGCGGGCCGTCGTGCTGGGGCAGCAGGGTCTGCAGGGCCCCCCGCAGGGCCAGCAGCTGCACCAGCGGGGCCGGGTGGCCGCACTCCCGGCTGCGCCACGCGGCGTGCGCGGCCCAACCGGCCCCACGGTTGAGCAGCCCGGACAGGTAGGCCCCCGCCGACGGCTGGTCGGCGGCGCGGGGCGGGAGCAACCGACCCAACGCCTCGTAGGGGTCCTCGGGGAGGGCCCGGGCCATGTCACCCAGCCCCGGCAGGCCGGTCGCACGGCCGTAGGACGGGTCTGCGGCCGCCGCGCGCCACAGCCCCCACGGTCCGCCCGGCGGCTCCTCGAGGGCACGGGACCAGGCACGGGCGCACCACAGGGCCGCGTGCTCGTCGGCCAGGGCCGGGAGCCGGTGCCCGCCACCACCGTTCGCGAGGGCCCCCGAGGTCTGCCGCAGCAGCTCCTCGACCCGGGCCTCGGCCTCGACCTGCCCGATCGGGCGGCCCTGCTCGCCACCGGCCTGGCCCACCGCCCGGAGCAGGTCCTCACGGCTGATCCGGCCCTCCCGGTGCAGCTGCCCGTACCGCGTCAGCGGCAGGTAGCCGCGGGTGGACAGCAGGAGGGACGACACCGACGCGGCGTCGGTGTGGGTGAAGCCTTCCAGCCCGGCCCACGGGTTGGCGGCGACGATCGTCCGCAACGGCCATGCCGGTCCCACGCCCCGCGACACGACCTGCACGAGCCGCGCCACCTCCTCCCGGGTGCAGCCGGGCTCCGCGGGGACGACGTGCTCCACGGGCACCGGTCGGTGACGCCGCCGAGACCACGGCGGCAGCGTGCTCACCGTCAGGCGCAGGGCGAGGCGACCCGCGGGCCGACGGACGACCTGCCGCAGCAGGACGCTGACGGCGACAGCCCCCACGCCGAGCAGGCCGAGGAGGACGACCGCGACCTCGGTCGGCCAGACCGGTCGCAGCGGCAGGACCGGGGCCAGGCCGACCTCCGCCGCCACCAGCATCCAGGCGTACCCCGCGACCGCGACCGCCCCGAGCAGGGCCAGGGCGGCCCTCGACCGTCCCGCCACGCCCGCACGCCCCGCCGCGCGCACCGCGACGACCAGGGTCGCGACACCCGCACCGACCGGCAGGACGGCGGCCGGACCCAGGGAGCCGACCGCGACGGCGACGGCCGGCAGCGCACCGGCCACCGCCAGGGTGCCTGCCGCGGCCACGGCCACCCGGACCTGCGATCCCGACGCACCGGTCCCGCGACCGGCCGGATCGGCGCCCGTCGGCGCGTACAACGGCGCGAGGGGCTGGCGGCGCGAGCGCGTCACGGCGCCTCCCGCCCGCAGGAACAACCACCCCTTGTAGCAGCCGTGCCCGACCAGGTGCGTCACCGCCGCCGCCGGCAGGCCGAGGCCCAGCTGCACGGCCATGTACCCCATCTGCGTGCTGGTGGAACCGGCCAGGCGACCCTTGACGTCCGTCCGGACGCTCATGGTCAACGCACTCACCGCGACCGTGACGGCCCCGACCACCAGCAGCCCCAGCAGGGCGAACGGTGCAGCCACGAACAGCGGCCAGAACAGGCACACCATGACCCCGGCACCGTTCACCATGCCGGCGTGCAGCAGCGCCGACACCGGCGACGGGGCCTCCGCCGTCTCCACCAACCACGCCTGCACCGGCACCAGCGCCGACCGGACCACGCACGCGAGGACCAGCAGGACAGCCACCACCAGCGTCCACCACGACGACAGGTCGGCCACCGCCAGCTCGGCGCGGTTCAGCGTGGGCAGCGTGAGCAGGCCCACGACCACCGCCGCCCACACCGCGGCATCACCCAGCAGCAGCCGCCGTCTGACGTAGCCGGCGGCCCGCCGCGCCACCGGGGTGCGGGCCTGACCGACCATGGCCGACAGCACCAGCCCGCTCACGGTCCACCCCGCCGCGACCACGGGCAGGCTCGCGCCGGCCACCATGACCAGCAGGGCCAGCGTCGCCCCCGCCAGCAGCCACCCGAAGCGGGTCGTCCCGTCGCGGCCGGCGAGGTTGCGGACGGAGTAGCTCGCCACCACGGCCACGACGCCGGTCACCAGACCCGACAGCACCAGGGTGAGGACGTCGACCCGCAGCCCGACGTCGACCCCGGCGAGGGTGACCACGCTCCACGTGAACGGTCCCCCCACACCGACCACGACCGCGACCACGACGACCGACGACAGGAGGAGCACGGCCAGCGCCCGGACTGCTTTCAGCACCATCACGGGCGACACCATACGCAAATTGCAATACGTGTGTTCCAGTTCCTGATCTATGGTTGCCAGCGGACCGCGAGGCACCCGGAGGAGGAGCACGGTGACAGGTACGACCAGCTCGACCGTCGCGCCCGAGACCGCACCCAGGTCGCAGTGGCGGTTCCTCACCAACCACGGTCACGTGCTCGTGTACGTGCATCGCCATCCGGAGTCCCGGGTGCGGGACATCGCCGCGGCGGTGGGCATCACGGAGCGCTCCGCGCAGCTGATCCTGGCGGACCTCGAGTCCGGGGGCTACGTGACCAAGGTGAGGCACGGGCGCCGCAACCGCTACGAGCTGAACCCCGAGCGGCACTTCAGGCACCCCCAGGAGGCCGACCACCAGATCGGCGAGCTGCTGGCCATCTTCCGCTGACAGCCGTCGACGAAGCGGTCGGGGCGACGGGCGGTCAGGTCGACCCGAGGGTCAGGAGCCTTGCCTGCAGACTGGTTCATGTGTTCTGCTTCATGTGTACGGATCCACGTTCGAGGAGGGGAGTATCCCCCCGCCTTGACCCCGTCAGTACGGCCCTCACCGGCCCGGGGCAGGGGGCCCGCTCCGACGGGGCTGGGAGAGACCTCCGGTTGACCACACGACCGGAGGCACCGTCATGGCCCTGCTCTGCTCCTCCCTACCCGTCGCCCCCGCCCTGTCCGGGACGGTGCTGCGTCTGCTGGGGCCGTCACGAGGAGACCCCCGTCGCCGACCCGCCGGCCGGCCTCCCCCCACCGCCACCCGCACCGCCACCCCTTCCGAGGCGCGTGCCGCCCGGGGGGTCGCAGCGGTGCTCGTGCCCGGTCTGCCACCCGAGCCGGTCCTGGTGGAGGCCCTCACGCAGGTCGAGATCGCGTCGGGACCGCTCGAGCTCATCATCTTGCGGCGGACGGCAGGTTTCACCACCGATGCGGCCCACCTGGCCGCCGTCGAACGCGCTGCCGACGAGGACTACCACGCTCTCCGCGCCCGGCTTCCGCGCCTGCTGCCCGCGTACGCGTCGGACAGCGGCGTGCCCCACGTGCTCCGCACCACACGCGGCTGCCCCGGCCCGACCGACAAGCCGTCGCGGACCCTGACGACACGCGTCCTGCGTGTCGCTCGCGGATGTGGTGCGTCGGTGGTCGTCGCCCCGCACGGGCTCATGCAGCCGCTGGACCCCGCCCTCACCGGCATCCTCGTCCTCACCGTGCGGACCGAGCAGCCTGCACGCACGAGCCCGGCACGACCACCGGGACCGAGGTGGCCCTGAGCCGACGCCGCACCCTCGGTCAGCCGAGGTGCTCCGGCACCGGGGCCGGCCGTGCCGACGGCGCCACCTCCTGCGACTCACCGGTCCTGCCGTGAGAGCGGTGCCGCAGGAAGGCCTTGCGTGCCTCCTCCACCCACAGCACCGAGCTCGCGACCGCGACCGCCAGCGCCCACTGCGGCAGCGACAGGGCGGTCGTGTCGAACAGGCCCTGCAGCCACGGCACGTGCACGGCCGCGACCTGCAGCACCAGCACCGCACCCAACGCGATCCACAGCCAGCGGTTGGTGAAGGTGGACCGTGCGAACACCGACCGCTCGTCGCTGCGCACGTTGAGCAGGTTGAACAGCTGGAACAGGACGTAGGTGGTGAACACCACCGTGCTGGTGCCCGACGCGTCCCCGGATGCCCCGTCGGGCAGCGCCACCAGCAGGGCGATGATCCCGACGGCCATCACGGTGGCGGACAGCAGGATCCGGTAGAGCCGGTGGCGCGTGAGGATCGGCTCGGCCACCGGCCTCGGCGGGCGACGCATCACGTCCGGGTCCGGCTCGTCGAGCCCGAGGGCCATGGCCGGCGGGCCGTCCATGATGATGTTCACCCAGAGGATCTGCAGGGGGGTGAAGGGCGCCCCACCTGCCAGTCCGAAGAGGCTGGACGTCAGGAAGATCACGACGAAGCCCCAGGAGGTCGTGATCTGGAACCTGACGAACTTCACGATGTTGTCGTAGATGCCCCGTCCTTCGCGCACCGCGGTCACGATCGTGGCGAAGTTGTCGTCGGTGAGGATCATGCGGGCCGCGCCCTTGGACACCTCGGTGCCGGTGATCCCCATGGCGATGCCGATGTCGGCCTGCTTCAGGGCCGGTGCGTCGTTGACCCCGTCCCCGGTCATCGCCACCACGGACCCGTCGGAGCGCAGCGCGTTCACCATCCGGATCTTGTGCTCCGGGCTGACCCGGGCGAGCACACCGAGCCCGACGGCGCGACGGGCGAGCTCCTGGTCGTCGAGGCCCTCGACCTCGGTCCCGAGGATCGCCTCGCCGTGGATGCCGAGGTCGTCGGCGATGGCGGACGCCGTACCGACGTGGTCGCCGGTGATCATGTGCACGACGATGCCCGCCTGCTGGGCCTCGGCCACGGCTGACCTCGCCTCGGGCCGCGGCGGGTCGACGATGCCCACCAGGGCGAGCAGCGTGAGGCCGTCGACGTGCTCGTCGAGCTCCTCGGGTTCCATCTGCGGGACCGAGCCCTCGTCGAGGTCGTCGTACCGCCGGTAGGCGATCGCGAGGACCCTCAGGCCCTGGGCCGCGAGGTCGTCGTGCCTCGTGGTGAGCCGTTGCCGCTCGTCCTCGTCGAGCGGCACCGGCCCGGTGGGGGTCGCGAGCAGCGAGCTGCGGCGGGCGAGCACGTCGGCCGCCCCCTTGGCGAACAGGAGCACGCCGTGGTCGGGGACGTCGAGACCCGCGGCCGTCGCGGTGCGACGCGCGGTCGGGCCCGCGTCCGCGGGACGGTGGAGCGTGGCCATGTACTTGCGCGAGGAGTCGAACGGCACCTCGGCCCAGCGCGGCCAGGCCCGGCGAGCGGCGTCGACGTCGACACCTCCCTTGTGCGCGAGGACCACCAGGGCAGCTTCGGTCGGGTCCCCCACGACCTGCCCGTCACGCACCACGGCGTCACTGGCGAGCGCCATCGCCAGCAGCGCTGCCGCGGGGTCCCCGCCCTCGTCACCGTCGGCCAGCACCTGCCCGCCGTCGGCGTAGCCCTGCCCGGTGACCTCGAACCAGCACCCGGAGGCGAGCAGCCGCCGGGCGGTCATCTGGTTCAGCGTCAGGGTGCCGGTCTTGTCCGTGGCGATGTGGGAGGTGGACCCCAGCGTCTCCACCGAGGCGAGGTTCTTGAGGATGGCGCCGCGCCCCGCGAGCCGGCGCGCGCCCATGGCGAGGGTGAAGGCGACCACTGCGGTCAGGCCCTCGGGGATCGTGGCGACCGCCAGCGACACGCCGATCAGCAGCACGTCGTTGAACGGGAGGCCCCGCAGCAGCCCCAGGACGACGACGACGACCACGACCACGCCGGCGGTCACGCTGAGCAGACGGGCGAGCTGACCGGTCCGCCGCTGCAGCGGGGTCTGCTCCCCACCCGCGTGCTCCAGCAGGCCGGCGACGCGCCCGAACTCGGTGGCCATCCCGGTGCCGGTGACGGCGAAGGTGCCGGTGCCGCGCGTGACCTCGGTGCTCATGAACACCATGTCGGTCCGGTCGCCCAGGGCCGCGGCGGCGTCCTCGACGGGCGCCGGGTCCTTCGCGACGGGGATCGACTCCCCGGTCAGGGCCGCCTCCTGCGCCTCCAGGCCGGTCTCCTGCAGGATCCGGCCGTCCGCCGGCACCACGTCGCCGGCCTCCAGCAGGACGACGTCGCCCGGGACGAGGCCGACCGCGTCCACCTGCTGCACACGACCGTCCCGCCGCACCCGCGCGTGCGACACGGTCATCTCGCGGAGCGCGTCCAGGGCGCTCTCGGCCCGCTGCTCCTGCACCAGGTTGAGGACCGCGTTGAACACGACGACGACGAGGATGGCGATCGGCGTCTTGAGCTCACCGGAGACGAAGGCGGACACCAGGGCCGCCACGATGAGCACGACGGTCATCGGTTCGGTGAGGAGGGAGAGGATCCGCCGCCAGAACGGACGGCCCCGTTCCTCCTCGAGCTCGTTCGGCCCGACCTCGGCCAGCCGGCGCGCGGCCTCCTCGCTGCTCAGTCCCTGGGCCGCGTCGGTCGCCAGTCGGACGACGGCGGTCTCGGCGGTGATGGTGTGCCAGTCGGCGACGTCTGCTCCGCGGCGGTCCGCCCGCCCGTCGGTCGCCCGCTCGGTCATGGTGCGGCCGTCATGTCGTCACGTGCGTGGCCGGCCGCTCGGCCGGGACCACCAGCACAGGGCGGTGCACGTGGTGGAGCACGGCCTTGGCAACGCTGCCGAGCAGGATCTCGAGGCGGCCCGACCGACCTCGGGAACCGACGACGACCACCCCCGCCGACCGTTCGGCGGCGAGCTCGCCCAGCGACGCGGCGACCGCACGGGCGGTGCCCGGTCGACGGTGCAGCGGGACCCGAACGCTCTCGACCCCGTCCACGGCGGTCCGCCCGGACTCCTCCTGCCCGCCGACGGTGACCCGGAGCAGCTCCCGACCGGGGAACGCCGCGGCGGCCGCAGCCGCGGCGCGCTCGGCTCTCTCGGACCCGTCCACCGCCACCACGACCGGCCCGGCGCCGACTGCGTCCTGCTCCGCCGTGGGGCTCAGGAACGGCACCACCAGGACCGGGACGGGACTGCGGTGCACGACGAAGTCCGACGCGCTGCCCATCAACGCCTTGGTGCCGCTGAGCCCACGGGAGCCCACGACCAGCAGGCCCGCTCCCTCGCGCTGCGCCACCCGGGCCAGCTCGTACCCCTCGCCGCCGAAGCAGCGCTCGACCAGCGGCCGGGCGTCCCACCCGGCGGCGCGGGCCGCCGCCGCGCCCCGCTCGGCGACTCCCTCGGCCTCCTCGCGTCCCTCCCGCTGGAGCAGGTCCGTGAGCTCCTCCGCGGTCCGGGCCTCACGCATCAACCGCTGCCGCAGCTCCGCGCTCGCGAACGGCGGCGCCCAGAGGTGGACGACGACGGCCTCGGCCCCCGGTATCAGGCGGGCCGCCACCTCGACCGCGTGAGACGCACCGGGCGAGCCGTCGTGACCGACGAGGACGACGGGACGTCGTGCCCCACCCGTCACCGGAACCACCCCTCCGTCGACTGCGTCCCGGGAACGGCGGTGCGCTGCTCTGCCATGTCGTCATCCTCTCGACGTGCGTCATGCCCGGTCCGGGACCTTGGTCGCAGAGCGGCCCCGCGGATCCCTGGCCTCACACCAGGTCGTCGCTGAGGCGACGGAGCTCGTCCACCTCCAGCACGGTGACCGCACCCCGTCGCAGGGCGATCATGCCCCGTGCCTGCAGGTCTCCCAGGACCTTGGTGGTCGTCTCGCGGGTCGTCCCCACGAGGTCGGCGAGCTGGGCGTGGGTGATGCGCACCTCTCGGCCCCGGGGACCGGTGAGGCGGATCGGGGTGGGCGCGGCACCGGCCAGGGTGGCCAGCGTCGCGGCGACGCGCTGCGGTGCGGTCTTGAGCAGGGCGTCGGCCAGTCGCTGCTCCACCTCCGCGAGCCGGCGACCCAGGCCCTCGGTGATGCGGGCCGCCACCCGCACGTCGGCCAGCAGCAGGGTTCGGACGTCGGACTCGCTCATCTGGCACAGCACGACGTCCTCGGAGGCCTCCGCGCTGCTGGAACGCATGTCCTGACCGAGGATCCGCATCTGCCCGAACAGCGCGCCGGGGCCGAGGACCGCCAGCGTCATGGTCCGCCCGTCCGCCGCCGACCGGATCAGGCGTACCCGGCCGGACTTGACGATGTACAGGACCTGACGACCCTCCGTGGGGGACCGCACGAGACCGCCTCGCTCGAGGGTCCGCATGGGAGCCCGCGCGGCGATGCTCGCCATCTCGTGCTGGTCGAGGTCCTGGAGGATCTCGGCCTCGTCCAGGCAGAACACAGGCTCAGGGGCCGCGCCGGGCTCGGGGGTCACAGCCATCACGGTACGACGGCGGCGGCCCAGCCACCGGCCGTCACGGCACCAGGGCGGTGCCCGGCCAGAACGACTGCCAGGAGAACCAGAAGGTGTCGGTGCTCGGCAGGCGCTGCAGCTCGCGCCCCGACTCGGGCCCGGCCACGGCGACGCCCTGCACGTCCCACGTCGAGCCGGTGACGTCGTCCACGAACTCCCCGGGCGCGTCCCCCGGCCGCAGGGACAGCACCCGCCCGTCCAGGGCCGCCGAGAACGCCCCGGTGGTACCCACGTCGGCCCCCTCGGCGATCTCCCGGGTGTCCAGGGCGGAGGCCTGCCCGGGTGCCGCGAGGACGACGACGGCTTCGTCGGCCACCTCCAGCTCGACCACACCGCGCCCGAGCAGCTCCTCGGTCCGCACGGCCACCGGGTCCTCCGGGTCGCCGAGGCCGACGACGCGGGCGGCCGATGCGTCGTAGCGGACCGGGGCGGAGCCGACGAGGGCCTCGCGCAGCGCCGTGGTGGCGACCGACGGTCCGGGTGGGGCGGTGGCGTCAGCAGCCTCGTCCGTCGGGGCGGTGGAACCGTCGGCCGCCCCGGCGCCCGTGGGCGCCTGCTCGGTGGCGGCGGTGCCGCAGGCGGCCAGCAGCACAGCGGCTGCGGCCCCGAGCGCGGCCGCCCGACGGCACCGGGGGCGGGCTGCAGGCGCACTCATGCGTGAGCCGAGCCCCCGCGGCGTCGGCGGACCAGGGCGACGACGGCACCGAGGACGAGCCCGAACACCAGGTGGCCGAGCAGGCTCTGCCAGGCGGTCGCGTCGAGGTCGAGCACCGGCATACCCATGGCGGCGGGCATCAGCAGCAGCGGGCCGAGGACCCACCACAGCAGCCCGTACCCGGCGCCGAGCGCCAGCCCGACGCCGAGGCCGCTCACCCGGGGCGCGAGGAGCAGACCGAAGCCCGCCCCGATCGCGGCCGAGATCGCCAGGTGGGCCAGCCACGCGACGGCGAGGGACTCCGACCCGACGAGCATCCCGACCATCGCCAGCATGCCCATCACCTGCATCATCAGCCCGAACGCGACCCCGCCCGCCAGCCCGCCCGCGATGCCCACCGGCACCGAACGCAGGGACACGACCGAGGATGCCGTCCGAGGTGCCGTTGTCGACGTCATGGCTCTCACCTCTTCTGGCGGGCGGCACTCGCGCCCGCTCCCCCGAGGCTAGGAACTCCCCCGCCGCGTCTTCTGTGTGCTGGGACACAGTCCGGGCGACCGTGCGGGGCGCACGGCGCCGGGCACGCCGGTGGGCGGGGACCACGCGCATCCCCGCCCACCGGTGCACCTGTGGCTCAGCCGGTGATCACCACCCGGTCGATCACGTGCGCGACCTGGACCTGGCCGAGGTTGACGTCGACCCGGTCGAGGTCCACCACCGCGACCACCGACCCGTCGGCGTCCAGCAGCGCGATCCCGTCGTCGTCCACCTGCACCGTGAGCACGGTGCCGGCCGCCGTGGTGACCTGCGCCCCGTCGGCGCCGAGCACGTCCTCGCTCACCAGGGTGGCGTCGAGCACGACGTGGTCCAGGAGCACCGCCTCGAGCTGGTCGACCGTGAGGGCCGTCCGGATCCGCCCCGAGGCGATCTTCTCGTTGCGCACCGGGCTGCCGAGCAGCTCCTCCAGCGACGCCATGAAGGCGTCGTCGTCCGGCAGGAACGCCGTCAGCGGCTGCTCGGGGTCACCGAGCACCCCGACCGGGGACCCCGGCTTCGCGGTGAGCACGCGCTGCACCGCGAAGGTGAGCAGGTCGAAGTCGTCACCGTTGGCGCGGGTGGGCGCCTCCGGCCCCGACGTGTCCTGCCCGAGGACGTCGAGCAGCGACACCTCCGTCTCCCACTCCGGACCGGGTTCCGCGGTCGACACCGAGGCCGAGCCCTGCACCGAGTCGTCGAACACAGACGTGGCGGTGACCGTGAGGATCCTCCCCGTCTCGTCCGCGGCGACGCTCAGCAGACCGGACCCGTCCACCGTGGTGCCCGCGGCCTCCGCACCGGTCACCGACCAGGTGACCGAGTCGTCCGCCTCGCGACGCACGACCACCTCGGCCGTGAACTGCTGGGTGGCCCCCGGCAGCACGGTGGCCGTGGCCGGCGAGACCGTCACCGACTCCACCCCTGCCGCCGGGAGGACGGTGAGGGTGAGGGTCGTGGCGATGGTCCCGGCGGTGCTGACGTAGAACGGCAGCACCAGGTCGCCCTCGACGACGTAGGTCCCGGGGGTCTGCACCACCTCGGGGTCGAGGTCCCAGTCCACGCCGATCGCCTGGTTGTCCCGCGAGCCGTCGTTGTAGGACACCAGCACGCGCTCCGGCAGGTCCGGCAGCTCGCCGATCTCGACCGTCCGCTCGAACTGCTCGGCTCCCTGGATCGAGATGCCACCGGGCGAGTTCTCGGGGCGGACGTAGATCTGCGCCTCGGCGATGAGGCCGTACGTGGAGTTGGTCCCGTAGACCAGGAACGGCTCGACGTTGGTCTCGGCGACCATCGCCGGGGTGATCTCCTGCCAGACGAACGGCAGCTCGTCGCTCTCACCGCCGGAGTAGACGACGTCGAGCTGACCCGGCAGCTCCGGCACCACACCGGTCGGGGTCCTCATGATGACCGGGCTGGCGACGGTCTCGACCGTGTCGCCGTTGACCCGCCACCGGAGCACACCGGTGCCGCCGGCGTTGCCCTCGGCCCCGAAGATGCGGATGCGCAGGTAGCTGGCCCGGACCGGCTCGAACTCGATCCGGTTGTAGGCGCTGCGGTCGAGCGAATCGGCATACGTCGAGCCCTCGGCCAGCGTCACCGGCGACCACTCGGTGCCGTCGGTGGAGTACTCCACGACGTAGGTGTCCGGCCGCGGGATCCGGACGCCGCCGTTGTCGTCGTACCAGTAGATGTCGGTCGACGTCATGAGCACGGGCGAGTCCCAGGCGTACCTGATCCACGCCTGCCGGGCGAGGCTCGTGCCGTTGGCCTGCTGGCCCCAGTTGCCCCAGCCGTTGCCCGCACCCGGCGCGGAGCTGGGCGGCGTGGTCGCCTCGTTGACCCGCAGCGGGTTCTCCCACGGCGAGGCACCGGAGGTGGAGATCGTCGCCGACGCGCCGAACTCCGCCGACATCTCCTTGGGGGTGAGGGTGAGCGTGACGTCGCGGACCGTGGTCAGCTCGCCGTCGTGCGCCCGGAAGCGGATCACGTACTCGCCCTCGACCGTCCCGGTGACCAGGGTCGACAGACCGCGCGGGGCGCTGAAGATGACGCCGGCGTCCTCGGGCGCCGACACGACCTCCCAGCCGTAGGTCAGCTCGCCGTCGTCCGGCACGCCGTCGTCGATGGCCGTGGCCACCAGCCCGGTGGACAGGTTGCCGTCGCGAGTGCCGTCCACCGTGACCGTGACCGTCGGTGGGTCGTTGACCACCTCCGGGACGTCACGACCGGAGTCGAAGACCTGGATCTCCGAGATGGCGGTGAAGTGGCCGGGTGCGTTGGTGAAGGACACCCGGAGCCGGTCGGTCGTCACCGTGTCGAACAGCGACTCGTTGAACTTGGCCGCCGGGACCTTCGGCGCCTTGAACTGGTCGGCGACGTTCACCCAGCCACCGGAACCGTCCGGCACCTGCACCGACCAGCGTGCGGGCTCCTTGTAGCCGCCCGCCTGCCGGTCGCTGACGAACCAGGTCTTGACGTTGTCCAGGGTGGTCGCCTCGCCGAGGTCGAGCTCGACCCAGCCGGTGGCGCCCTCGGTCCCGGAGTTGCCCCAGTAGGGCTCGTTGACGGTGACGCCGTCGGTGACCGCGTCCAGCGACACGGCTCGCTCGGTCGTGCTGATCGCACCCGGCGTGTGGTTCATCGAGCTGCTGCTCCAACCGGGGGTGTGGAACTGCCGCCAGGGGGTGGCGCGCGGGCCGTCCTGCGTCGCCGACGACGACAGGGTCGCGTCGGTGGCGAGGTTGACCGCGTCCTCCTCGAGGTCCACGCCTGCCGTCTTGAGGTACTCGACGACACGCGGGTCCTCGATCGGGGTGTCCACGGCCGTCGCGAAGGACGTGCCCTCCTCGCCGACGACGTCGACGACGAGACCCTCGTCCTGCTCGACGACCTCGTGCGCGTTCGGGTCGTAGACGAACCGGCCCAGCTCCTCCGAGACAGCCTTCTTCTCCCCGTCGATGAAGAGGCTGTACCCGGCGCCGAGCCCGTACTCGGACCCGTCCTCGTCCCAGACGATGGTGATGTCCTCGCCGTGGTAGCGCAGGTTGTTGACCATGAAGTGCTCGTAGCCGAGGTCGATCGGCCACAGCTCGATCAGGTCGTCGGACCGGGGCTGGATGCCGCCCATGTCCTCGACGTAGATGTAGTTCATGTTGCCGAGCATCACGTGGTTGGGGTTGTTGCGGTTGTAGGTCTGGGTGGTGGGGTTCCAGTTGGAGAAGTACTCCGACTGGTTGGGGACCAGGGTGTTGCCGCCGGGGTAGATGCTCCACGCCATCCAGTCGAGCAACCGGGCGGCGTACGCCTCGTCCAGGTACTTGCCCTCCGGGTCGTAGTGGCGCAGGGCGGACCGCACGGCGCGGTACTGGACCGTGAAGTTGATGTTCGAGAAGTTGTTGGACCCCCCGATGCCGTACTTGGTCTTGTCGTACTGGTTCGCCGTGTAGAACGGGAAGATCGGGAAGTTGTCCCCGTAGGTGAGGAAGCGGAACCCGTCCACGTACTCCTCGGCGTCCTCGAACGGGATCATGTTCTCGGCGTAGATGTCGTAGAGGTTCGACTCCCGAGCCGGGATGAGGTCACGCTCGGCCTCCGACAGCGGGTTGAGCGCGCCGCCCGAGCGAGCACCGTGCGAGGTGCCGGCGAGGAACATCCGCATCTCCTCGCTCCACAGCCGGTCGAGCACCGCGTCCTGGATGCGCGCGGCCTCCGCGTCCATCTCGGCGACCTTGGTCTCCTCGGCGCCGGCGATCTCGTACAGCTGGCTGGCGGCGTCGAACGCACCCCACACGTAGGCGGACTCGGGGCGCTCGATCGTCCGCGCCCCGGGGGCGCCGGCGTTCACCTTCGGGTAGCCGAAGCTGATGGCGTCGGAGTCGTTGCCCGGCATGTAGTTGGTGTCGTAGGCGATCAGGCCGTCGTCGTTGCCGTCGTAGTGCTCCAGCTGGCCCTTGCCGTCCCACTCGAAGTAGTGACCGAACCGCTCGGCCACCTGGGCGCCACCGCCGTGCACGTTGAAGGCCTCCAGGCCCGCCGTGCCCATGTACTGGGAGTAGTGGTTGTTCCAGCTGGTGTGCCCGGGGCTGTCGAGCAGCGCCGAGGACCCGGACAGCTCACCGACGTTCAGGATCTGGCCGTAGCCCAGGTACGGGTTCCGGATCCACTTGGTGTCCTGCAGGTGCATCGGCTGCGTCAGCACCACCGAGTTCTGGTAGAGGTTCACGCCCTCGATCGTGGTCGGGTACTGGTAGACGTAGCCCGGCTCGTTGGCGTCGAGGACGTTGTACCGCTCGCCCCACCAGCGGTAGACGATGGCCTTCTCGACCCCGGGGCTCGGCACGTCGATGTAGGGGATGTCGGCGGCCCACTGCCGGTTGAAGGCGGTGACGGCGGTGCGGAAGGCCTCCGGCGGCGTCATCTCGGCGTAGTCGTAGAACGCCTCCTCCGAGGCGGGCATGCTGTCGGAGCGCAGGACACCGACCACCGACAGGTCGACGGATCCACCGGCCGGCACGGTGACGACCCGGTCGAGGGCGCTGCCGGAGCGCTCGAAGCCGGCCGCCTTGAGCCCGATGGTCACCCGCGACCAGGGCGTGTCGACGAGGCCGTTGTTGGCGCCGCTGGTGAGCGTGCGCGTGCCGGTCAGCTCGTCGGCGGAGTCGGTCGTCGTGGTCGCGAGAGGCGACGCGGCCCGGACCGTGAAGGTCACCTCGGACGAGCCCGGGTTGGTGAAGGTGAGCGCCGTGACCGCGACGTTGTCGTGGGTGATGAACTTCTTCTGGTCGGCGGTGACGCCCGTGCTCCCCACCGTGTACTGCGACTTCGCGTGGCTCGGGGCGTTGAAGCGCTGCGCACCGACCTCGGTGACGGTCTGCCCGGGCACGGTGACCGTGTAGAAGTTGCCCAGGTTGTTGGGCCCGCCCGCGTACGCGGTCCCCGCGAACCCCATCGTGGAGAAGTTGGCCCCGCCGGCCCCGCGCATGTAGAGCGTGCGGCCTCGCGTCTGCAGCACGTTGTTGCCGGTCGTGCCCTGCACGCCCAGGACGCGGTCGAGGTAGTAGTCGGTGCCCCCGGCAGCCAGGTCCTGCTCGAAGATGCTCTGGTGCATGCTGCCCGCGGTCCAGGGGACCCCGGGCTCGAGGCGCTGCTGCACCAGGTCCGCGTTCTGGTACGTCGGGTCACCGATGTCCATGGTGCTGGACAGTCCGTCGGTGTAGACGCCGATGTCCGACATGTTCTCCGGCAGCACGGGGGGCACCGTCTGCGCCGCGGTGGGCGTGAGGCCCACCAGGCTGCCGACCAGTGCCCCGACGACAGCGCCTGCGACGGCTGTCCTTCTTCTACGACCTGACATGCAGGGTCACCTCTCCTGGATGGGTTGGGCGTGCTGTGCGCCGCCGGTGACCGAGGAGCTCCACTGCTCGAACGGCGACCGACTGCCTCGCGACCGGCGGCCACGCCGGTCTGCACCGGTTCCTTGACCACGTCGTCGCCCGTCGGCACCTCGTCCGCGACGTGTCGACGCCGCCATCCGACCACCCGGCCCAGCACGACCGCAATGCTTTTCGGGAACTTTCGGTGTCTGCCCGCGACGGACGCAGGAAGGTGATCGGTCACAATCCGACATCCGCACGGTGACTCTCTTGCCCTGAGGCGCTGTTAGCGCTAACAAGGACCCGGGCTCCCGTCGACGGGGACGCGGCCCGGAGCTCACGACCCGATGGGGTGACGGGGGCTGGTTCGACGCCGACGACCGGACGGTCGCGCGCGACGAGAGGAATCAGGACATGACGACTACCCACCCGACCGACCTCACCCGCAGGACCTTCGTCGGTGCTTCAGCCGCAGGCGTGGTCGTCGCGGCCACCGCCGGCCCCGGAGCCGCCGCGTCTGCCGCCGTGACGACGACGGCCACGACCGTCGACCCGGCGACCATCCCCTACGTCGGGGCGGGCAGCACCGCCCCTGTCCGACCCTTCCCGCTGCACCAGGTGACCCTGGGCGACGGGCTCTTCCAGGAGAAGCGCGACCGGATGAAGGCGTTCCTGCGCCAGTTCGACGAACGTCGCTTCCTGGTCCTGTTCAACCGGCAGGCGGGTCGACCCAACCCGGCCGGCGTCGCGGTCCCGGGCGGCTGGGAGGACGGCGGCCTGCTCAGCGGGCACTGGGCCGGGCACTACATGACCGCGTTGGCGCAGGCCCACGCCGACGGCGGTGAGCAGGTCTTCAAGGACAAGCTCGACTGGATGGTCACCGAGCTGGCGGCGTGCCAGGCCGCGATCACGGCGCGGATCGGCACGGGCGGTGGGGGCGGGGAGCCCGAGGAGCCCGACATCGGACGGGTCCCGGGTCGCTTCGGCAACGCCCTGCGGCTCAACGGCCCCAGCGCGGCCGAGCACGTCCGGCTGCCGCAGGAGACGGTGTCGCAGCTGTCCGCGATGACGATCGCCTGCTGGGTGAACCTGGGGGCGGCCCAGAACTGGTCCCGGGTCTTCGACTTCGGGCAGGGCACGGCCGTCAACATGTTCCTGACGGCGCGGGCCGGGGTGAGCGGGACACCGCCCCGCTTCGCCATCACCGTCGGCGGGTCCGGCCAGGAGCAGCGGGTCACGGGCGGCACCGCGCTGCCGGTGGGCCAGTGGGTGCACCTGGCCGTGACGCTGGCCGACGGCGTCGGCACCCTGTACGTCGACGGTGCGGTCGCGGGGTCGAACCCGGCGATGACCCTGGACCCCACGGACCTGGGCGTGCCCGGCAACATCTGGCTGGGCCGGTCCCAGTACGGGGACGCCCCGCTGAACGCCTCCCTGGACGAGCTGCACATCTTCGACCGGGCGCTGTCCGCGGCCGAGGTGGCCTCCCTGGTCGCCTCGCCGGCCGGCACCACCGGCGGCGGCAACATCGCCTGGTACCGGTTCGACGAGGACGGCGGGGCCACGGTGGTCGACTCCTCACCCAACGGCCGGGACGCCGGCGTGGTCGCGGTCGAGCCGGACGACCAGGAGTGGGTACCCACCCACCCCGGCTACCTGGGGGCCATCCCCGAGGACGCGGTCCTGCGTCTGGGTCCTCCCCGCTTCGCCGTCTACGGCGGCAACCTCAGCACGAACGTCTGGGCCCCCTGGTACACCCAGCACAAGATCATGCGGGGCCTGCTCGACGCCTACACCCTGACCGGCAACGAGCTCGCGCGCGACGTCGTGGTGACGATGGCCGACTGGGCCCATCTCGCCCTGACGGTCGGGGACGCGAACCACCCGGACCACGAGGGGCCGCTGACCCGGGACGACCTGGACCTGATGTGGGACACCTACATCGCGGGCGAGTCCGGTGGGGCCAACGAGGTGTTCCCCGAGGTGTACGCCCTCACGGGAGAGGAGAAGCACCTGGCCACGGCGCAGGCCCTCGACAACCGCGAGTCGCTGTTCGGCGCCGCCCGGGACGACGACGACATCCTGGTCGTCACCGACCCCGGCGCCTACGGCCGGCGGCGGCCGGCCCGGCTGCACGCGAACCAGCACGTGCCCCACTTCACCGGCCTGCTGCGCTACTACGAGCAGTCGGACGACGCCGCCTACCGCGAGGCGGCCGGCAACTTCTACCGCTGGGTCGTCCCCCACCGGATGTTCGCGAACGGCGGCACGGGCGGCAACTACCCCGGCTCGAACAACAACATCGAGATGTTCCAGAACCGCGGCAACATCGCCAACGCCATCGCGGCCGGCGGCGCCGAGAGCTGCACGACGTACAACCTCGCCAAGCTGGCCGCGAACCTCTTCTGGCACCAGCCCGAACCGCACTACATGGAGTACGTCGAGCGGGCGCTGTTCAACCAGCTGGCGGGCAACCGGGCCGACACGACGAGCGTCGCCAACCCCCAGGTGACGTACTTCCAGCCGTTGACGCCGGGTGTGGGCAAGTCCTACGGCAACACCGGCACCTGCTGCGGCGGCAGCGGCCTGGAGATCCACACCAAGTACCAGGAGACCGTGTGGTCACGCTCGGCCGACGGCGCGACCCTGTGGGTCAACCAGTACCTCACCTCGACCCTGACGTGGGCCGAGCGCGACCTGGTCGTCCGTCAGGAGACCGACCTCCCCCGGGCGCACACCTCGCGGCTGACCATCCAGGGCAGCGGCCGGCTGAGCCTGCGGCTGAGGGTGCCGCACTGGGCCGAACGTGGGTTCACGGTCCGTGTCAACGGCAGCCCGGTGCCCACGGCCGTCGGGCGCCCCAGCAGCTACGTCACCGTCACGCGCGACTGGCGCACCGGTGACACCGTCGACGTGTCGATGCCGTTCAGCGTCCGGGTCGAACGGGCCCCGGACCGCCCGGACACCCAGTCGATCTTCTGGGGCCCGCTGCTGATGCCGCTGCTGGGCCAGCGCCCCGGAGGGGCGTTCCACGAGCTGACCCTCTACCCGTCGCTCAAGCTCGACGGGGACTACGGGCGGGCCGTCACCGACGCCGGCACGTCGCCCGCCGGTGACCCGCTGCTCGCCGTCGGGGACCTGCGGCTGCGCCCCTGGTACGTCGGCGACACCCAGGCGCACTCCGCCTACTTCCGACGGGTCGAGCCACGGGTGGTGTTCGGGGCCGTCGACACCGGCGTCCCCAACCGCAGGCGCGACGACGGCCTCCCCGACTACGACGTGCCGGTCACGGGGGTCGAGCTCCCCGGGTCCGACGGGCTGACGTTCCTCGACGTGGTGTGGCAGGGCGCCCCCTTCCTGCGGCACGCCACGTTCGTCTCGCGCGTCCGGAGCACGGCCGAGGAGTTCCTCGCCGCCGGGCTGCTGAGCGAGGACGAGCGCGACGCCGTCGTGCGGGGGGCGGCCCGCGCCCAGCGGGACCTGGCCGTGTGAGCGCGGCCGGGGTGCGGGGTCACGACGGGTTCGACGACCACGAGCTGTGGGCCCCGTCGACCCGTCGTGACCCGCACCCCTTCTGGGACCGGGTGCGACGCACGGGTGGCCCGGTGCCGCAGGTCGACCCCTCCGGTCACCGGCTGTGGGTCGTCGCCGGGTACGACGACGTCCTCACCGGCCTGCACCACCCGGCGATCGGCCACGAGGTCCAGCGGCACGCCCCTCCCGGGACCGTGCCGCCACCGTCCGGGCCGGCCGGACGCATCGCCGCCCGCCAGCTCATCGACCTGGACCCGCCCGACCACACCCGGCTGCGGCGCCTGGTCTCCCACGCCTTCACCAGCCGAACGGTCACCGGGCTCGAGCCCTGGGTGCGGGACCTGTCCCGGCGGCTGGTGGACCGGGCGGTGGGGCTGGGACGGTTCGACGGGGTGGCGGACCTGGCCGACCCGCTGCCGGTGGGGGTGATCGCCCAGCTCGTCGGGGTCCCACCCCGGGACCGGCCGGCGTTCCGGGCGTGGTCGGCGGCGGTGGTCAGCGGTGGGGACCGGTCCACCGCCGCGGCCGAGCAGCTGAACGCCTACCTCGACGCGCTGGCCCGGGCGCGACGCGAGGAGCCCCGCGACGACCTGGTGTCGCGGCTGGTGGCCATGGAGGCCGACGGCGACCACCTGGACCGGGACGAGCTCCTGGCCATGGTGCAGCTGCTGCTGGTGGCCGGGCAGGAGACCACGGTCGACGTCGTGGCCAACGCCGTCCGGCTGCTGCTGAGCCGTCCCGAGCAGTGGCAGGCGCTGGTCGCGGGCCCCGCCCTGGCGGGGGCGGCGGTCGAGGAGACGCTGCGGTTCCGCGGACCGGTCGAGGTCGTCCCGCCCCGCTGGACCTTCGCCGAGGTCCGGCTCGGCACCGGGGTCGTCCCCGCCTTCGAGCGGGTGGGGCTCTCGCTGTGGGGCGCCAACCGCGACCCCTCGGTCTTCACCGACCCTGGGCGCTTCGACGTGCACCGCACCGACGTCGGGAGGCACCTGGCCCTGGGGCACGGCACCCACTTCTGCCTCGGTGCCGCCCTGGGCCGGCTCGAGGCCCGGGTGATGCTGGAGACGGTGGCACGGCGGGTGCCGCAGCTGCAGCTGGACGCCGACCCCGCGACGCTCGAGGGGTTCCGGCTGCACCGTGACGCCCTGCCCCTGCGGGTGCCCGGCGTCGGCCGGGTGACCTAGCGGGCAGCGCCGCGGCGCCGTCACCCCACCGGGGCGGTCGACTCCCGCGGGACGAGCCGGCACGGCAGCGACTCCACGCCCGAGCCCAGCTCGGCGCCGTCGATGGCCGCGAAGAGCCGCTGGGCCGCGATCCGGCCGAGCGTCTCCAGGCTCATGTCGATGCTGGACAGCGGCGGCCGCGAGTTCGCGGCGAAGATCTGCCAGTTGTCGAAGCCGATGACGGCGACGTCGCGCGGCACGTCGCGCCCGGCCTCGTGCAGCGCGTCGAGCACCCCACGAGCGATCTGGTCCGACCCCGCGAAGATCGCGTCGATGTCCTCGTGCTGCTCCAGCAGCATCCTGGTGGCCCCCCGCCCCCAGGCCTCGGACCAGGACCCGAAGAACACCCGCCCCCCCACCAGCGGCAGCTCCGCCGCGGCCAGCTCGGCCAGGGCGCCGCGCGCGCGGTCCTGCGACGCGCCGTACCCGGGGTCGCCCGTGATGTGCGCGATCCGGGTGCGACCGCAGTCCAGCAGGTGGCGCACCGCCATCCGCCCGGCCGCCAGGTTGTCGGCCACGAGCGAGAGGTCGTCCGGGTCGTCGGAGGGCGCGTAGGCGTAGACCACGGGGACCGGCAGGTCCCGGCCGATGGACGCGCGCGAGTCGGTGCTCGCCCCCACCACGATCAGGCCGTCCACCCGGCGGGACAGCAGGGCCCGCAGGTGGTGGCTCTCGCGGATCGAGTCGCCGCGCGCGTCGCAGAGCAGGACGCTGGTCTTGCCGGAGCCGAACGCGTCCTCGGCGCCCAGCAGCACCGGGATCGAGAACCGGCCCTCGAGGTCGGAGGTGAGCAGCCCGACGGTGCCGGTCCGTCCGGCGATGAGACCCCGGGCCAGGGCGTTGGGGCTGAACGACAGCCGCTCCGCCGCGGCGATGACCCGCTCGCGGGTCTCGGCCCGCACCTGCCGGCGCCCGTTGAGCGCCTTGGAGGCGGTCGCGATCGACACCCCCGCCAGCCGGGCCACGTCGCTCAGCGTCGAGGGTCGCTGCAGCGGCCGCTGCTCGGACGTCGTCGCCACAGGTGGTTCCTCCGGGGTCGGGGTGTGACGGAACTGTATCCGTTGGCGACCTTGACGGACTACCGATCCCGCAATACGTTCTGAAAACCCTTTCGGGTGGCTCTCGGGCTCCCGTCGGGCAGGACGACTGCGGGCGCACGGTCAGCTGTTGGGCCGGGTTCGAGCGATGTTGCTCGCCGGGTCGTCCGCACGCACCAGAGGCTCGACGAAACCACTCCGGCACCGCGTTCGGGGTCGTCGGGCGGCTCCACGGGGCGGCGCTGCAGGCGCTGGTCCGCACGACGACGAGGTCGAGGAGACCCAGATGACACGAACGACGATGACCGCCCGCGGCGGTGGTGCTCTGTCGCTGACGACAGCGGCCGTGCTGGTCGCCGGCCTGGCCGCCTGCGGAGGGGGCACGGACACGACGACGACGGACGAGGGCAGCACCGACGCCGGCGCCTCGGGGTCCTCCTCCGAGGGCGTCGACGACGGCACGACCCTCACGCTGTGGACCCGGGCTCCTCTGGAGTTCCAGGCGAACCTGCTGGTCGAGGCGTACAACGAGACCCACGAGAACCAGGTCGAGCTGACCATCACCCCCAACGACGACTACGTCTCGCGCGTCGGCGCGGCCGCAGGCAGCGGCGACCTGCCGGACCTCTTCGCGGCGGACATCGTCTACGTCCCCAACTGGACCGAGGCCGGGCTCTTCGCCGACATCTCCGACCGGGTCGCGGCGCTGCCGTACGCCGACGCCATCAACCAGGGCCACCTCGACGCCGGTACCTACGACGGCAGCCAGTACGTCCTGCCGTTCGTCCTGGACCTCTCGGTGATGTTCTGGAACAAGGACCTCTACCGCGAGGCAGGCCTGGACCCGGAGCAGGGCCCGACCACGCTCGCGGAGTTCGAGGAGCACGCGATGGCCGTCCAGGCCCTCGACCAGGACGGTGTCTACGGCACCTACTTCGGCGGCAACTGCGGCGGCTGCGGCGTCTTCACCTGGTTCCCCATGATCTGGGCCTCCGGCGAGGACGTCATGAACGAGGACGGCACCGAGGCGCTGCTGGACGGCCCGGCCGCCCAGGAGGTGTTCAGCACCTGGCGCGACCTGTGGGAGGCCGGTGCGGTCGCACCCGCCAGCCGGGACGAGACCGGGGCGACCTGGGTCGGACCGTTCCAGGAGGGCCAGATCGGCGTCATGCCGTACCCGGCCACGCTGCTGGCCACCGCCGACGAGACCGTCGACGTCGGCGTCGCCCCGATCCCCGGGGTCGACGGCGGGGTCTCCACGTTCGTGGGCGGCGACGGCATCGGCATCTCCAAGGACTCCGAGAACACCGACGCCGCCTGGCACTTCCTGCAGTGGCTGATGTCGGAGGAGGCGCAGGTCGAGGTGCTGGCGGCCAACGACAGCACGGTGGCTCGCAGCGACCTGGCCGACAACGAGTACACGGCCGAGGACCCCCGGGTGCAGGCCATCAGCGACGTCGCGGGCGCGCCCGACAGCCGGACGCCGGTCTCGGTCAGCTTCCAGCAGGCGTTCAACGCGCCGAGCAGCCCGTGGATCTCGCTGTTCCGCAACGAGGTCTTCGAAGGCGGTGGCGACACCGAGGCCGGCAACGCCGCCATCACCGAGGTCCTCGGACAGTGATCGGTCGCGGTGGTGCCGGGTCCTTCCACCGGCACCACCGCGTCGAGCACCACGGGGGCCCCGGGGCCCACCGCACCACCGACGACCACCCACCGCGCCGCACCCGCCACCGCGTCGCACCCGGCCACGAGGAGGCCCGACGATGACAGCCACTCTCCCGGCGCCCACCCCTTCGACCCTGCCCCCACCGTCCGGGCGGAGGCGTCGACCGGCGATCCGGCACTCCCGCGCGGCCGTCGGCTGGCTCTACGCCGCGCCGACCCTGATCTTCGTCGTGCTGTTCTTCCTGGTGCCGGTGGTCCTGGTGTCGAGGATGTCCCTGTCGGACTGGGGGCTCTTCGCCGGCAACCGGGGCCTGAACGCCCCCGACAACTTCGTCACCGCGGTCGAGGGCAACCTGTTCTGGCCGGCGGTGCGCTTCACGGTGACCTACACCGTGGTGACGACCGTGATCCTGCTGGCCATGGCGCTGGGCCTGGCCCTCCTGGTGCAGGAGAGCAGCCGGTGGAAGAGCCTGCTCCGCACCGCGTTCCTGGTCCCCAGCGCGCTGGGGCTGGCGTCGGCGTCGCTGCTGTTCTACGCGCTGTA
Source organism: Aquipuribacter aurantiacus (assembly GCF_051216895.1). Taxonomy (NCBI): domain Bacteria; kingdom Bacillati; phylum Actinomycetota; class Actinomycetes; order Micrococcales; family Intrasporangiaceae; genus Aquipuribacter; species Aquipuribacter aurantiacus. Next base: position 300,515 of record NZ_JBPKAO010000003.1, read on the forward strand.
CTCCCCGCAGAGCGGCCCGTTCGGGCAGGCGCTGCGGGAGCTCGGGCTGGTGGACGCACCGGTGTCGTTCCTGGGGACGCCGACCTCCGCCCTGTGGTCGACGGTGTTCCTCATCGTCTGGCGGTTCGCCGGGTTCTACATGCTGCTGCTGCTCGTCGGCCTGCAGGGGATCTCGACCGACGTCTACGAGGCGGCCCGGATCGACGGGGCCAGCTGGTGGCAGACGTTCGTCCACATCACCCTGCCGCTGCTGCGGCCCTCGCTGGCGCTGTGCACGATCCTCTGCGTCACGGGTTCGCTGCTGGCCTTCGACCAGTTCTACATCCTCACCAAGGGCGGCCCGGACAACAGCACGGTGACCATCGTGCAGCTGGTCTACAACGCCGCGTTCCAGGGCCAGAACGACCTCGGCGTGGCCGCCGCGCTGTCCATCCTCGTCCTGGGTGCCCTCATCCTCATCAACGTCGGGCAGTTCCTCGGGCTGCGCGGGAAGGACTCCTGATGGGCGTCCTGGACCGGGCGCGTCTACGAGGCGCCCCCCTCCCCGAGCGCAGGGGGACCCGACGCGGTCTCTCCGCCCCCCTCGTGCGCACCTCCTCCTTCGTGCTGTCCGGCGGCCTGGCCGTGGTCTTCCTGTTCCCGCTCGTCTGGGCGGCCGTCGCCTCCGTGTCCCCGCAGGGGGGTACGGCGCAGAGCGTGGGCTGGGGCTTCGCCAACTACGTCACGCTGGCCAACTACCAGGCCGGGATCTGGCAGTACCTGTTCAACTCCGTCGTCGTGTCGCTGCTGACCGTGGCGTTCACGCTGACCGTGTCGCTGCTGGGCGGCTACGCGTTCGCGATGTTCCGCTTCCCCGGCAAGGACCTGCTGTTCCTGGTGACGCTGGCCATCCTGATGGTCCCGTACGCCACCCTGCTGATCCCGCTGTACGTGCTGCTCAACGACCTGGGCCTGCAGAACTCGCTGGTCGGCCTGGCGCTGGTGCTCACCATGTTCCAGCTCCCGTTCGCCACGTTCATGATGCGGATCTCGTTCGAGGCGGTGCCCCGGGAGCTGGAGGAGTCGGCGCTGGTCGACGGCTGCGGCACCCTCGGTGCCCTGCTGCGGGTGCTGCTCCCGGCGGTCAAGCCGGGGCTCATCACGGTCGGCCTGTTCGCGTTCCTGGCCGCCTGGAACGACTTCATCACCCCGCTGATCCTCATCAGCGACTCCGACAAGCTGCCGCTGCCGCTGGCCGTGGCCAACATGCGCCAGCAGGTCATGGGCATCGTCGACTACGGCGCCACCGAGGCCGGGGTCGTCGTGCTGGCCCTGCCCTGCATCGTCCTGTTCCTCCTCCTGCAACGTCATTACGTGCGGGGTTTCATGTCCGGTGCTCTCAAAGGTTGATGTCCATGACTTCCGCTCCCGTGACCGGTACCGAACCGGCCTCGACCACCCCGTCCTCATCGGCGGACGCCCCCGCCGCCGCCCGCCGGTCGGCTGACCCGCACCACGGCCGACCGGTCGCGCCGAGCCGCGGGCTGCTGCGCCCGCTCGGGCTCGACGAGGTCCGCATCACCGGCGGCTTCTGGGGCGAGCGCCAGCGCCGCAACGCCACGGCCACCCTGCAGCACGTCGAGCACTGGCTCGAGCGCGAGGGCTGGCTGGGGAACTTCGACGCAGCGGTGCAAGGTCGCCTGCCCCGGGACCGGCGAGGTCGCGAGTTCAGCGACACCGAGGTCTACAAGTGGCTGGAGGCGGTGGCCTGGGAGATGCAGCGTTCCGGCCCCGCAGGGCTGCAGGACCGCTTCGACGCCGTCGTGGCCCGGGTGGCGGCGGCGCAGGAGTCGAACGGCTACCTCAACACCAGCTTCGGCCGGCCCGGCCAGCCCCCTCGCTACAGCGACCTGGAGTGGGGCCACGAGCTGTACACGTTCGGCCACCTGATCCAGGCCGGGGTGGCTCGGGCCCGGGGCGTCGGTCTGGACGACGCACTGGTCCGGGTCGCGCTCAAGGCCGCCGACCACCTGTGCGAGGTTTTCGGCGCGGACGGCATGGCCACCGTGTGCGGCCACCCGGAGGTCGAACCGGCCCTGGTCGAGCTGTACCGGGTGACGGGTGAGAGCCGCTACCTGGAGCAGGCCCGGTTGTTCGTCGAGCGCCGCGGGCACCACGTGCTGGAGGAGGTCGAGTTCGGACGCGCGTACTTCCAGGACGACGTGCCCGTCCGCGACGCCACGGTGCTGCGGGGCCACGCGGTGCGGGCCACGTACCTGGCCGCCGGGGCCGTGGACCTGGCGCTGGAGACCGACGACGACGAGCTCCTCGAGGCGGTCACCCGGCAGTGGCGGACGACGGTGGCACGACGGACCTACCTCACCGGGGGCATGGGCTCCCGGCACCAGGACGAGGCCTTCGGCGAGGACTACGTGCTGCCGCCCGACCGCTCGTACTCCGAGACCTGCGCCGGCATCGGCTCGGTGATGCTGGCCTGGCGGCTGCTGCTCGCCCACGGGGACGCCGGCTACGCCGACCTGATCGAGCGGACGCTGTACAACGTGGTCGCGACCTCGCCGTCGCACGACGGCACGCGGTTCTTCTACACCAACACGCTGCACCAGCGGGAGCAGGGAGAGGTGCCCGACACCGACCGCGCCAACGGTCGTGCGGCCTCGTCGCAGCGGGCCCCCTGGTTCACGGTCTCGTGCTGCCCGACCAACGTGGCCCGCACCGTCGCCAGCCTGGGGGCCTACCTCGCGACGGTCGACGACGAGGGCGTCCAGCTGCACCAGTACGCGCCCTGCCTGGTGGACACCGTGCTGCCCGACGGCCGCGCCGTGTCGTTGCGGGTGGACACCGACTACCCGGCCGGCGGGTCGGTACGGGTGACCGTCCTGGGCCGCACCGGCGGGTCGTGGGCCCTGCGGCTGCGGGTCCCCGCCTGGGCCGACGGGGCGACCGTGCAGGTGGCGGGCGAGACCGTCGGCGCCGCGCCCGGGTGGGTCGAGGTCCGTCGGGACTTCGAGGTGGGCGACGTCGTCCACCTCGAGCTGCCGATGACGCCCCGGTTCACCACCTCCCACCCCGAGGTCGACGCGGTCCGGGGGTGCCTGGCCGTGGAACGGGGTCCGGAGGTGTTCTGCCTGGAGTCCGTCGACCTGCCCCCCGGTCTGGGAGCCGACCACGTCGACCACGTCGTGCTGGACGACTCGGCCCCGCCGCGCGACGTCGGGGGCGGGGTCGTGGTGAGGGGCCGCCTGCGAGCGGCGACCGCCACCCCCGACCCGGGGCAGAGCGACCAGCCGTGGCCCTACGAGCGCGCCGCGCCCCGCCCGGAGGAGACCGTCGGCGCACCGGCCGACCTGACCCTGGTCCCCTACCACGACTGGGCCAACCGGGGCCCGTCCACGATGCGGGTGTGGCTGCCCACCAGCTGAGCGCCGGCGGGTCCCCAGACGCGTCTCCGACGGGAGCGGCGGTCATCCTGACCGCCGCTCCCGTCGTGTCACACCGGGGTAGTTACGAAAGTCACCGAAAAGGATTGCGGTCCACTCTCGCGCGGTGATCCGATGGCCTGCGAGACGTCCTGCTCAACGACGAGGAGTGATCCGGTGACCAGATCTGAACCCGCCCCCGACCAGAGACGAGCCGGCCCGGTGCCACGGCGCCGGGCCCGAGCGGCCACCACCGCGGTCGCCGCCGTGGCGGCCCTGGCGCTGGTCGCGCCGCTCGGCCCGGCGCAGGCGTCGGCCGCGGCCGAGGACCCACGCGTCATCCAGACCGACACCAACCCCATCCTGGCCGACGGCAGCTACTACTCCGCCGACCCGGCCCCCCTGGTCGTCACCCAGGACGACGGCAGCGAGCAGCTCATCATCTACACCGGGCACGACGAGGCCGGCCCCCGGACCAACGACTTCATCATGAACGAGTGGGGGGCGTTCGTCACCGACGACCTCGACTCGGGCACGTGGACGCACCACCCGTCGCTGATGCGTCCGGACGACGTCTTCGACTGGGCCTCCCCCGGGCGGGCCTACGCCGGCCAGGTGGTGGAGGGCGTCGACGGCCGCTTCTACTGGTACGTCCCCGTCCACGAGGCGGCCAGCACCGCGGCGGACCGGTTCGGCATCGGCGTCGCCGTGTCCGACGACCCGCTGGGTCCGTGGACCGACCACGTCGGTGGTCCGATCATCTCGGCGTCGCTGCCGACGCCGAACACGCTGCACAACATCGACCCGACCGTCCTGGTCGACGGCGAGGGCGAGGACGCCCGCGTCTACCTGTGGTGGGGCAGCTTCAGCCGGTTGCAGATGGTCGAGCTGCAGCGGGACATGAAGACGGTCGTCGGCGGCATCCGCCCCGTCACCGGTCTGACCGGCTTCTTCGAGGGGGCGTGGGCGTTCCGTCGCGGAGACACCTACTACCTGGCCTACGCCGGCAACAACGCCGGCCCGGCCTCGGCGTGCACGCCGGCCGTCTACCACGCCTGCATCGCCTACGGCACGGCCCCGGCGCCGACCGGGCCGTGGACCTACCGGGGCGTGATCCTGCCACCGGTCTCCTCCACCACCAGCCACCCCGGGATCGTCGAGGTCGACGGCGAGTGGGTCCTGGCCTACCACACGGCTGACGCCGTGGGCGGCAACCACTTCCGTCGCTCGGTCGCCGTCGACGAGATCCGCTGGGACGACACCGTGAACCCACCGGCCATGCTGCCGGTGCAGACCACGCCCGTCGCGGTGCCCGACCCGACGCCGCGGCCCAACGTGGCCCACGCCGCCCGCGTCAGCGTGTCCAACGCACCCGTGCCGACGCAGTACTGGACCCGGTCGCTCAACGACGAGCTGGTGCGCCCCAACCCCCTGCCGCCGGACATGTGGGGCAGCTGGGACGGCAACCACGCCCCGCAGGAGACCATCGAGTACACCTGGGACGTCCCGGTCCGCATCGACGCCTCCCGCATCGACTTCTGGTCCGACCAGCCCGCGGGCTCCGGTGTGGGCGTGGCCCCGCCCGCCTCGTGGGTCATCGAGTACTGGGACGACGAGGACGGCTGGCGGCCGGCGCCCGGTGCCAGCGGGTACCCCACCAGCACGGCCGGCTGGCAGTCGACGACGTTCGACGCCGTCACGACCACGCAGGTCAGGGCCGTCATGAACGCCTCCACGAACGGCACCACCTATGCGGCGCTGGCCGTGGAGGAGTGGGAGGTCCACGCCGAGCCCGCCACGTCGGTCGTCGACCCGGACGTCGTGGTCGAGGTGGGCGAGACCGAGCTGCCCGGCACCACGCGAGCCACCTACCCCGACGGCACCGTCCTCGACGTGCCGGTGACCTGGGACGCCGTCGACCCCGACGACGTCACCACCGCCGGGTCGTCGTTCCAGGTGCAGGGCACGGTGCTGGGCTACGCCGAGCGACGCGTCACCGCCGACGTGACCGTCGTCGCGGCGCAGGCCCCGGCCGGGGACACCACCGCGCCGGAGGTGACCCTCACCGGGACCGGTAGCCGGGGCACCGACGGCTGGTTCCGCTCCGACGTCCAGGTCCACGTCAGCGCGACCGACGACAGCGGGCTGCGCAACCAGGTCCGTACCCGGGTGGCCGACGGCAGCTGGGTCGACGCCGGGTTCGTCCGCGGGACGGTCGTGACGGTGGCCGAGGAGGGCAGCACGACGGTGTCCGCCCAGGCCACCGACCGCGCGGGCAACACCTCGGCCGTCGTGTCGACGACCGTACGCATCGACTCGACGCCTCCGGTCACCACGGCACAGGTGGACGCCGAGGCCCGCGCCATCACGGTCACGGCCACGGACACCGGTTCGGGCGTCCGCCGCATCGAGTACCGCGACGGCGACGACTGGGTCCCCTACACCGGGCCGGTCACTGCCCCCAGCAGCGACCGGTTCGACCTGGCCCACCGCGCGGTCGACGTGGCCGGCAACGTGGGGACGGCGCGGGTCACGACGCTCGCGGCCGACATCAGCGGACCGCTCAGCGGGCCGGTGCAGCAGCTGGCCCGGGCGTCCGCGTCGTACACCGCGCCCTGGAACAACGTGGGCGCCGTCAACGACGGCCTCCGACCGGCCAACCCGTCGACGGCGCAGCAGTGGGGGACCTGGTCGGGCACCCGACCGGCGTCCCAGTGGTTGCAGCTGACCTGGGAGCGACCGATCCGTTTCACCGACGCCGAGCTCGTGATCGGCGCCGACTCCCCGCGGGGCACCGGCAACGGGGTCGCCCCGCCGGCGAGCTGGGTGCTGCAGCACCTGACCGCCGACGGCGAGTGGGTCGACGTGCAGACCGGCTCGACGTACGGCACGGACCCCTTCGTGCCGATCCGCGTCGAGTTCACCCCGGTGACCACGACGGCGCTGCGGGCGGTGTTCCAGGCCGACGGCAACGGCACCACCTACTCCGCGGTCGGCGTCGTCGAGCTCGAGGTCGTCGCGGACGACCCGGGGGTGGTGACGGAGCCGCCGCTGGGCACGGAGGTGTCGCTGGCCGACGTGCTGGGCGCGGACACCAGCGGTCCGGAGGGGCCGCGGGCCAACGAGGCGAACCCGTACGACCACGACCTGCTCCTCGTGGCGGTGCGACGGGTGCTCACGGCACGACCGGACTCGGCGGTCGGGATCCTCGGGGACCCGACGCAGCCGGTGACGGCGTTCCTGCCCGACGACCGGGCGTTCATGTCCCTGATCGCAGACGTCACGGGTCGCCGTGTCCCGGACGAGAAGGTCGCGGCAGGGCGCCTGCGGACGGCGTTCTCGGTCGCCGAGCTCGAGCAGCTGCTGCTCGGTCACGTCGTGGTCGGGCAGACCCTTGCCTCGGCCGATGTGCTGGACGCCGACGGCGCGACCCTCACCACCGCTGCGGGCTCGACGGTCACCGTCGACGTCCGTGACGACGGGTCCGTGGCCGTGGTGGACGACGCCGACGGCGAGCGCGAACCCCTGCTCGTGCTCGACGCGGTCGACCTGAACCTGGGTCAGGTCCAGATCGGCCACACCGTCGACCAGGTCCTGCTCAGCCCCTGATCCTCGGGGTGCCACGGAGGAGGGCCCGGCCGACTCGTCGTCGGCCGGGCCCTCCTCTGCTCCCGCTGCCTGCCCCCTGGGCGCGGCTCCCAGCCGACCTCCGTCGGCGGAGTGCGCCCCTCAGCCCTGGTCGAGCCGGACCACCCCGGCCGCGACCGCGTCCATGGCCTCATCGAGCGTCACGTCCAGGGCGAGGCCCTCCCGCTGCGCATGGCTGCCGGCCGCGCTCAGGGCGGCGAACGCCGCTGCGACCACCGCGGTGACCTCCAGGCGACCGACGGGCTCGCCCCGCCGCTCGGCGCGCTCGAGGAGGTGGTCGACCAGGACGTCCTGGCAGCGCTGCATCCGCTCGAGGAACCCGGCCCGCAGCGTCTCGGAGTCGTCGATGGTCCGCTGCAGCTCCATGGCGCGCGGCCCGAGGACCGGGTCGGACATGTAGGCGACGGGGCCGTCGAACACCCGGCGCAACGAGACCCAGGGGTGCTCGTCCGACGGACGCGCCTGCAGCGCCTCGACGAACTGCTCGCCCTGGCGGTCGTACTTGCCGAGGACCACGGCCTCCTTGCTCCGGAAGTACCGGAAGAAGCTCCGTCGCGAGACCCCGACCGCCTCGACGATCTGGTCGATCGTCACGTTCTCGTACCCGTCGCGGGCGAAGAGCTCCTGCGCGGCGTCCAGGAGCTCGTTCTGCACCGCTCGCCGCGTGCGGGACCGGAGGCTCTCGGGACCTGACGTCGACACCCCGGCAGAGTAACAGCGCGCCACATGTGGCACACGGTGCCACATGTGGCGTATGGTGCTTCCATGACGAGCGCAGAGCAGACGACCATCCGGAAGACCTGGTTCATCACCGGCGCCAACCGCGGCTTCGGCCGGGAGTTCGCCCGACACGCCCTGGAGCGCGGCGACCTGGTCGCGGCCACGGCCCGAGACGTGCACGCACTCGACGACCTCGTCGAGGCCCACGGGGAGTCGGTGCTCCCCCTGCAGCTGGACGTCACGGACCCGGCTGCGGTGACGAAGGCCGTCCGGGCCGCGCACGACCGGTTCGGCCGGCTCGACGTCGTGGTGAACAACGCGGGCTACGGCCTGTTCGGCGCCGTCGAGGAGATCACCGCGCAGCAGCTGCGTGACCAGCTCGAGGTCAACCTCTTCGGGGTGCTGCACGTCACCCAGGCGGTGCTGCCGATCCTGCGGGCGCAGGGCAGCGGCCACATCGTGCAGATGTCGACCGTCGGCGGGATCGCCGCCTTCCCCAACCTCGGCGGATACCACGCGTCCAAGTGGGCGCTGGAAGGGCTTTCGGAGTCGCTGGCCCAGGAGGTCGCGGCGTTCGGCATCACGGTCACCCTGGTCGAGCCCGGTGGGTACGCGACGGACTGGGCCGGCGCGAGTGCCGTCCACGCCGCCGCCCAGCCGCAGTACGACGGCCTGCGGGAGGCCATGGCGGAGCGGGGTCGCAGCATGCCCGCCGAGATGACGGGTGACCCCGTCGCGGCGGGGCGGGCCCTGCTCGCTCTCGTCGACTCGCCCGAGCCGCCGCTGCGGGTCCTGTTCGGCACCATGCCCACGCTCATCGTGCCGGGCCTGTACCAGGACCGGCTGGCCACGTGGGACCGCTGGAAGGACCTCTCGGTCCAGGCCAACGGTCACTGACCCCGTCCACCGAGTCCCCCCACGAGGAGCCCACCGTGCTCGCCATCGTCCACACCGTGCTGAGCGTCCTGCTCGCCGTCCTCCTGCTCGCCACCGGCGGGGGCAAGGTCGTCGGCGCGGCGTCCTCCCACGCCATCCGGGACAGCCTCCACGTCCCGCCCGGCCGGTGGCGGGCCATCGGGGCGTTCGAGGTCGCGGTCGTCGTCGCCCTGGCCCTCGGGATCTGGCTGCAGACCTGGGCCGTCGTCGGCGCCGCCGGCGTGGTCGTCCTCATGGTCGGCGCCGTCGTCACGAGGGTCCGGGCGGGGGGCGTGCAGCGGCGCACCGGGGTCCCGGCCGACCTGGTCGTCCTCCTCCTCGGCGCCGCGGCCCTGACGCTGGCCGTCACCGTCCCCTCGTGACGCCGCCCGGCCCCTCCGGCACGTCCGTCCACCACCAGACCCCCACCAGAGGAAACGCATGACCACCAAGACCATCCTCATCACCGGAGCCTCCGACGGCATCGGTGCCAGCGCCGCACGCATCCTCGCGCCGAAGGGCCACCGGCTGCTGCTGCTCGGCCGTTCCCGCACGAAGACCGAGGCCGTCGCACGCGAGACCGGGGCGGAGGCGTTCGTCGCCGACTTCGCCCGGCTGGACGACGTGCGCACCGTCGCGGAGCAGATCGCCGCGGCCGTCGGGCCCGACGGGATCGACGTCCTGGCCAACAACGCCGGCGGCATCTTCGGCGACCCGGCCCCGACGGTCGACGGGCACGAGAAGACGATGCAGGTGAACCACCTCGCCCCGTTCCTGCTCACCGCGATGCTCCTGCCCCAGCTGCGCAGGAACGGCGCGGCAGTGGTGAACACCTCCAGCGTCGGCCACCGGTTGTTCGGCCGCATCGACGTGGACGACCTCGACAACCGCCGGGCGTTCAGCGCCAACAAGGCCTACGGCGACGCGAAGCTCGCCAACGTCCTGTTCACCGCCAGCCTGCACACCAAGCTGCACACCGACGGGATCAGCTCCGTCGCCTTCCACCCCGGCAACGTCCGCACCAACTTCGCGGCCGAGACCACCAGCATCATGCGGCTCAGCTACCAGACCCCGCTGAAGCACCTGACCTTGATCAGCCCGGAGAAGGGCGGCGCGACCCTGGCCTGGTTCGTCGAAGGGACACCTGGGACGACCTGGCAGTCCGGCCGCTACTACAACCAGCGTCGACTCACCGACCGGGTCAACCCCCAGGTCCGCGACGCAGCCCTTGCCGAGGCGCTGTGGCAGCGCAGCGCCGAGCTCGTCGGAGTCGCAGGCCGCGTCTGACCTCGGAGACGACTCCCCCGGCGGGAGGTCGGGGCCTGAGAACCACCAGTCCATCGCCGGCGTGACCGGGTTCATCACCGCCAGCCGAACACGCACCCTGCGGGCACAGACCTAGGCAGGCACGTCGCCTCGCGTGCCAGATGCGTGCCGGGCTTCGGCGCATCCCTTCACGAATCCTGGGCACGCCGATCCTCGTCGGTTGCGCGTGTGCTCGAGCACGCCAGCGGGTTCAGGGCAACGGACCCTTCCTCTCCGTCGGATACCGGCTACACAGTGGCCAGAGCAGACCGCGCCATCAAGACGGGGCGTTCCTTCGTCCCGGGCCAACGCCCGACGTCCGCCCGATGAACGGACGCGTAACGGGCAGTGAGAGACCTGTCACCGCGGCCTCACCGTCACCTCAGCGAGCCCGACGACAGTTCTCGGCACGCCCCGGATCGCCGTGGGCCCACCTGCTGGAGGTCCGCAATGTCGATCACGTCAGCCCCACCCGCACCGCCGGTCCTGCTCACCGGTCCCCCCCTGCGGGACGAGGCCTTCGCGGCCCGCCTCGCGGTGGCCAAGCGGGCCTGGACCACCCGACACGTCTCGCTGCACAGCGCCCGACGACTGGTCCAGGACACACCCCGGGCGGGGCAGGTCCTCCTCGCCCGGGTCGTGGAGCTGGGGCAGCACCGACGCCTGGAGTCACCCCACGGCAGACGTCAGACCCTGCACGTCGGTGACGAGGTCGTCGTGGTGCTCGGCGACCGGTACGCCCCCGACCAGTTCGCGGCCCACGTCCCCGACGACCTGGAGAGCTGCCACCTGGTCGCCGGCGGCGGCCTCGCCTCTCGGGTGGTCCACTCGCACGCGGCCATGAGGTCGGCCACGCTCCTGCAACCGCTGGGTCTGCTGGCGGACGAGTCCGGGCGCCCCCTGGACGTGGCCGACCACGACGCGCTGGCTCCTTGGGGCACCGAGACGGAACGGACCCACCATCGTGAGGACGCTGGCCCTGTGGTGATCGCGGTCGCCGGGACCGCGATGAACTCAGGAAAGACGACGGCTGCGGCCGCTCTGGTCCGGGGCGCCCACCTGGCCGGGATGCACGTGGGCGCGGCCAAGGTCACCGGCACGGGCTCCGGCAACGACGTCTGGACCCTGGCCGACGCCGGGGCACGTCCGGCCCTGGACTTCGGCGACGTGGGTCTCGTGAGCACGTACCGGGTCGACGCGCCGCGGGTGCTGCGGGCCTTCGAGCGACTCACGGAGAGCCTCGCGGACGACGGCTGCGAGGTGGTCGTGGTCGAGGTCGCCGACGGCGTCTACCAGGAGGAGACCGCCGCCCTGCTGGCCGAGGAGTCGTTCCGGGCACGCGTCGACGGGCTCGTGTTCGCGGCCAACGACGCGCTCGGGGCGGCGGCCGGGGCCCAGTGGCTGGCCGGTCGGGGCCTGGCGCCTCTGGCATTCTCCGGGGTCGTCTCGGCGTCACCGCTGGCCTCCTCGGAGACTCGCCGGGCGACGGGCATCGACGTGTGGGAGGCGCCCCACCTGGCCGACCCCGAGCTCGTCCATCACCTCGTCGAGCGGCTGCGGGACGCCCGACCCGCCGCCGTCGTCGCGTGAGCGGGACGGCTCCGCGGCGTCCCCACCCCCACGGCACCGACCCCCACGGTGCCGCCGCACGGGGCGCCGACGCCCTGGGCCCGGACCGCCGGCTCCCGCGGGCTGTCTCCCACGCGAGGGCCCCCTGGTTCGCCCTGCTCGTCGGCATCGGGGCCGCCCAGGGGCTCGCCGCGGTCGGGGTCGCCCTGCTCGTCGAACGAGGTTTCGACGTGTTGCTGACCCAGGGGGCCCCGCTCAGCGGACGCCCCGGCCTGCTCATCGCCGCGGGCCTGGCCGTCGCGGTCGTCGTCCTCGGGCTGGCCCGACGCGCCGAACGCGTCACGGCCGAACGCGTCGGGCAGAGCTACGTCGTGCAGGTCCGGGGCCAGCTGTTCTCCCACCTGACCCGGGTACCCGGTCGACGGCTCGGAGCGAAGAACCGCGGCAACATGCTGCTGAAGTTCGTCGGGGACCTGAACGCCCTTCGCCAGTGGGTCAGCCTCGGCCTGGCGCGGCTCCTGGTCGCGGGGGTCGCGATCGGGGTGGCCGTCGCGGCCGTGCTGGTGGTCGACGTCGTGCTCGGGCTGGGCCTGGGTCTCGTGCTGCTGATCGGTGCGGCGGCCACCGGCGCGCTGGCCCCCTCGCTGCTCCGCACGACGCGACGGGCCCGCCGTCGTCGCGCCCGGCTCACCGGCGAGGTCACCGAGCGGCTCAGCCACGTAGGCGTGGTGCAGGCCGCAGGCCAGGAACGTCGGGAACGCCGTCGCATCGGTCGCCGCAGCTCCGCCGTCGCCGGCGCCATGCTCGCCCGGGCCAAGGTGGCCGGCAGCATGCGGGGCGTCGCCGAGGGGACCGCCGTGGCGGCCACCGCCGTCGTCCTGCTCGTCGGGGCCGGGCGCGTGGGCGCCGGGGCGGTCGACACCGCCACGGTGGTCGCGGTGATGAGCATCGCCGGGCTCCTGTCCGGCTACCTGCGCGACCTGGGACGGGTCGCCGAGTACGCCGCGGCCGCGTCCGTCGCCCGTGACGCCGTCCGTTCGTTCCTGGCGGTCGAGCCCGCCCACGACCCGGTCGACGCCCCGGACCTGGCCCCCCGCGGGGGCGCAGTCAGCGTCGTCGGCGTCACCGTGGCGGGCAGCCTCGACGACGTCACCGTCACGGCACCCGCAGGGGCCACCGTCGCGGTGGTCGGTCCGAACGGGGCCGGCAAGAGCAGCCTGGTCGCGGTCATCGCCCGCCTGCTCCCGGCCGACTCGGGCACGGTCATGATCGACCGCCAGGACGTCATGGCCTGCTCGCTCCGCTCGGTGCGGCAGCACGTCGGCATGGCCACCCCCGACCTCCCGCTGCTCAAGGGCAGCCTCGAGCGCAACGTCCGCTACCGCCTCCCGCGCGCCGAGCAGGCCGAGGTGGACCGGGTCGTCGACCTGTGCGGTCTGGCGACGGTCGTCGACACCCTGCCCGACGGCTGGCGCACCGACGTCGGCGAGGGCGGGAGCCGGTTGTCGGCCGGGCAACGGGCCCGGGTCATGGTGGCCCGCGCCGCCCTCGGCGACCCCGCCGTCCTCGTGCTCGACGAGGCCGAGGCCCACCTGGACCGCCACGCCGCAGAAGTCGTCGACCGCGTCCTCGACGACCGGGTAGGCACCACCCTGGTCGTCACCCACCGCCGCGAGCTCGTGGCCCGGACCGACCTGGTCTGGCACCTGCGCGACGGCCGGGTCGTCGAGGTGGGCCCCCCGGCCCAGGTGCTCGTCGGTGACGGCCCGACGGCCCGGCTGTTCGCCCCCGCCGACGACGGCCCGGCACCGCTGCCGGTCGACGCAGGTCGCGCTCGGGCCACAGCCTCCGGTCCGGCGACGGAGCTGGTCCCGTGAATCGGCGGCCACGACCTCCCGGCGAGGCGACGGCCGCCGTGGTGGGGTCCGGACCGAACGGTCTGACCGCCGCCGTCGTCCTCGCGCGCGAAGGGGTCCGGGTGACCGTGCACGAGGCCGAGACGACCGTCGGGGGCGCGGCACGGTCCGCTGGCACCCTCGGGGACGGGACCGTGGTCGACCTGGGCTCGGCGGTGCACCCGTTCGGGATCGCGAGCCCGGTGCTGCGCTCACTCGGCCTGGAGCGGCACGGGCTGCAGTGGCGCCACGCCCCCGTCCCGCTGGCCCACCCGCTCGACGACCGACCGGCCGCGCTGCTCCACCGCGACCTGCTCCGCACGGCGATCGGGCTGGGCCGTGACGGATCGTCCTGGCGTCGGCTGCACGAACCGTTCGTCCGCCGCTGGGACGACCTCGTCCGCTCCGTACTGTCCCCTCTGCTGCGCCGGCCCGCGCACCCCCTGCTGATGGCCGGCTTCGGCGCCGCCGGGGTGGCGTCCGCCTCGGTCCTGACCCGGACCGTATTCCGGGACGAGCCCGCCCGGGCGCTGTTCGCCGGGTCCGCCACCCACGCCGTCCTCCCCCTGGGTGCCCCGCTGACCAGCGCTTTCGGGGTGCTGTTCGGGACCGCCGGAATGACGACCGGGTGGCCGGTACCGCACGGCGGAGCGCAGGCCGTCTCCGACGCCCTGGTGGCCGAGCTGCTCGACCACGGGGGCCGGGTGCTGACGGGGCACCGGGTCACCGACCTCGCCGAGCTCGGTGAGGCGGACCTGGTCCTGCTGGACCTGACGCCCCAGCAGGTGCTCCGACTTCGCGGTACCGGTCTGCCGCCGCGCTACCGCCGCGCGCTGCAGCGCTGGCGGTACGGCCCCGGCGCGTTCAAGGTCGACTACCTCCTCGACGGGCCGGTGCCGTGGACGGACCCGCAGGTCGCCCACGCGAGCAGCGTGCACGTCGGAGGGACCGCGACCGAGGTCGCCACCGCGGAGGCCGAGGTGCACCGGGGCCGCCACCCTGCACGCCCCTTCGTCCTGCTGGCCCAGCAGGACGTCGCCGACCCCGGACGCGCACCGGACGACCAGCGGGTGGTGTGGGCCTACACGCACGTGCCGAACGGCTCCGACGTCGACGTGTCGGACCACATCACCGCGCAGGTCGAGCGTTTCGCGCCCGGGTTCCGCGACCGGGTGGTGGACCGGCTCGTGTCCTCCCCGGCCCGGTTGCAGGCGATGGACGCCAACCTCGTAGGCGGCGACGTCAACGGCGGTGCGTTCACCGGACTGCAGCAGGTCGCGCGCCCCGTCCTGTCGAACAACCCCTACCGCACGCCTGTCCCCGGGCTGTACCTGTGCTCGGCGTCCACCCCACCCGGAGGCGGCGTCCACGGCATGTGCGGGGCCCACGCGGCGGCCGCCGCCCTGCGCTGGCTGGACACCGCCACCACCACCACCACCACCACCACCACCACCACGAGTCGACGCCTGGACGCACGCGCGTCGACCCCCGACCGATCGAGAGGACTCTGATGCCCATCACCGGCCCCATCCTCCCGCCGACGACGACACCGGTGACGAAGACGTCACCCCGCGGCCTGGACGCCCGCAGCGTCACGGCGGCCGCCGTCCTGACCGGGCTGCTCGTCGTACTGGCCCCTGTGCGCCACAACTGGGGCCGGTCGCCCCGCGACTCGTTCCCGCTGTCGCACTACCCCATGTTCAGCGCCCGGCGACGGGCGACGGCACGCGTGGTGCACCCCGTCGGCATCCGGTCCGACGGCACCCGCAGCAGGCTCAGCTACCACTACTGCGGTACCGGCGGCTTCAACCAGGTGCGCCGTCAGCTCCGCCGTGCGGTCAAGGACGGCCGGGCCGCCCAGGTCGTGACCGACGTGGCGCTCTCCGTGGCCGCCGCTGCGCGCGCAGAGGACACCGACGTGGTCGCCGTCGAGGTCGTCACCGGTACCTACCGCTACCGGTCCTGGTTCAGCGGCGACCACGAGCCGGAGAAGGTGGTCGCGCACGCCCGAGCCGACGTGCCCGGCCGCGGGGCCGACGCGTGACCACCGCCGCGCGACCTGCCCTCGGCGTCACCGGAATGGACCTTGTGGTCCAGGCGCTGACGCCCGTCACCCCGCCCCGCCGACCCGCCCTGCTGCGGGTTGCCACCGGCGCCTACACCCTCTGGTACCTGGCGAGGCGGGTGCGGTTGCTGCGGGGCGTGCACCGCACCGACCCCGCCCTCTTCGACCCCGTCGGGCCCGTCCGGTTGCTCAGTCGCCCCCTGCCGCCCCTGGTGGCCGACTCCGTCGCGGCCGCCACCCTGGTCACGACCGGCCTGTTCACCGCCGGCGTCGCCCACCGCCTGGTCGGACCGCTGCACTCCGGCCTGCTGCTGTGGACGCTCTCGTACCGCAACAGCTGGTCGATGGTGTTCCACAGCGACAATGCTCTCGTCCTGCACACCGTCGCGCTGGGTCTGACGCCGAGCGCCGACGCCGCCAGCGTCAGCGCGCTGCTGCGGCAGGTTCCCGGAGGCCGGGACGACCGCGCGGGAGACGCCGCGGGGCACTGGCGCTACGGCACGGCCGGGACGGCCATGAACCTGGGCACGGCCGCGGTCTACCTGCTGTCGGGGGTGGCCAAGGTCGCCGGGCCGCTCGGCTGGCGCTGGGCGGACGGCGCGTCGCTGCGCAGCCAGGTCGAGGCCGACGCCTTGCGCAAGGACGTCCTCCGGGCCGGCGGGGGCGCACCCGCCGCCCGGCTACGGCACCACCGCCTCCTCTTCACCGCGATGGCGAGCGGCAGCCTGGCCCTGGAGCTGCTCGCCCCGCTGGCGTTGTTCGACCGCCGGGTCGGCCGCGCCTGGTCGGCGGCCACGTTCGGGATGCACTGGGGCATCAAGGCCGTCATGGGCATCACGTTCCGCCACCAGATGTCCGGCGTGATGTACCTGCCGCACGTCCTGCGCGGTCGGTGACGACCAGGACCGCCCGAGCGGCTGCTGTGCACCCCGCGTGCTTCATGATCGAAACGGCCGAGCACGGCCGGCGAGCGGTGGTCAGGGCTCGGCGGGAGGTCGGGTGACGGTGTGCGCCTTCCCGGGCGTCGCCGGGATGTCCATCTCCAGACACTCCAGCAAGCAGGAGAGCGGGAACGGCTTCACCAGGAAAGCCGCGACGCCCAGCTCGCGTGCCCGCTCCTCGTCCTCCTCGGCGGAGCGTGCCGTGACGACGACGGTGGGGATGTGACATCCCCGGTCACGCAGTTGGCGAAGAACCTCCAGTCCGTCGATGTCGGGCAGACCCAGATCGAGGATCAGCACCTGGTGCTCGGAATGGGGCCCGGTGAGGGTCCTGACCGCCGGGAGGCCCTCCGTCAGAACTGACACGGTGTGGGAGCCACGGCGGAGCCCCCGAGCCAGGAACGAGGCGATGCGGGCCTCGTCCTCCACGAGCAGCACCCTCACTTCGGTATCTCCAACCAGAATGTGGCCCCGGCCCCGGGCCGGTTGCTCAGACCGGCCCGACCGCCGTGCGCGCGCGCGATCCCGGACACGATGGCAAGACCCAGTCCGTTACCGGGGTTCGCGGAGCCGCTGGTGCAGAACGGCTGGAACACGGCGTCCTCCTGCCCCGGCGGAACACCGTTGCCGTGGTCGGTCACCTCGAAGGTCCAGCACGTCGGCGACGCCCACGCCAGGAGCTCGATCGGTGTATCCGTGGGGGTGTGCTGCACCGCATTCTTGATCAGATTGAGTAGTGCCTGAGTCAGGCGTTGGGGGTCAGCCGACAGTCGCGACCCGGTCGACTCGGTGGGGACTGCAGCGACGATGAGCCTTCCGTCGGTCAGCAGGCTGGTCTTGGCGGTGACGTCCTGCAGGAGCATCGCGACGTCGATCGGCTCTCGTCGTTGTGAGGCCGGCGCCTCCATGCGCGCGAGGGTGTTCATGTCCTCGATGATGCGGGCCATCCGATCCAGCTCGTCCAAGACGATGCCCACGGTCTCCTCGAGCTCCGTGGCGTCCGGCTCCGGGTCAAGGAGCTCGAGGTACCCACGGCAGATGGTGACGGGCGTCCGAAGCTCATGCGACGTCTCACGGATGAAGAGACGCTCGCGCGCGAAGGCGGCATCCAGGCGGCTCAGCATCACGTTCAAGGACTCCGCGAGCGCGCGGGCATCCTCCTGTCCATGGGGAAGCGTGAGCCGCCCGGCGGTTCCGCCACTGGAGATGAGCGCCGCGTCGCGGGCCAGCTCTCGCATCGCCTGCTGCTCCTCGACGCTGCGAAGCCACCCTCGATAGGCCACGAAGGTGATGACCAGCGGGACCAGCAGCAGAGGCAGCGCCAACGGCGCTTCGGCCCACAGCAGGGCGCCAAGAACACCGATGGCCAGATTGCCCACCCAGTGAAGGATCCGGGTCTGCGGGAGGGCCACGGACCAGAAGGACTCCTCCTCGATGGCCGAGATGACGCTGGCCATCGAGACCGTGTTGACGACCTGGAAGCCGGCCATCGCCACCGCGGCGGCCAGCCAGCCCCCCGGCTGCGTGGCGGGAGGCGAGCCGGCCGCACCGAACAGCAACAGCGCCACGCTGATCCCGATCAGGAACTGTCCGGCGTTGAAGGCGACCTTGACCCGCGCCCAGGGCTGGACGAGCTGCCCGAGCAGGACCCCCACCACCAGGCCGGTCGCCAGCACGCTGGGTGACACCAGGAAGAGAGCAGCCGTCCAGATGGCATCGCTGATGGAGAACGTGACCTTCTCGCGGCGGTACGGAAGTTCCATCTGGCACAGCTCCGCCGTCGCGACGGCGGCGGCCAGCCCCACGAACATGGCCACGTCCACGCGGTCCCAGGCTGCGATCCCGGGGATCTGCAGACCCAGCGCGACCGCTCCTCCCCCGATCACGACCCCGATCACGATGCGCGCACGTAAGGGCCACTGTGCTTCGACGACAGGTTCCGGGTCCGTCACGCCTGCGGCCATGCTGGCCAGTGTCTAGTTCCACATGTCGTCGCGCCAGGACTGCGCCGTCCAGTTGCCGGGATCCAGACCGGCCTCGCGCCAGGACTGCGCGGTCCACGTGGGCTCGTTCCAGCCAAGGCCCCGCCACGCGCCCGGTCGCCACGGGGTAGCCGTCCAGCCGGGGCTCACGTGGAAGTACGGCGCCCACGGCGAGGCGGGTGCGGTCACCGGGTTCCAGGGCCGCTCCGCCCAGACCTTCGTGTCGAAGTCGAGGCCGAGGACATCGATCTCACCCGTGATCTGCTCAGGGATCCCGTCGCCGTCCAGGTCCCCGTAGGGCTTCGCGCTGCCACGGCTGGCGTCCAGGCTTCCCGTGCCGGTGGACCGAGGCACTCCGACGTTGGCCGGGCGCTCCACGTAGGACCTGGAGCGCGCCGCGGACACCGCGGCCGCCGCATCGACCAAGCCCGCCCCTGCACCCGGTTGGCCGGCCAGCGCCGGGTCGGCCGTCCCGACGAGGGTGGCCTTGACCTCATCCGGCGTCATCTGCGGGGCGGCCTGCAGCATGAGCGCCACAGTCCCGGAGACGATCGCCGTGGCCTGTGAGGTGCCGTGACCCTTGGTGTGGTCCGCGTCCAGCCTCGCCGCCGGACGCATCTCATCCAGAGTCGAACCAGCGGCCCGGTGGGAGACGATGCTGATGCCGGGCGCGACGAGGTCCGGCTTGACGACGCCCGCCCCGGCAGGTCCGCGGCTCGAGAAGTCCGCGACCTCATCGTCCAGGGTGGTGACCGTGCCCCGGGTGTCGGCCGCCCCGACGGTGACGACGAACGGGTCATCACCAGGTTTGTCGACGGCGCCGGGCTCAGTGCCGCGGTTGCCTGCGGCCGCCACCACGACGATGCCCTTCTCCCACAACCGTTGGACGGCGTGGTTCAGCGGGTCCAGCTGGTGCGCTTGTGTCGAGTCGGTTCCGAACGACAGGTTCAGCACACGGATGTCGTACGTTGCCGCGTTGTTGTGGATCCACTCCAGGGCGTAGAGGACCTGTGACACGTCGACCGCGCCGTTCCACTCCGCCAGCCGGATCGACACCACGTCGGCCTCAGGTGCGACGCCGGCCCACTGGCCCTGCGACAGGGCGCCGGAGCCGGCGACGAGCCCCGTCATGTGCGTCCCGTGTCCGTAGGTGTCGAAACCACCCCCGTCAGGCGTCAGGTCGACCCGAGCCACCACGCGATCGGCCAGATCAGGGTGCCTAGAAACCCCGGTGTCCAGCACTGCGACGGTGACACCATCACCGTTCGTCACCACCGGGATGCGTGTCAGACCGATGGCCGCACGCCACTCCTCATTGGGGGGCAGCGGGTCAAACCGCTCGAGCCCGTCGTCGTCGTCCTCGTCGTCCTCGTCCTCGTCGTCCTCGTCGTCCTCGTCCTCGTCGTCCTCGTCGTCCTCGTCGTCCTCGTCGTCCTCGTCGTCGTCGTCGTCCGAGCCGCTCATCGTGACAACGCCGTCGCGCCACAGACCGGAGACCGCCGGATGGCCCTTCAGGCCGTCGAATGCAGTCGGGGGAATCCGCGCAGCAAAGCCGTCCACCAACCCCAACTCACGGCCGACCTCTCCCCCCGCGGCCAGGACCGCCTGCTCTGCCTCGTCGGTCGGCTTACGTTCCGCCACGATCACGTCGAGGACATCCCCTCCAGGGGGGAGGAAGCCGGAAGCGGGGTACGACGGGACAGCCGTCGACACTGCGAGGATGGCCACGGCCGCGGCGCGCGAGTACATAGGTGATATCTGCTCGCGCGACGATAAGGCAGTCATGAGACCTTGATGCGAAAACTCTCATGCTGGAGATGACTGCAGTCTGCTGCGCCGGCAAGAGGTCGTGCAGGTGAGGAGGCGACGTCCACGCGAGAGCTGGTCCACGGGGTCGTTCTACCTCCGTCGACCCAGATCACGAGCTGGACCATCAGCCACCGGCGCGGAGCGGTCGTCTTCCTCGGTGCGAGCGGGGTGAGCGGCACCTCCCGGGCACACGCACCAGACATCGGGCTTGGCGAAGCAACTGCATGATGAAGCCGCCACCACGCCGGTGTCGGTTCCGGAGGTCACCCCTCGCAGGTCCTGCCTCTGCGCCGCGGCGTCTGCCCGTCTTTTCTCTTGTCCTCGAGCTGGCGGTGATGGACGGTCGCCTCGCGTGGAACCCGGCCAAGGGAGTTCGGCTGCCGCGGGTGGTGGCCCCGGACAAGCGGTTCTTGCCCCACGAGGAGGTGGCCCGCCTCGCCGAGGAGTGCGGTGCGCGCGGGGTCGTGGTGCGGGTGCTGGCCTACACGGGCCTGCGGTGGGGCGGGCTCGCTGCCCTGCGGGTCGATCGGATCCAGTTCGACCGGCGCCGTCTGCTGGTGGCGGAGTCCGCGACCGAGGTGGACGGGGTGTCGGTGTTCGGCACCCCGAGATCGCACCAGCGCCGCACCGTGCCGCTACCTGGGTTCCTGCTGGACGAGCTTGGGAGGGTGACGCAAGGAGCTCCCCCACCGACCTGGTCCTCATCAGCCCCGGGGGCGGGGTGCTTCGCGTGGGCAACTTCCGGCGGGACGTCTTCGACCGGGCAGCCATCCGCGCCGGGGTCCAGGGCGTGACACCCCACGGCCTCCGCCACACGGCGGCGTCGCTGGCCATCGGTGAGGGCGCCAACGTCAAGCTCGTGCTGCGGATGCTCGGGCACGCCTCCGCGGCCGTGACGCTGGACGTGTACGCCGACCTGTTCGACTCCGACCACGGCCATCTGGCTGATCGGCTGGACGCCGCGTACCGGCTCCGAGCGGGCGCCGAGACCGCCCAGCCGACAGCCGTTTCTGGACCGTTTGCGGACTCATTGCGGACTGCAGAGGCCTCGACGCGCCCCGGAGCGACATCCGAGGAGACCGCGCAAGCCTCTGACCAGCAACGACGTGCTGTAGGGCAGGTGGGGCTTGAACCCACGACCGACGGATTATGAGTCCGCTGCTCTAACCGACTGAGCTACTGCCCCGCGCCGGCCACGGCCGACGCGAGCAACCTACCCACGCCTGCGGACGCCGGCGCACAACCTGGGCCCCCAGCCCCTCGACCGGAACGCCCTGTGGCGTTAGCGTCACTCGACGTGAGGACCTGTCCCGACTGTCGCTATTGCGAGCCGGTCACCCGTTACGAGCCTCGTCAGGGATGGCCCCATCCCGCACGGTGGTTCGACCAGCCGTGCCCGCACTGCTTCCACCGGCTCAGGGCTCACGACCCCGGCGTGCCGCGCGAGCTGACGAGCCTGTCGGCCGCCGTCGCGCCGGTCGTGCCCGCCGTCCTGGAGCCCTGAGGCAGGCCCCGGTGACGCCGTTCAGTCGTCCGTGGACAGCTGCATGTCGAGGAAGGCGATCTGACCGGTCTGCACGTACCGCTTGCGCGACACGGCCACCCACCGTCCCGGACTGGGCGCCCGGAGCCGGTCGGCCATCTCCTCGACGTCACGGTCCTGGAGCAGGTTGAGGGTCAGGACCTCACCGCCGCTGAAGTGCATGGTCAGGCTGGGCACGAATACACCGTAGGTGTGCGTGGGCCTCATGTCATGGAAGTCGGACCCGTTCCTCCGTCCGCCACGGCGCACCGTGTGCCGGTACGAGCGGTGCAGCGGCAGGCACGAACGCGGAACGGCCCCTCTCCCGTGTCTCCACAGGTGAGGGGCCGTCCCGTCGTGCTCCCGCCACTGGACTCGAACCAGTAACCCTCCGGTTAACAGCCGAATGCTCTGCCAATTGAGCTAGGCGGGATCGCTGTCACCCAGCGTCGAGTGCAACGCAAGGCGTTGACGAGGTTAGCACCGTGCGGGCGGTGCCTCGGTCAGGACGGTCGACGCCGCTCGTCCAGCCTGAGCTCGGCCGTCATCTCACGCCTGACCTGCTCCACCTGGGCCTTCACGTCCTCGCCGGTCGCGTCGACGCCTTCGTCCACGGCCACCTGCACCGACACGTCCTCCTCCGGGGTGCGTCGGGCGACGACGTGCACGCCCTTGTTGCGCCTGACCTCGACGAACCGGGAGTGGACCACGCTGTTCTGCACCCGCTCCCGCACGGCCTCGGGCAGCCGTCCCGGCTTGGTGCCGACGGGCACGCTCCAGCGGGCCCCGTCGACCAGGAGCACGTCCAGCACCCGTTCGCTCGGCACGGTGGTGGCCGAGCGGACGTCGGTCCACGCGACCCGGCGGGCGGTGTCGGGCGCGCCGCCGTCGGCCAGCGTGGTCACCACGTGCAGGGCGTGGGTGGTCGCGAACGTCCAGCCGCCGTCGACGGCGGACACCGCCAGCACCCGCTCGCCGTCACCGAGCCCGGCGGCCTGCTGGACCGCCGCGGGCAGCCTGACCGGTCGTAGCCTCATGGGCTCGTCCCTCCCTGGGCGCGGTCGCGCAGCGACCGCTGACGGGCCTGGGCCTCCGCGAGCACGGTCTGCGCCCGCTGGTAGGCCTCCACGTCCTCCTCGCGCGACAGCCGGTTCAGCCGTCGCATGGCGTCCATGACCGCGCGGTTGGCCTCGACCTCGGCCACCTTGGCGACCATCCCGACCGCGAACCTGGGCAGCTCTTTCTCCCCCGCCGGCAGGTCCATTACCGCCAGCCGGGTGACGAGCTGCTCGACGGCGCTGGGGGCGATCTCGCGCACGGCGCTGACCAGCTCGGCCCCGGTGCGGCCTGTCGCGCCCCCCACGGCCATGACGGCCTCGTGGACCACCCGGTGCGCCGGGACGGTGAACGCGTCGTCGCCCAGGGCGTCGACCTGGGCCCCGACGTGGTCGGGCACCTGCAGGGCGCAGGCCAGGGCGAACCGCTCCGTGGTCGCCACGGGGTCGTCGGCGTCGACGCGGGTCTGCGGGCGCCGGGTCGGGCCCGCGGCCGGGCCACCGGCCCCGGGGGGCCCGCCGCTGCGGCTGACCCGCGACACCCGGCCGACGACGAACTTCTCGTCGAGGAACCCGAGCCAGCGGTCCAGGTTGACCGCGTACCGGTAGCGCAGCTCGCGGTCCTTGATCGCGGCGACGATCGGCGCGGCTGCGTCGAGCCCGCCGAGCCGGCCCTCCTCGGTGTCCAGGTCGAACTCGGCGAACGTGGACCGGATGGCGAACTCGAACATCGGCACCCGCCGCTCCACCAGCGCCCGCACGGCCGCGTCGCCCTCGAGCTGGCGCAGCTCGCAGGGGTCCTTGCCGGACGGCTCGACCGCCACGAACGTCCGGGCGACGAACTGCTGGTCGGAGGCGAACGCGCGCATGGCCGCCTTCTGCCCGGCGGAGTCGCCGTCGAAGGTGAAGATGATCTCGCCCGTGGCGTTGACGTCGCCGATCAGCCGCCGGGCCGTGCGGGCGTGGTCGTCGCCGAACGCCGTGCCGCAGGTCGCGACCGCGGTGGTGACGCCGGCCAGGTGGGCCGCCATGACGTCGGTGTAGCCCTCGACGACGACGAGGCGACGCTCCCGGGCGATGTCCTTCTTGGCCAGGTCGACGCCGTAGAGGACGTGCGACTTCTTGTACAGCGGCGTCTCGGAGGTGTTGAGGTACTTGGCCTCGATCCGGTCGTCGTCGAACAGCCGCCGCGCGCCGAAGCCGACCACGTCGCCGGTCACGTCGCGGATCGGCCACATCAGCCGGCCGCGGAACCGGTCGTACAGCCGCCCGGAGCTGTTGCGCCCGGCCAGCCCGGACGTCATCAGCTCGTCCTCGGTGAACCCGCGCCCGCGCAGGTGGCGCAGCAGCTCCTCCCCGCCCCGCGGGGAGAACCCGACCCCGAAGTGCTCGGCCGCGGCCCGGTCGAAGCCACGCTCGGCCAGCAGGGTGCGGCCCTCCGCGGCGTCGGGGGTCATCAGCTGCTCGGCGAACCACTGCGCGGCCGCGGCGTTGGCGTCGACCAGGCGCTGCCGCTGACCGGCCGGCGGTCGCGGCGCGCCCCCGCGGCCGGGGGTCTCGTCATAGCGCAGCTGCAGGCCGACCTTGGCGGCCAGCCGCTCGACGGCGTCCGCGAAGTCGAGGTGGTCGATCTTCATGACGAACGCGATCGCGTCGCCGCCCTCGTCGCAGCCGAAGCAGTGCCACAACCCCACCTGCGGCCGGACCTGGAACGACGGCGTCTTCTCGTCGTGGAACGGGCAGAGACCCTTAAGCGAGCCCGACCCGGCCCGGCGCAGGGCGACGTGGTCGCCCACCAGCTCGTCCAGGTGGATGCGCTCCTTGACCGCGGCGACGTCCTCGTCCTTGATCCGCCCGGCCACCCGCTGAGTCTAGGTGCCGCTCGTCGGCGTCCGGCTCAGCCTGTTGACGAGACGGGCACGCCGGCAGCCCGGAGGTCGTCCATGGCTTCGGCGACGTCCTGCACCGTCACCTCGACGGGGTTCCCGCTCTCCCGCACGATGACCAGGCGCGGCCCGAAGGACGACGACCCGATCCCGTGCAGCGCCGGCCGACGTCCCCTCGACGCCTGGGCGACGTCGCGGACCACGTCTACCTCGCCGTGGGCCAGCCGCAACCGGGTGAACGGACCGTGTCCGACCCTCACCTCGGTGGCCGACACCACCAGCCACGGCCGCGTGAGCCACGTCCACAGCAGCGCGAACACGGCCGCGGTGAGCCCCACCCAGAGCAGGTCCCGACCGGGTCCGCCGAGCACCAGCGCGAGCAGCAGCTGGACCGCGACGTACAGCACGGCCAGCAACACCACGTTCGGCCAGAAGGGCCCGCGGTGGACGCCCGCCCCCGACGCTCCTGGCCCCCCGCGCACCCGGTCAGCCTAGGCGACGCCCTCCATCAGCTCCCGCAGCCGGCGCACCACCTCGTCGGGGCGGCGCAGCGTCACCAGGTAGGTGCTGCCGTCCCACAGCTCCAGCCGCACCGCCTCCCGACCCCCGCTGGTCACCAGCAGGCCCTTGCCGGCCGGGTCCCCGCCCACCAGGCGCCCACCGTGGTCGAGGGAGTCCACCTCGACGCTCTCCACCTCGGCCACCGCGGCGAGCGGGAACGTCGGACGGGCCCAGACGACGGCCGTGAACCCGAGTGTGACCTGCCCCCGACGGACGGACAGGAACGCCCAGCCGACCCCGAACCACACCGTCCACACCAGGGCGACCGCCATCAGCACCCCCACCACCGCACCGACGCCGTTGCGGAACCACGAGTCCACCGGGGTGGCCGACAGCGCCACCAGCCCGACCACACCCGTCATCAGGCACAGCACCTGGACGATCCGGTATCCACCGGTGAGGGATTTGCGCCACACCTCGGGGCCCGGCCCCGGTCCCGCCCCGGCCGGGGCCATCCTCAGAGGCGCACGTCGGTCAGCGGAACGTCGGGGTCGGCCAGCCGGGCCACGTCGACCACGGCGTGCGAGGTCACCAGGTCCTTGACGGTGTCCGCGTCGTCCCAGCCGTCCACGTGCAGGCCGGCGACCAACCGGCCGGCGTCGTGCCAGAACGCGAACCAGGGCGTGCCGGTCTGCGACGCCGGGGCGCCGGCCCGGATGACGACGTGGTGCCGGGACGGGTCGGCCCAGCCCCGGTACTCCAGACCGACCCCGAACTGGTCGCTCCAGAAGAACGGCGGCACGGCCCAGCGGGCGCCCTCGCGGCCGGTCATCGCGCGGCCCGCGACCGGGCCGCCGTCGTTGGCAGCGGCGAAGTGCTCGAGCCGCACCGCCTCGCCGACCCACTCGTTGTGCGCCCGCGCCACGTCGCCGACGGCGTAGACCGCCTCGTCGGCGGTCCGGAACGTCGCGTCGACGACGACCCCGTCGTCCACCTGCAGCCCGGCGGCCTCGGCCAGCTCGGTGCGGGGGCTGATGCCGACGCCCAGCACGACGGTCGTCGCGGGCAGCGTCCGGCCGTCGGCCAGGCGCACGCCGTCCACCCGGTCGTCACCGGTGAACGCCTCCACCGACGCGTCCCCGACGAGCGTGACCCCGGCCGCGGTGGCCAGGTCCGCGAACCGAGTCCCCACCGCCTCGCCCAGCACCCGCTGCAACGGGACGGACGCGTCGTGGACCACCGTGACGTCGACCCCGGCCGCACGCGCGGCCGAGGCGACCTCCAGGCCGATCCAGCCGGCCCCGACCACCACCATCGGACCGCCGGCGGCGATCGCGTCCCGGACGGCGTCGGAGTCCTCCAGGGTGCGCAGGCTGAGGACGCCGTCCAGGTCGGCGCCGTCGACCGGCAGCCGTCGGGGGGCGGACCCGGTGGCCAGCAGCAGCCGGTCGTAGCGGATGCGCTCCCCGTCACTGGTCACCACCTCGCGCGCGTCCCGGTCGAGCCCGGTCACCCGGACGTCCGACCGGACCGTGATGCCGTGCTCGTCGTAGAAGCCCGCGTCGTGCACGAGCAGGTCGTCCGCACCGCTGCTGCCCTGCAGGTAGTCCTTGGACAGGCCGGGCCGCTCGTAGGGCAGGTGCGCCTCCTCGCCGAGGACCGTCACCACCGCGTCGGCGTCCGCCTCGCGGACCGCGGCCGCGGCCCGGGCCCCCGCCAGTCCGGCCCCGACGACGACGTACCGCTTCCCGTGATCGCTCATGACCCCAGTCGAGCACGAGGTGCGTGGCCGCGCACCCGGTGCGAGCCGGGCCTCAGCTGACGAGGCTGCGGTGCCACACCACGGCGCTGGTGTCGGTCAGGGCGGCGACCTGGTCGACGACCACGCGCAGGACCGCGTCGTCGTCGGGGGCCTCGGCCAGGTCGGCGGCGTACGGCGGCTGGAGCACCTCGCCCCCGGCCGTGAGCAGTGCGTCGACCAGCTCGGCGAGCAGCTCCTGCTGCTGCGCGTAGACGGGCAGCCGCTCGTCGGCGCCCATGACGAAGTGCGCCGCGACGGCCTTGAGCGCGACGACCTCGGCGAGGGTGTCGTCCGGGACGACCAGGTCCGCGTCGTGGCGGGTCAGCGCGCCGTCGCCGGAGCGGGCCCGGGTGGCCTCGTCGGCAGCCCGGACGAAGCGACCGATCAGGCCGCTGGTCATCGACTTCAGCGCCGCGAGGGCCCGCCGGCTCCCGTCGAAGCCCTCCACCCACTCCGGCAGGGCGCGCAACCGGTCCAGGGCCTCGTCCACGGCACCGGCGGGCAGGTCCGGGGCGTACCAGCGGGTGGCGGTCGCCGACACGTCGCGACGGTTGGTCACGTCGTCCAGCCAGCGCAGGTCGAGCCGCTCGGCGACCACACCGTCCTCGACGTCGTGGACGCTGTAGGCGATGTCGTCGGCCAGGTCCATGACCTGCGCCTCCAGGCTGCGGCGCAACGGCTGCGTGCCCTCGCGGAGCCAGCCGAACACGTCCACGTCGTCGGCGTACACCCCGAACTTGCCGGCGTCGGGCCCGCCCGGGCCCTCGCCGCGCAGCCACGGGTACTTCGTGGTGGCGTCCAGGCTGGCGCGGGTCAGGTTGAGCCCCGCGCTGCGACCGTCGGCGTCGACCACCTTGGGCTCCAGCCGGGTCAGCACGCGCAGGGTCTGGGCGTTGCCCTCGAACCCGCCGATGTCGGCGGCCACGGCGTCCAGGACGGTCTCCCCGTTGTGGCCGAACGGCGGGTGGCCCAGGTCGTGGGCCAGGCAGGCGGTGTCGACGACGTCGGGGTCGCAGCCCAGACCGGCGCCCAGCTCACGGCCGACCTGCGCGACCTCGAGGGAGTGGGTGAGCCGGTTACGGACGAAGTCGTCGCTGTCCGGTCCGACGACCTGCGTCTTGGCCGCGAGCCGGCGCAGCGCCGACGCGTGCAGGACCCGGGCCCGGTCACGCTCGAACGGTGTGCGCCGGGGGTTCTTGGCGGGCTCGTCGACCCAGCGCGCGCACGAGTGGGCGTCGTAGCCGTCGGGGAGCACGGAGCGGCCCTCAGGACCCGAGGCCGCGGAGGCGGTCGAGGGCGACGCGGGCCTGGTGCACCAGGACGCCCCCGGTCTCCCGGACGACGTAGGACACCTGCCGGGCGTCGTCGCCGGTGCTGGGTCCGGTGCGGGTCGGGCTGGCGCCGACGACGGGCAGGGCCAGGGTGTCGGCCATGGTGCGGACCCGGTAGACGTGCCACGGGTCGCTGACCAGCAGCACGCCGTCCCAGCCGCGCTCGCGGGCCATGGCCGCGACCGGGACGAGGCTGTCGTAGGTGTCGCCGCCCTCGGCGACCGCGACCACCGCGTCCTCGGGGACGCCGCGGTCGAGCAGCCACGCGCGGCCGGCCTCGGCCTCGGTCGTCCTGTCCCCCTCCTGGCCACCACCGGTGGTGACGACGACGGGCGCGAGGCCGTCCTGGTACAGCTCGAGCGCCTGCTGCAGCCGGGCCTGCAGGACCGGCGCGGGCTCCCCGTCCAGCTGGGCCGCGCCCAGCACCACGACGGCGTCCGCCGGGACCCGCTCGTCGCGGCCGGCGACCTGGACCACCCGCAGGGCCACCACGGCGGGCACCGCGAGCACGACCAGCAGGGCGAGGACCAGCAGGGTGCCGACCGCCCGCGACGCACGGCGGCGTCGCGGGGCACGTCGGGTCACGCCCGTGATCGTCGCAGGCCGGCCTGGGTGCGCCCTGACCGCACGGCCGTCAGCCACCGGACACCGACGCCTCCGCGGCGGCGACCCGGGCGGCGGTGTCGGCGTCCAGGTCACGGCTGGCCAGCCAGCCCTCGGGCAGGGACACCGGCCGCGCGCTGCCGGCCCGGCCCCGGTGGCCCTCGGCCGCCTCGCCCGGGTAGGGCGCGTCGGCCGGCAGCCCGGCGACCACCTCGTCGATCTCGGCCAGGCTGTCGACCAGCGCCAGCCGGACCCGGGACTCGTGGCCGACCGGGTAGCCCTTGAGGTACCAGGACACGTGCTTGCGGATGTCGCGGCAGGCGCGCGCCTCGTCGTCCATGTTCTCGGCCAGCAGCTCGGCGTGACGGCGGAAGGCCGCCAGCACCTGCGCCAGGCCGGGGCGGGTGCGCTGGTCGCTGCCGGCGAGGGCGGCCGCGATGTCGGCGAACAGCCAGGGCCGGCCCAGGCAGCCGCGCCCGACGACGACGCCGTCGCAGCCGGTCCGGGCCACCATGGCCACGGCGTCCTCGGCGGAGAAGATGTCGCCGTTGCCCAGCACCGGGACCTCGGCGGGCAGCGCGTCGCGCAGCCGGGCGATGGCGTCCCAGTCCGCGTACGGCGCGTACAGCTGCGCGGCCGTGCGCCCGTGCAGGGCGACCCAGGCGGCGCCCTCGTCCACGGCGATCCGCCCCGCCTCCAGGTACGTCAGGTGCTCGTCGTCGATGCCCTTGCGCATCTTGACCGTGACGGGGACGCGGCCGTCGGCGGCCCTCACCACCGACCGGACCACGGCGGCGAACAGGTCGGTCTTCCACGGCAGCGCGGCCCCGCCACCCTTGCGGGTCACCTTGGGCACCGGGCAGCCGAAGTTGAGGTCCACGTGCTCCGCGCGGTCCTCGGCCAGCAGCATCCGGACCGCCGCGGCCGCCGTCGCGGGGTCGGTCGCGTACAGCTGGACGCTCTTGACCGGCTCGTCCGGGTGGTGCTCGGTGAGTCGCAGCGACTCCGGGGTCCGCTCCACCAGCGCCCGGCTGGTCACCATCTCCGACACGTACAGCCCCGCCCCGCCGCCCAGCTCCCGGCACAGCCGGCGGAAGGCGGAGTTGGTGATGCCGGCCATCGGGGCGAGCACGACGGGTGCCTGCAGCAGCCGGTCGCCCAGGCGCAGACCGGCGGGCGCCTCCGGGCGCAGGGTCGTGGTGCTCACCGCTCCAGGGTACGGACCGGACCGGGGTGGTCCGGCCGCCCGCGCACGAGCGGCCCGACCGGCCCGCTCAGCGCGGCGCCATCCGGATGGCCCCGTCCAGACGGATCGTCTCGCCGTTGAGCAGCCCGTTGGACACGATGTGGGCCACGAGGTCCGCGTACTCCTCGGGGCGGCCGAGCCGGGCCGGGTGCGGCACCTGCTGGCCCAGGGACACCCGCGCCGCCTCGGGCAGACCGGCCAGCATGGGCGTGTCCATGATGCCCGGGGCGATGGTCATCACCCGGATCGCGTGCTCGGCCAGGTCGCGGGCGACCGGCAGCGTCATGGCGGCCACGCCACCCTTGGACGCGGCGTACGCCGCCTGCCCGACCTGCCCGTCGAAGGCCGCGACGGAGGCAGTGCCGACCAGCAGACCGCGGTCGCCGTCGACCGGGTCGTTGCCGGCCATGGCCTGCGCGGCGAGCCGGAACAGGTTGAAGGTGCCGACCAGGTTGACCATGACCACCTGGGTGAAGCCCTCCAGCGGGGCGACACCGCGCTTGCCGAACGTCTTGGTCGGCGGGGCGATGCCGGCGCACGCGACGGCCACCCGCAGCGGACCACGCTCCACCGCGGCGGCCACGGCGGCGGCCATCTGGTCGGGGTCGGTGACGTCGGCCGCGACGGCGGTCGCGCCCTCGCCCAGCGCGGCGGCCGCGGCGTCGAGCCGCTCCCCCGGCAGGTCGACGAGGACCACCCGGGCGCCCTCGGCGGCGAGCCGCTGGGCGGTGGCGTGGCCGAGCCCGGAGGCGGCACCGGTGATCAGGACAGCGCTGTCGTCGATCTTCACGCGGAGCACTCTAGGACCTGGGTCGGCCCGGCCTGCCGGGACGTGCGACCGTGACGTCATGCAGATCCCCGACATGCGCGGCCGCACCGTCCTGGTCACCGGCGCCAGCGACGGCCTCGGCCTGGCCTCGTCCAAGGCGCTGGCCGCAGCCGGCGCGCGCGTGCTCATGACCTCCCGCGACCCCGGCAAGGGCGAGCGGGCCTCGGCGCAGGTGCTCGAGGCCGCCCCGCGCGCCCAGGTCGAGGTCGTCCCCCTGGACCTGGCCGACCTGGCCGGCGTCGAGCGCGCCGCCGACGACGTCCGCGGCCGGGTCGAGGCCCTGGACGTGCTCATGCTCAACGCCGGGGTGATGATGCCGCCGGAGCGGCGCGAGACCACCGACGGGTTCGAGCTGCAGATGGGCACCAACCACCTGGGTCACTTCGCGCTGGCCGCCCGGCTGCTGCCCCTGCTGCGGACCGTTCCCGGCTCGCGGGTCGTCTCGGTGTCCAGCCTCGCGGCACGCGCCGGTGCGGTGGACCTGGACGACCTGCAGTGGCAGAGCCGTCCGTACGACCGGCAGGCGGCCTACGGGGCCAGCAAGCTGGCCAACCTGCTGTTCGCCTTCGAGCTGGAGCGGCGGTTGCGCGACGCAGGCACCGAGACGGTGTCGTTGGCGGCGCACCCGGGGGTCAGCGGCACCAACCTGATGTCGACGATGGCGATGCCGCGCATCGCCGAGCGCATCTCCAAGCTGCTGCTGTCCGGGCCCGACCAGGCCGCGCTCCCGCAGCTGTACGCCGCCACCGGGGCGGCGGCGTCCGGGGGCGAGTACTACGGCCCCAAGGGACCCGGGGAGGTCCGCGGTCGTTCCGTCGCCGCGGCGACCGTCCCGCCGGCCGCGCGGGACCGGGACGTGGCCGCCGCGCTGTGGGCCCGGTCCGAGGGGCTGACCGGGGTGCGGTTCGACCTCGGGTGATCCGGCGCCCCTGCGTGCCGGGGCGCACCGCGGGTAGGGCACGGTCGTGCAGACCTTCCTGCCCTACCCCGACGAGCGTGCCAGCGCGGCCGTGCTCGACGACCGTCGCCTGGGCAAGCAACGGGTCGAGACGCTGCAGGTCCTGCGGGCGCTGACCTGGCACAGCTACGGCTGGCGCAACCACCCGGCCGTGCGGATGTGGCGCGGGTTCGTCCCCGCCCTCGTGCACTACGGGGTGGCCGTGTGCGACGAGTGGGTGTCCCGCGGCCGCGCGGACGCGGTACGCGGGTCGTTGCTGGAGTTCACCGGTGGCGTCGTCCCGGACCCGCAGCGCCTGCACGACCTCGGCCAGCGACCGCCGTGGCTGGGCCTGGACGAGCTGCACCGGTCCCACCGGTCGTCCCTGGTCCGCAAGGACCCGGAGCACTACCGGCCGTCCTTCCCCGACGTGCCCGACGACCTGCCGTACGTCTGGCCGTCGGCGGCGTTCCCGCGCTGGCCGTTGCGGCGCGGTGGGGCCCGACCCCTGACCGTGCCGGCGGCGCTGGAGCGGCTGGGAGGACCCGCGCCGCCCGACGCGGTGCTCGACGCGCTGCGCCGCCTGACGGCCGGCGAGGGCGTCGAGGTCGCGAGCGCGGACCCGGAAGAGCTCACCCGGGTCGGTCTCGTCGCGGGGCTCGTCACGCCGGGCTCGACCGCCTGGCTGCTGCCGGGCGACGAGCCGCCCGTCACCGGTCCGCCGCCCGAGGTCCCCGACGTCCCCCTGGGCGGCAGCGCCGTGTCCGCCTCCGTGGCCCGGGCGCCCCAGCCGGAGGACCTCGCGTCGGTGGCGGACGAGGTGGCCGGGGCCGCCGACCCCGACTTCCGGTTCCTGCGCGTCACGCAGCTGTCGCACCCCGCCGCCCTCGACGGGGTCGGCCTGGTCGTGCGCGACCCCCACCTGGCCCCGCAGGCGG
Organism: Aquipuribacter aurantiacus; assembly: GCF_051216895.1. Lineage (NCBI taxonomy): Bacteria > Bacillati > Actinomycetota > Actinomycetes > Micrococcales > Intrasporangiaceae > Aquipuribacter > Aquipuribacter aurantiacus. Next base: position 333,429 of record NZ_JBPKAO010000003.1, read on the forward strand.
GGACCAGCGCGGCGGTCCCGACCCTCACGCTCCGTCTGAGGAGCTGACCGGGCACCCGGCGGGTGCCCGGTCAGGGCTCAGCAGCCGAGCAGCCTCGCCGCGAGCCAGCCCTCGACGGCGTCGAGGCCCACCCGCTCCTGCGTCATGGTGTCGCGCTCGCGGATGGTCACCGCCTGGTCGGTGAGGGTGTCGAAGTCGACCGTGATGCAGAAGGGCGTGCCGATCTCGTCCTGACGGCGGTAGCGACGCCCGATCGCGCCGGCGTCGTCGAACTCGACGTTCCAGGACTTCCGCAGCTGGGCGGCGAGGTCCTTGGCCTTGGGCGACAGGTCGGTGTTGCGTGACAGCGGCAGCACGGCGACCTTGACCGGCGCCAGGCGGCGGTCGAGCTTGAGCACGAGCCGCTTGTCGACCCCGCCCTTGGCGTTGGGGGCCTCGTCCTCAGTGTACGCCTCGAGCAGGAACGCCATCATCGGACGGCCGACGCCGGCGGCGGGCTCGATGACGTAGGGCACCCAGCGCTCGTTGGTGGTCTGGTCGAAGTACGACAGGTCCTGACCGGAGTGCTCCGAGTGCGTCCTGAGGTCGAAGTCGGTGCGGTTGGCGATCCCCTCGAGCTCACCCCACTCGCTGCCGGCGAAGTGGAACTTGTACTCGATGTCCACGGTCCGCTTGGAGTAGTGCGAGAGCTTCTCCTGCGGGTGCTCGAAGTGGCGCAGGTTGTCGCGGCTGATACCCAGGTCGACGTACCAGTCGGTGCGGTGGTCGATCCAGTACTGGTGCCACTCCTCGTCGGTGCCCGGCGCGACGAAGAACTCCATCTCCATCTGCTCGAACTCGCGGGTCCGGAAAATGAAGTTGCCGGGGGTGATCTCGTTGCGGAAGCTCTTGCCCATCTGGCCGATGCCGAACGGCGGCTTCTTGCGGGCCGAGCCCATGACGTTGGCGAAGTTGACGAAGATGCCCTGGGCGGTCTCCGGGCGCAGGTAGTGCAGGCCGGACTCGTCCTCGACGGGACCCAGGTGGGTCTTGAGCAGACCGTTGAAGTCACGGGGCTCGGTCCAGGCGCCGCGGGTGCCGCAGTTGACGCAGACGATGTCGGCCAGGCCGTTCTCGGGGACGCGGCCCTTCTTCTCCTCGAACTCCTCGAGCAGCTGGTCGGCGCGGTAGCGCTTGTGGCAGCTGGTGCACTCGGTGAGCGGGTCGCTGAACGCCCCGACGTGGCCGGAGGCGACCCAGACCTGACGCGGCAGGATGACGGAGGAGTCCAGGCCGACGACGTCGTCGCGGCTGGTCACCATGTAGCGCCACCACTGGCGCTTGATGTTCTCCTTGAGCTCGACGCCGAGGGGGCCGTAGTCCCAGGCGGAGCGGGTGCCGCCGTAGATCTCGCCGCTGGGGTACACGAACCCTCGGCGCTTGCTGAGGCTGACGACGTCGTCGATGCGGTTGGGGGCCTTGCTTGCCATGTCGGTTCTCCGTCCGGCTGGGGTGTCGGCGAGCCCGCTCAGGCTAGGGCGTCGGCGTGCGAGGTCGTGCACGCGTCCGAGCGGGACGGCGCGCTCAGCCCAGCGCGTCCCCGAGGTCGAAGGAGTCCGCGTCGCCCGCGCGGTCGCTGGTGTGCTCGACCACCTGCCCCGACGCGTCGCTGACCAGCAGCTCCTCGAAGGCGCTGGGCTCGTCGACGGCCAGGTACATCAGCGGGTGGGCGTGCAGCTTGACCTCGTACGCCCCCAGGGCGCGACGGTAGGCGCCGACGCTCTCCCACCGGGTGCTCATCGTCCAGGTCGTCGGGTCGTCGGTGGAGCGAGCGACGGTCCCCCACTGGTGGCCCGGGCGCGCGGCCAGCGCCGCGAGCGCGGTCCGGGCCCGCTCGAGGAACGCCCCGGCCTCGTCGGCGGGGACCTGGTAGCGCGTGATCGCCAGCACCCCGCGACCGTAACCGACCGCGGGCCACGGGGGTGAGGTGGCATGCGACGGGGCGCAGTTGTCGTTCTGGCGAATGGTTCTCATGATGATGTGCATGACGGCTCCCCGGTACACCCTGTTCGCCAGCGCAGTCGCCGCCACCCTCGTCCTGGCCGCGTGCGGCGGCGGCGAGGCCACGGACGACACGACGACCGTCGCCCCGGCCGCCGCCCCGGCCGCCGCGAGCACCGACCCCTCCGAGGCGGCCGACCCCGAGGCCTCCGTCGAGGCCGCGGCGCCGTCGCTCGCGGTGGTGGCGTCCTTCTACCCGCTGCAGTTCCTCACCGAGCGGGTCGCCGGCGACCGGGCCGAGGTCACCGGCCTGACCCCGCCCGGGGCCGAGGCCCACGACCTGGAGCTCACCCCCCAGTCCCTGGCCGGCCTGACCGAGTCCGACCTGGTCGTCACCCTGGCCGGGTTCCAGCCCCCGGTGGACGAGGCGCTCGCCGGCATGACGGTCCCCGTCGCCGACCTGGCCCCCGTCGCGGACCGCGAGCTGGCCCAGGGCGAGGACGACGGGCACGGTCACGGCGACGAGCACTCCGACGAGGAGGGCGAGCACTCCGAGGAGGAGGGCGGCGACACCGACCCCCACTTCTGGACCGACCCGACCCACATGGCCGAGGCGGCCCAGGTCGTGGCGGACGCCCTCGCCGAGGCCGACCCGGAGGGGGCTGAGACCTACGCCGCCAACGCCCAGGCGCTCGTCGCCGAGCTGACCGAGCTCGACACCGAGGCCGAGGCCGCCTTCGCGTCCTGCGAGGTCGACACCCTGGTCACGGCCCACAACGCGTTCGGGTACTTCGGCGACCGGTACGGCTTCGAGATCCGCGCCATCAACGGCATCAGCCCCGACCAGGAGCCGGACGCCCGGGCGCTGGCCGAGATCTCGGACTACGTGGCCGAGAACGGCATCAGCACCGTCTACACCGAGACCCTGCTCTCCAGCGCCGTCGCGGACACGGTCGCGTCCGAGGCCGGGGTGCAGACCATGGTCCTGGACCCGCTCGAAGGTCTGACCGACGAGTCCCCGGGGGCGGACTACCTTGAGGTCATGCGCGCCAACATCGACGCCGTGACGACCGGTCAGGTGTGCACCTGAGCCCGACCGCGTCCCGACCGGGGGTCGTCGACGAGGCCACGCCCTCCTCGACGGCCCCCGCGCTGTCCGTGCGCGGCGCGACCATCGGGTACGGCCGCCGACCCGTGGTCCACGCGGCAGACCTGACGGTGCAGCGGGGCGAGGCCGTGGCCCTGCTCGGCGCCAACGGCTCGGGCAAGTCCACCCTGGTCCGCGGCATCCTGGGCCTGGCCGACATCCTCGCCGGCCACGTCGACGTGCTCGGCGAGCACGTCGAGCACGGGGCGTCCTCCGCCGCGTCCCTGGTGGGTTACGTGCCGCAACGCCACAGCGTGTCCGGCGCGGTGCCCAGCACCGCCGCGGAGGTCGTCGGCTCGGGTCTGCTCGCGTCCCGGGGCTTCTGGCGACCGCCCCGCCGCGCCGACCGGTCCCGGGTGCTGGAGGCCCTGGCCGAGGTGGGGCTGGCCGACCGCGCCCGCGCGCGGGTCGCCGAGCTGTCCGGCGGTCAGCAGCGCCGGGTCCTGATCGCCCGGGCCCTGGTGTCCGGGCCTCAGCTGCTGGTGCTCGACGAGCCCACGGCCGGGGTCGACCGGGTCAGCACCGAGGCCCTGGTCCATACCCTCGGCCAGCTGAAGACCGGCGGCCGCGCCCTGCTCGTCGTCACGCACGACCTCGACGAGCTGGGCGACGTGCCGGACCGAGCCGTCACCATGAAGGACGGGTCGGTCCTGTCCGACACGGCCATGAGCAAGAGGACCTGACCGTGCTGGTGCTCCTCGACTACGACTTCATGCGCCGGGCGCTGCTCGCCGCCCTGATGGTCGGCACTGTGGCCCCCGCCGTCGGGGTGTTCGTCGTCCAGCGACGCCTGTCGCTCATCGGCGACGGCATCGGCCACGTCGCCCTGGCCGGGGTGGCGATCGGACTGCTCACGGGCAGCTCCCCGACGTGGGTCGCGCTGGTGGCGGCCGTGCTGGCCGCCGTCGCCCTGGAGCTCGTACGCGCCTCGGGTCGTACCAGCGGCGACCTCGCCCTGGCCATGCTGTTCTACTCAGGCATCGCCGCCGCTGTCGTGCTCGTCAGCTTCTCGCCGGACGGCAGCGCCGCCAACCTGGTGGCCTACTTGTTCGGGTCGATCACCACCACCACCGGCGAGGACCTGCGGCTGTTCGCCGGACTGGCCGTGCTTGTGCTGGCCACCGTGGCCGTGCTCGGCCGAACCCTCTACGCCGTCAGCGACGACGAGGAGTTCGCCCGCGCGTCCGGCCTGCCCGTGCTGGCCGTCAACATCGTGCTGTCCGTGCTGGTCGCCGCCACCGTGGTGCTGAGCATGCGCGTGGTGGGTCTGCTGCTGATCAGCGCCCTCATGGTCGTGCCGGTCGCGCTGGCCCAGCTGGTGGCGCGCAGCTTCGCCCAGACCCTCGCCCTGGCCTGCGCGACCGGGCTGGTGGCCGCCCTCGCCGGCACCACCATCAGCTTCTACGCCGACACCCCGTCGGGCGGGACGATCGTGCTGCTGGCCGTCGCCGCGTTCGTGGTCACCGCCCTGCTCCGGGTCGTGGTCGGACGGGTGCGGGCCGTCGTCCACCGCCGACGTCACGCCGCCGACGGGCACGGCGACCACGTGCACCACGGCGAGCACGTCCACGGCGAGGACGACTGCGACCACCCGGCCCTGCGCCACGGCGACCACGTCGACTACGAGCACGACGGCCACCGCCACGCCCCCCGGCTCACGCGCCACGGCGTGGGCTACGACGAGCACTGACGAGACACCGAGGACGGGTTTGACATGCCTTCTGCTGCATATGAGGATCGCCGGATGAGTCAGGCGAACGTCCTCGAGGAGTACGAGGACGTCAGCGAGCTGTTCCGCGCGCTGAGCTCACCCGTGCGGATCGCCCTCGTGAGCCTGCTCACCGACGGCGAGATGTGCGTGCACGAGCTCGTCGACTCGCTCGGCCTCCCCCAGCCCCTGGTCTCGCAGCACCTGCGGATCCTCCGCGACGCCGACCTCGTGACGAGGACGCGACGCGGGCGGGAGGTCGCCTACGTACTCAGTGACGAGCACGTCGCGCACATCGTGTCCGACGCCCGCTCGCACACCGGCGAGACCACCAAGGACGGCAACCATGACGAAGCCCACGACGGCCCGACCGACAGCTGAGCCGCCCGCGGGCCCCCGGGGTCCGGCATGAGCACCGAGACCCAGCCCGTCCGTCGGCACACCCGGCAGCGGGCCGCGGTGGCGTCGGCGCTGGAGAACACCGACGAGTTCCTGAGCGCCCAGGACCTGCACGGCGTCCTGCGCAGCGGCGGTGACCGGATCGGGTTGGCCACGGTGTACCGCTCGCTGCAGGCCCTGGCCGAGGACGGCGGTGTGGACGTGCGTCGCGGCGAGGACGGCGAGCTGACCTACCGCCGCTGCAGCACCGGCCACCACCACCACCTCGTGTGCCGGGTGTGCGGGCGGACGGTCGAGGTCGAGTCCCGCGTGGTCGAGCGGTGGGCGGCCGGCGTCGCCACCGACAGCGGGTTCGTGGACGCCGTGCACACGGTGGAGATCACGGGCACCTGCCCGGCCTGCGCCATCACCTGACGCCACCGGGTCATCGAGGCATCGTCACCCCCGGCCCGTGACCGACGACCGCTTCCGCCAGGACGACGGGGAGACCGTCGCCGGGGCGGTCCACCCTCGTGGGTCCTCCGTCGCGGACCCACTGCGCCAGCCCGTCGGCCCGGTCCGGCTGCTCCAGCCCGCCCAGCCACACCGCGGGACCGGTGCGCCCGGTGGACCCGTCGCGGCGGGCGACGGCCGCGACGGACGCCACGGCGCAGGAGCCGAGGCAGTCCACGACGACGAGGACCGCGCCGCTGGTGCCCCTGACGGCGGCGCGCAGGTCGTCGACGGTGTCCGCGGTGCCGGCGAGGCGTCGCAGGGCCGTGCACCGCTGACCGGTGCACAGGGCGACCACCGGCCCGCTGACGTCGACGGTCCGTGACCTGGCCCGCCTCGCTGGTCGGTCCAAGCCGGCCCCGATGGTGCCCAGTGGTCGTTCCCCGCTCACCACGAGGACTTCGTCACCCCGGGCAGCTCGCCGCGGTGGGCCATGTCCCGCAGCCTGATCCGGGACAGCCCGAACTTCCGGTTGTACGCGCGCGGCCGGCCGTCGACGACGTCCCGGTTGCGCACCCGGGTGGGGCTGGCGTCCCGCGGCAGCCGCGACAGCTCCCGCACTGCCGCCTCGCGCCGTTGCGGGGACGTCGACGGGGCCGAGATCTCGACCTTCAGCGACAGCCGCCGCTCGGCGTAGCGGGCCACGACGAGCTTCCGCCGGGCGTTCGCGGCGACGAGGCTCTTCTTGGCCATCAGCGCTCCTCCTTGAAGTCGACGTGACGTCGGACCACGGGGTCGAACTTGCGGAGCACGAGCCGGTCGGGGTCGTTGCGGCGGTTCTTCTTCGTCACGTACGTGTAGCCCGTGCCCGCGGTGGAGCGGAGCTTGATGACGGGACGGAGGTCGACGGAACGGGCCATCAGATCTTCACCCCGCGGGCGCGGGCGCGGGCCACGGCGGCCTCGACGCCGATCCGGTCGACGGTCCTGATGCCGCGCGCGGACACCGTCAGCCGGACGAAGCGGTTCTCGCTGGGCAGCCAGTAGCGCCTCCTCTGGACGTTGACGTCGAAGCGGCGCTTGGTCCGGACGTGGGAGTGGGAGATCTGGTGGCCGAACCCGGGCTCGGCTCCGGTGACCTGGCAGACGCGGGACATGGTCCTCCTCGCATTAGTATTGATTACGGTTATCAATAGACTGCCACACCATGAGCACCCCTCGCACGAACACCCCTCGGACGACCACACCGGTGACCGTGGTCTGCGGGCCCGACCGGGACCCCGCCCTGCTGATCGCCCGACGCCTCCGCGGCGACGACCCCACCCACGTCCTGCTCGAGCACGACCTGTCGCAGGTCGACCTGGGGCTGGTCGGACGCGCCAGCGAGCGTGGTGGTGGCCGCTACGAGGCCGGTGTGGTCGAGCTGGCGCACGGCTGCGTGTCCTGCACGATGCGCGAGGACATGCTGCCCGCTCTCGTCGACCTGGCCTCCAGCGGGACCGTCGAGCACGTGGTGCTCCTGCTGCCCGACGTGGTCGAGGCCGCCGGGTTCCTCGAGGCGTTCCACGGGATGGTCCTCCCCGGCCCCGACGGGGTGGCAGGCGACGGGACCGCCGCCGACCACTGCCACGTCGACGTCGTCGTGGCGGTCGTGAGGGCGCCCGAGCTGATCGCCACCGTCGTGGAGGGTCAGACCCTGGCCGAGCTGGACCGCACCGCTGCCGACGCCGACGACCGCTGCCTGGGTGAGCTGGTGCTGCGCCAGGTCGAGACCGCCGACGTCGTCGTCCTGCTCGACGCCTCCGCCACCGAGCGTGGGCTGGTCCGCCTGCTCAACCCCACGGCCCGGGTGCTGGGCCCCGACGACCGGGTACCCGCCGGGCTGTTCGACCTGGACCGCACCCTGGACCGGGCCGACCCCAGCATCGTCCCCGCCGGGGCCGACGTCCGCCGCGACGGCGACGCGTGGACCGTGGTGTGGCGGGCCCGCCGCCCGCTGCACCCGGTGCGCCTGCACGACGCGTTGGACCCGCTGGTCGACATGAGCCTGCGCAGCCGGGGCACGGTCTGGCTGGCCGGCCACCCCGACGCCCTGGTCGGGTGGGAGGCCGCCGGCCCCCGGCTCAGCCTGGGCCACGTCGGCTCGTGGCTGGACGGGCAGGACCCGTGCGCCTGGGACCACGCCGACCCCCACCGCCTGGTCCGGGCCCAGCTGGACTGGGACGCCGCCTTCGGCGACCGCTACCAGGAGGTCGCCGTCACCGGCGTCGGCGACCTGCCCGACGTGGCCGGCCTGCTCGACGCCTGCCTGGTCACCGACGCCGAGCTGCAGGCGGGCCTGTTCTCCGCCCCCCTGCCCACCGACCCGTTCGCCGACGTCTTCACCCACTCCCAGGAGGTCTCATGAAGCCTGACACCCACCCCGCCTACGGCCTGGTCGTCCTCCGCGACAACGCCGGCGGGTTCTCCCTCCTCACCCGCTCCACCCTCGTGTCGACCATCCCGGTCCAGCGGTTCAACCAGCGCTACGGCCGCACGACGCCCACCCGCAAGACGTCGGAGGAGTCGTCGTGAAGGTCCGCGCGTCGCTCAAGTCCCTCAAGAACAAGCCCGGCTCGCAGGTGGTGCGCCGCCGCGGCCGTGTCTACGTGATCAACAAGAAGGACCCCCGCTGGAAGGCCCGCCAGGGCTGACCCGCACCACCAGGAGGAGCACCCCCGTGGCCGTACCCAAGCGCCGCACGTCCCGCAGCAACACCCGGCACCGCCGATCCAACTGGACCGCCACCCCCCATGCCCTCGTCCCGATCGTCCTCGACGGCCGCCGCATCGAGGTCCCACGTCGCCTCGTCCGCGCCTACCAGCGCGGCCTGCTGCGCGCGGACTGAACGAACCGACCGAGGCCGCTCGTGAGCGCGCCCCCATCCGCCCCCCAAGGAAGAACGCGGGCCCGTCCGGGCGCCGCGGCGACCGACCCCGACCCGGAGCGACCATGTCCACCGCGTACCGCCTGTCCCCCGTCCTCGCCCCCACCCTCGCCGCGCTCCTCGCTGCCGGCGCCCTGGCCGGGGGTGCCACCAGCGCCGCCGCGACACCGGTGGAGCCCGACCTCCCCCGCTACACCCTGCAGGTGCTCGAACCGCTGCCCGGCGGCACCTCGCACCTGGCGCTCGGCAGCTCGCGGGCCGGGGTGGTGGGAACCTCTCGCACCGGTCCCGACGCACGGCCCCAGCACGCTGCCCTGTGGCACGAGGACCACGTCCACGACCTGGGGACCCTGCCCGGGTCCACCTTCAGCCGCGCGTTCGCCGTCAACCGGCGCGGGCAGGTCGTCGGCGAGGCCTTCACCGCCCCGCCGGAGGTGTCCCGGGCCGTCATGTGGGAACCGGACGGCACGATCCGGGACCTGGGCACCTTGGGCGGTGCCGGTGCGGTGGCCAACGACGTCGACGACCTGGGACGGGCCTACGGGGTCAGCTCGCCCGTGTCCGGGTCGAGCACGGCCACCGTCTGGGACCGTCGCGGAGCGCGGGCCCTGCCGCTGCCCGACCCGGGCGCCCCCGGGGCGAGCCGCGTCAACGCCGTCACCGCGTCCGGCGACGCCGTCGGCGCCGCCCCGGTCAGATCGTCCGGCACGACGACCACCCAGCCCGTCCGCTGGGACACGCGCGGCCTGCGGCACGTGCCGACGGTGCTGCCACCGCTGGAGGAGACCAGGTTCGCGACGGCGCTCGGTGTCGACGGGGACGTCGTGGTGGGCGAGGCGTCCCGCCTGGACCCGGGCACCGCACGCACCAGCACGCGGGCCGTGCGCTGGGAGGACGGGAAGGTCGAGGAGCTGGCGCCCCTGGGTTCCTACCGCTTCACCCGGGCCACGGACGTGTCGCCCGACGGGTACGCCGTGGGCTTCGCCAGCGGGTTCGCGGGGTTCCCGTCCATCGACGGCAGCGCCGTGCTGTGGACCGAGGACGAGGCGGTGGACCTGGAGACCGTCGTCGTGGACCTGCCGGACGGCCTGCAGCTGCGCAACGCGGAGTCCGTCGACGACGAGGGGCGGATCAGCGGGTTCGGCACGACCGGCGGCCGCAACGTGGCCGTCCTGCTGGTGCCCCTGTCGTGACCCTGCTGGTGAGGGACCTGGTGGTGACCATCCACGGCGTCCGGGTGGTCGACGGGGTCTCGTTCTCGGTGGCCCGAGGTGCACGTACCGCCCTCGTGGGGTCGTCGGGGTCGGGCAAGTCGCTGACCGCCGCCGCCGTGCTCGGCCAGCTGCCGGTCGCCGCCGACGCCACCGGCAGCGTCCAGGTCGACGGGCACGAGGTCCTGGGCCGCCCGGCGCCGCTGCGACCGTCCACCGCCCGGCCCAGCATGGTCCTGCAGGACTCCGCCACGGCCCTGAACCCGTTGGTCCGGGTGGGGTCCCAGGTCGCCGAACCGTTGCGCCGCCGTCTCGGCGGCCCCGCGGCGCGGGGGGCGGCAGTTCACCTGCTGGCGGCGGTGGGGCTGGAGCCTGCGGAGCAGCTGGCGCGTCGCTACCCCGGTGAGCTGTCCGGGGGGCAACGCCAACGCGTCTGCCTGGCGCTCGCCCTGGCGTGCCCCAGCCCGCTGCTCGTCGCGGACGAGCCCACCACGGCGCTCGACGTCTGCACCCAGGCCGGCATCGTGGACCTGCTGCGCTCGCGGACCGGGGACCAGCAGGGGCCGTCCCTGCTGTTCATCACCCACGACATCGCCGTCGCGACCTCGCTCTGCGACGACGTCGTGGTCCTGCACGGCGGCCGGGTGGTTCGGACCGGGTCGGTGGCCGAGCTGCTCGCCTCGCCCGGTCACCCGGCGGCCGAGCGCCTGGTGGCCGCCGCGCGCGAGGCCGACCTGGCCGTGGCCGGCCTCGGATGACCCCCCTGCTGAGCGCCCGCGGGCTGCGCCGCACCTACGGTCCGGGACCCGGGGCGCTCGACGGGGTGGACCTGGACGTCGGGGAGGACGCGACCGTGGGTCTGGTCGGCCGGTCCGGGTCGGGCAAGTCCACCCTGCTGCGGCTCCTGCTCGCGCTCGAGGCCCCCGACGCGGGCTCCGTGCACTGCCTGGGGCGACCGATCCGGCCGGCCGGGGCCCGCCACCTGCGCTGGTTCCGCAGGACCGTCCAGTACGTGCCCCAGGACCCGGCGACCTCGCTGGACCCCAGGGCCACGGCCGTCACCTCGGTGCTCGAGCCGTTGCGTCGGCTCGGGGCCCACGGGTCCGCTCGGGACCACGAGCACCGGGCGCGTCATTGCCTGGAGCAGGTGGGGATCGACGTCGCGCTGCACGGCCGGCGACCCGGTGAGCTGTCCGGCGGCCAGGCCCAGCGGGTGGCCCTCGCCCGGGCGCTGGCGGTGCGACCCCGGCTGCTGATCGCCGACGAGCCGGTCAGCGGGCTGGACCTGCCGTTGCGCGCCCAGGTCGTCCAGCTGCTGCAGGAGGTCTGCTCGGGCGGCCTCGACCCCGACGGCACCGCCCTGCTCGTGGTCAGCCACGACATCTCCGTGGTCGCCGCGCTCTGCGGACGCACCGTGGTGATGGACGCCGGTCGGGTGGTCGAGGACCGCCCCACCGCCGAGCTGCTCACCCGCCCGGGGCACCCCCGGACCCGGCAGCTGCTGGAAGCAGTGCCGCGCCTGCGTCGAACGGACGCACCGCTGACCGCCGCGACGAGCGCCCCCTGACCCGCTCGGACGGGACGACCGGACCGAGCCCGCACCCACCACGAAGGACGACATGACCTCCCTCCCCCGACCCAGCCTCACCGCCGCCCTCGGCGTCACCCTGACCGCCGCCCTGCTGGCCGGCTGCGCCGGCGGCAGCGAGGAGGGGTCCGCCGCCGGGTCCACCGACGCCGCCGCCGCCGACGAGCGCATCAGCATCGCCATGCTGCAGCCGCCGCGTTCCGGCCTGACCCCGCTCAGCGACGACGCCTTCAAGCTGTCCCGCTGGTCCACGGCCGAGACGCTGGTGGTGCTCGACGACACCGGCGACGCCCAGGAGGCGCTGGCCACCAGCTGGACCCAGGTCGACGACCTCACCTGGCGGTTCGAGATCCGCCCCGACGTGACGTTCCACGACGGCACCCCCCTGACCACCGAGGCCGTCGTGGCCGCCCTGACCGCCGCCACGCAGGCCGCTCCCCCGCCGCGCATCCTCGACGGCGTCGACCTGACCGCCGAGGTCGACCCGAACGCCCCCGACGACGCGGTGCTCGTCCGCACCGCCACCCCCGACCCGCTCGTCCCCCAGCGCCTGTCCAGCCCCCAGCTGGTCATCCTGGCCCCGGCCGCGTACGGCGAGGACGGCGTGGTCGACCCCACCGGCGCGGGCACCGGGCCCTTCGTCATCACCGAGCTGGACGGCACCTCCACCGCCACGCTGGACCGCTTCGACGGCTACTGGGGCACACCGGCCCGGCTGGCCGGCATCGACGTCGCCTACGTCCCGGACGGGACCGCCCGCGCGGCCGCGCTGCGCACCGGGACCGCGGACGTCGTCGAGGCCATCCCCGTAGGGCAGGCGGCCAACGTCGAGGAGGACCTGATCCACGAGGTCGCGATGCCCCGCACGAACACGCTGTACCTGAACACCGAGACCGGGCCCTTCTCCGACCCGGCGGTCCGGGCCGCCGCCCGCGAGGCGCTGGACACCGAGGCGATCGTCGACCTGGTCTACGAGGGTCGCGCCGACGTCGCCGGCGGCCTGCTGGGGCCTGCGCTGCCGTGGTCGCAGGAACGCCCCGGACGCACCCTGACCCCCGCCGGGGACGCCCCCACCCAGACCATCACGATCGGCACCTTCACCGACCGGGCCGAGCTGCCGGAGGTCGCCGTCCAGCTGGAGCAGCAGCTGGAGGCGGCCGGCTTCGACGTGCAGCAGGAGGTCCGGGAGTACGCCCAGATCGAGGCCGATGCCCTGGCGGGGGCGTTCGACGCGTTCATCCTGTCCCGCGCCACCGTGCTCGACTCCGGCGACCCGGTCGCCTACATGTTCAGCGACTTCGCCTGCGAGGGGTCGTTCAACATCTCGCAGCTCTGCGACCCCGCGGTCGACGAGGCGCTGGCCACCGCGGCGGCCATCCCGGCCGGCGACGAGCGTCGCGCGGCGATCCTCGAGGCCGAGCGGCTGATCCTCGAGGCGGACGCCGCCGTCCCGATGCTGCACGAGCGCGTCATCCAGGGCGAGTCCGCCCGCACCGGCGACGCAGCCCGGGACCCCCGGGAGCGCCTGCTCGTCACGGCCGACACCACCCTCACCGGGCCGCAGGGCTGAGTGGGCCCCGCGTCGCACCCGGCGGGCGCCTGGCTGGCCACGGCCTCACGGCTGCTCACCCTGACGGCCGTCGTGGCCGCCGTCGGGGTGCTGCCGTGGCTGAGCGGGCAGGACCCCGCCCTGAGCATCCTGCGGGCCCGCTCGGCCGAGCAGACCCCGACGCCCGAGGCGCTGGACGCCGTACGGCAGCGGCTGGACCTGGCCGACAGCCCCCAGGGACAGCTGTGGCGCTGGGCCGGTGACCTGGCGCGGGGCGACTTCGGCGACTCCTGGGTGTCGGGGCGGCCCGTGCTGCCGGGCATGCTGTCCGCGCTCGGGGTGTCGCTGACCCTGATGGCCTGCGCCGCCCTGGTGGCGCTGGCGCTCGCCACCGTGCTCGTGGTCCCGTCGGTGCGCGGCGCCCTGCGGGGCCGCCCTCGCCGCACCGGTGGGGCGTGGGCCGCCCTGCTGACGGCGCTACCGGAGTTCCTCCTGGCGGCGGGCCTGCTGCTGGTGGGTGCGGTCTGGCTGCGGTGGTTCCCGCCGTACGGCTGGGGAACCGTCGGGCAGGCCGTGCTGCCCGCCCTCGCGCTCGGGGTCCCCGCCGGAGGCCTGACCGGACGGCTGCTGGCGGACGCCGTGTCCACGTGCTCCACCGAACGCTGGGTCGCGACCTGGACCGTCGCCGGGTTCTCGCGGACGCGGCTGGCCCTCGCGCTGCTGCGGCGGGCCCTCGCGGGACTGCTGCCCCAGGTCGGGCTGGTCCTGGTCGCGCTGACCGGCGGGGCCGTCGCGGTGGAACGGGTGTTCTCGGTCCCCGGGCTCGGCCGGGCCACGCTGGGCGCCGCGCAGGCGCAGGACGTCCCCACCCTGCAGCTGGGGGTGCTGCTCCTGCTCCTGCTGGGCGTGGCCTTCGGCGTCGCCGCCACGGCCGGCCAACGGCTGCTGCTCGGCCCGGCGCTGCGGGCAGGCGTGCTGAGCGTCCCCCGGGCCGAGTTCCGGCGGGCCCGTCTGGCCTGGCTCGTCCCGCTGCTGGCCGGCGGCAGCCTGGCCCTGCTCGTCGCCGCCGGGCTCGGGCGGGACGCCTACGGCGCCGACCGGGGCCGGCTCACGCCCCCCTCGTGGGCGCTGCCCCTGGGGGCCGACGCGTCCGGTCGTGACCTGCTGGCCCGGCTCGGCCAGGGCGCCTGGACGACCATCGGCACCGCGCTGCTCGTGTGCCTGGCCTGCTGCCTGGTCGGTCTGCTGGTGGGGCTGGCCCCGCGGCTGTCCGCCGGGCCGGTCGAGGTGACCAACGCGGCGCCGCCCGTCATCGCCGGCATCCTGGTGGCCGCCGTCGCGGGCCCGACGGCCGCCGGCGCCGCGGTCGCGGTGCTGCTGGTCAGCTGGGCGCCGCTGGCCGCCCACACCGCCGCCCTGGTCACCGAGGCCAGGGCGCAGCCGTACGTCGCGATCCTGCCCGTGCTCGGCGTGGGACGGCTCCGGGTCCTGCTCCGACACGTGCTGCCCACCGTCGTCGGCCCCGTCGCCCGCCACGCCGCCCTGCGGCTGCCCGGCGTCGCCCTGGCACTGGCCGCGCTCGGGTTCCTGGGGCTCGGCCCTCAGCCGCCCGTCCCGGACTGGGGCCTGGTGCTGGCCGAGGGCATGCCGTACGTCGAACGAGCACCCTGGGTGGTGCTGGCCCCGGTCCTGTCGCTGGTCGCGCTGTCGGTGCTGGCCGTCTCCGCCTCCACGCTGGCTGCGCCGGCCCGGCGACGGGTGGCGGCGGGCGGTCCGGCGGTCTCGGCGGTCGTCCCCGACCCCGCGGCCGCCGGTCGCTGACGCGCCTCGGGGCGCGGCCGGTCGTCCCGGCCGTCGCCGCCTCCAGGTCAGGCCGCGTGCTCGCAGGTGGGGCAGGTGCAGGCGGCGCAGGTGCAGCTGGAGCAGCTGTCGGTGCACCCTTCGCAGGCGCACACGGCGTGGGTGCACGTGGGGCAGGTGCAGTCGCTGCAGGTGCAGGCGGCACAGGTGTCGGCGCACGAGGCGCACGAGCAGGTGGCGCACTCGTCGTAGTGGCCGTCGTGCTCACGGTGCGCGTGGCCGTCGTGCAGGTAGTCCACGTGGTCAAGGTGGATGACGGCGTCGTGGCCGCAGCCCGGGCCGTGGGTGTGCTGGTGGGTCTCGGCGGTGCTGTGCTCGGTCAGGGTCGTCATGGTCGTCCTCCGCATCGGCGCCGGGGCGGTCCGTGCCACCCGTCGTATGCGTGGACTCTAATATGCGATCAGGCGCATGTCGAGTGGGAGGGGAGCTACTCGTAGACGTTCGCGGGCCGCTCGATGTACTCCAGCGACTCCACCTCGAGCGTGGGGACGCTGTACACGTCGACCTCGCCAGCGAACGGCATCAAGGTTCCGGTGACGGTGACCCAGGTGTCCGGGGGCGGCTGCTCGTCGGTGCCGGTGACGTCGGTGGTGAACGCGTAGCCGTCGGCCGCGCAGCAGAACATGCTGACCCGGGCCAGCGTGAACGCCGCGTCCCCTCCCCCGACGGGGGCGTCCTCGGCCGAGGGACCGCCCTCGGCCTCCTCGCCCGCGGGGACGGCGAAACCGGTCAGCTGGACGGTGCGCCCCTCGAGCGCTCCGGTCGTGTCGTACACCGACCGCTCGACGAACTCGCGCATCGTCAGCTCGACCACGTCGCCGTCGGGCAGCGGCCCGTACGGCGAGATGGGCTCGGCCACGCGCGAACCACCCCGGTCGATGCTGTCGGCGCCCAGCGCGGGCGGCGGGACCAGGTAGACGGCCAGGACGGGGATCAGCAGCAGCCACGCCACCCGGGGTTCACCGTGGCCGTGGCCGGCGTGCCCGCCGAGCGCCCCTGGGGCTGTCTCGCGGAGCAGCCCCACCAGGCCGAGCGCGAACAGGATCACCCCGCTGGCCAGCAGCGGCCAGTACATGAGCTCCTTGACGTAGTCGACGTACCCGCCGCCGATCACCAGGCGAAGGCACGCCCCGCCGAGCATCATCATCACCGCCGCGCCCACCGCACGCGTCACGTCGCCACCTCCAGGACCGGACCCGGTGCACTCACAGCAGGAAGCTCCCCACGACCAACGAGGCCACCAGGGCCACGACGAACGTCAGCGGCGCGAACCGGACGGTGAAAGCCCGCCCGAACCAGCCCGCCTGCATGGCGACGAGCTTGATGTCGACCGCGGGTCCCACCACCATGAACGCCAGCAGGGCGGGCAGCGGCAGCGGCGCGAAGCTCGCGGCCACGAACGCGTCGGCCTCGGAGCAGATGCTGACCGCGACCGCGAGCAGGCCCATGAACAGGATCGCCAGCAGCAGGTTGTCCGCGAGCGCGTCGATCCAGGTCGTCGGCACGGCCGTGTTGACCGTGGCCGCGATCGCGCCGCCCAGCACCAGGAACCCGCCTGCGTGCAGCAGGTCGTGCTGCAGCGCGGCCCGGAACCGGACGAACCTGGGCTGGTCGCTGTCGTCCTCGCGGAACGGCAGCTTGAGCAGCTTGGCGTTGCCGAAGCGCGCCCAGACCGAGGCCACCACGATCGCCACGCCCAACGAGGCCAGGAACCGGGCCAGGACCACCTCGGGCCGGCCGGGGAAGGCCACCGCGGTGGCCACCAGCACGACCGGGTTGATCGCCGGCGCGGACAGCAGGAACGCCAGCGCCGCGGCCTGCGGCACGCCGCGCCGGACCAGCCCCGCGGCCAACGGCACCGACGCGCACTCGCAACCGGGCAGCACCGCCCCGGACAGCCCGGCGACGCCGATGGCCGGTCCGGTCTGCTTGGGCACGGCGGCGGTGATCCAGCGCTGTGGCACGTAGACCACCAGCAGCGCCGACAGCAGCACCCCGAGCACGAGGAACGGGACGGCCTGGATGACCAGCGACACGAACACCGTGGACCAGGTGGTCACCCCCGGGCGGTCGATCAGGTCGGCGATCTGCTCGCGCAGCAGCAGCACGACGATGAACGCGAGGCTGACACCGGCGGCGCCGATGATGCCGTCGCCGCCGAGGCCGTCGCGCCACCGCTTGAACCGGCCGTGCTGGTGCTCCTGGACCGCCAGGTCCCCACCTGTCGCCAGGTCCATCAGGTCGCGCTCCCTACGTGGTCCACGGCCGCGCCCCACCGACGGTCGCGGCGGGCGTAGGTCTCGCAGGCCGCCCACAGGGAGAGGCGGTCGACGTCGGGCCAGAGCTCGTCGGTGAACACCATCTCCGCGTAGGCGGACTGCCAGAGCAGGAAGTTGCTCGTCCGCTGCTCGCCGGACACCCGCCAGAACATGTCTACATCGGGCATGTCAGGTTCGTCCAGGTGGCTGGCCAGGAGATTCTCGTCGATCTTCTTCGGGTCGAGCCGACCGGCCTTGACCTGGGCGGCGATGGCCGTGACCGCGTCCACGATCTCGGCGCGGCCGCCGTAGTTGACGCACATGGTCAGGGTGGTGCCGGTGTTGTCCTTGGTGAGCTCCTCGGCCTTCTGCAGCTCGTCGATAACGCTGCGCCACAGCCGGGGCCGGCGCCCCGCCCACCGGACGCGGACCCCCCAGGAGTGCATCTGGTCGCGGCGGCGACGGATCACGTCGCGGTTGAACCCCATGAGGAACGCGACCTCCTCCGGGGACCGTTTCCAGTTCTCGGTGCTGAACGCGTAGGCCGACACGTGGCTCACGCCGAGCTCGACGGCTCCGGCCACCACGTCGAGCAGCGCGGCCTCCCCCGCCTCGTGACCCTTGGTCCGCGGCAGCCCACGGCTGTTGGCCCACCGGCCGTTGCCGTCCATCACCACGGCGACGTGGCCGGGGACGAGCGCGGGCGGGATGGCCGGCGGACGGGCCCCGCTGGGGTGCGGCGGGGGTGGCACCGGGGTCGCCTGCGGGACCGGGATCGTCGGGGGGACAGGACTCACGGGCGCTCCACCAGTCGTAGCGAACGGACACCTTGCTCCAGGTGCCACTGCAGCAGCGAGGTGACCACCCCGCTGGCGCGACGCCGGGCCCAGTCCTCGCTGGCCTCGGCGGCCTCCCAGTCGCCGCTGAGCAGGTGCCCCAGCAGCGCCACCGACTCCGGCGGCACGTGCGCCACGCCGGGGGTGCGGCACAGCGGGCAGACCACGCCGCCGGCGTCCAGGGCGACCGCCGAGTGCGGTCCGGGCGCCCCGCAGCGCGTGCAGGAGTCGAAGCCCGGCCCGTAGCCCGCGACCGCGAGCGAGCGCAGCGCGAACGCGTCCAGCACCAGCCCGGGCTCCCGCTTGGTCACGGTCAGCGCGTGGAGCCCGCCGACCAGCAGGTGGTAGAGCGCGGGCGAGGGCTCGCGCTCCACCGGCAGCAGGCGCATGGCCGTCTCGACGATGGCGGTCCCGGCGGTGTACCGGGCGTAGTCGGCCCCCACGTACTGCGCGAACGGGTGCAGCGACTCCGCCTGGGTGACGATGTCGAGCGAGCGGCCGGTGTGCAGCTGCAGGTCGACGTGCGACATCGGCTCCAGCCGGGCGCCGAACTTGGACCGGGTGCGCCGCACGCCCTTGGCCACGGCCCGCAGCAGCCCGTTGTCGTAGGTCAGCAGGGTGATGATCTTGTCGGCCTCACCGAGCAGGTGGCTTCGCAGCACGACCCCGCTGTCCCGGTACAGACCCACGGGGCCAGTCTGCCCTGCCGCAGCGGCTCAGCCGCCGGACGCACCCAGGATCACCGGGAGCATCGCGAAGGCCATGCCGACCATCTGCAGCACCACCGAGCCGACGACCAGCACGATGAACCCGGTGAAGGCCGCGTTGAGCCAGAACGCCGCCGTCGCGAGCTCCCGCCCGGACCGCGTGCCGGTCACCGGGTGGGTCTCCTTGAGCGCGAGCCAGGCCAGCAGCAGCCCGACGGGCGGGAAGACCGCCGCGCACACGAGGGCGACGATCGCCAGCGTGCTGGTGGGCGGCCCCGGCCGGTACGCAGGCGGGGCCCCGTACCCCGGCGGCGGCCCGTACCCAGGCGGAGGCCCGTACCCAGGCGGAGGCCCGTACCCCGGAGGAGGCCTGTACCCCGCGGCCGGCCCGCCGGCGGGCGGTGGGCCGTGACCGTGAGGTCGCCCGTCGCCCACCGGCGGGACGCTCATCCGCGCAGGGCCCGGTTCACCGCAGACACGACGGCCTTGAGCGAGGCGGTCACGATGTTGGGGTCGACCCCGACGCCCCACAGCACCTGCCCCCCGACCGCGCACTCGACGTAGGCCGCCGCCTTGGCGTCGCCACCGGCGCTCATGGCGTGCTCGGCGTAGTCGAGGACGCGGACGTCCACCCCCACCTGCGACAGGGCCGTGGTGAACGCCGCGATCGGCCCGTTGCCGGTCCCGGTGAGCGTCACCTCGGTCGCACCGTCACGCATCCGCACCGTGAGGGTGTCGTCCTCGTCGACGTTGCCCTTGGCCTCCAGGGCACGCAGCTCGAACCGGCCCCAGCGCTCGCCGCCGTCGGCGGGCAGGTACTCGTCGGCGAACACCGTCCACAACTCGGCCGCGCTGATCTCGCCGCCGCCCAGGTCGGCCTGCAGCTGGACCGCGTGGGACAGCTCGATCTGCAGCCGGCGCGGCAGGTCGAGGTTGTGCTCGGTCTTCATCAGGTAGGCGACGCCGCCCTTGCCGGACTGGCTGTTGACGCGGATGACGGCCTCGTAGGAACGGCCCAGGTCCTTGGGGTCCACGGGCAGGTACGGCACGGCCCAGTCGTGCTCGGCCACGGGCACCCCGGCCTCGCGGGCGTCCTTCTCGAGGTGGTCGAAGCCCTTCTTGATCGCGTCCTGGTGCGAGCCCGAGAAGGCCGTGAAGACGAGGTCGCCGCCGTAGGGATGCCGCTCCGCCACCGGCAGCTGGTTGCAGTGCTCGACGGTGCGCCGGACCTCGTCGATGTCGGACAGGTCGATCATGGGGTCGATGCCCTGGCTGAACAGGTTGAGCGCCAGGGTGACCAGGTCGACGTTGCCCGTGCGCTCGCCGTTGCCGAACAGGCAGCCCTCGACCCGGTCCGCCCCGGCCAGCAGGCCGAGCTCCGCGGCGGCCACGCCGGTCCCCCGGTCGTTGTGCGGGTGCAGGCTCAGGACGAGGGAGTCGCGCTGCTGCAGGTTGCGGTGCATCCACTCGATGGAGTCCGCGTACACGTTGGGGGTGGCCATCTCGACCGTCGCGGGCAGGTTGACGATCAGCGGGTTCTCCGGCGTCGGCTCCAGGACGTCGGCCACCTCGTCGCAGACCCGCTTGGCGAACTCCAGCTCGGTGCCGGTGTAGGACTCCGGGGAGTACTCGAACCGGATCTGCGTGTCCCCGACGTCCTCGGCGTACTTCTTGCACAGCCGGGCGGCGGAGGTGGCGATGTCCGCGATGCCGTCCATGTCGAGGCCGAACACGACGCGTCGCTGCAGCGTGGACGTCGAGTTGTAGAAGTGGACGATGGCCTGCTTGGCGCCGACCAGGGACTCGTAGGTGCGGGCGATCAGGTGCTCGCGGGCCTGGGTCAGCACCTGGATGGTGACGTCGTCGGGGATGCGGTCGGTCTCCACCAGCGCGCGGACGAAGTCGAAGTCCGTCTGGCTCGCCGACGGGAAGCCGACCTCGATCTCCTTGTAGCCGAGCCGGACGAGCAGGTCGAACATACGCATCTTGCGCTCGACGTTCATGGGGTCGATCAGGGCCTGGTTGCCGTCACGCAGGTCGACGGCGCACCAGCGGGGGGCGGCCTCGAGGCGCTTGTCCGGCCAGGTCCGGTCCGGCAGCTCGACGCGCAGCTGCTCGTGGAAGGGGACGTAGCGGGAGAACGGCATGCCGGAGGGCTGCTGGGGGTGGATCGTGGGAGACATCGGAGTTCCTCGGTTCTTGGGTTGGCCTGGTGGCCGGCAGGACAGAGCCTCCGCGCAGGGGCGGCCGACCTGTCAGTGGGCCCCGGCGCGGCGACCAAGGAGGAGGCTCATCCGCACGCTCGCAACGGTACACGCGTCCCGGACCGGCAGGGCCGGCTGTCGGTGCCCGGTGCTTCGCTGGACCGCATGAGCAGCTGGAGCGAGTTCGTCGCCGAGCAGCCCGGGCTGGCCCGGGAGGTGCGGCGCCGTCTCGACGCCCACCCCCACAAGGTGATGGCGACGCTGCGGGCCGACGGGTCGCCACGGCTGTGCGGGACCGAGGTCGTGCTCGTCGGTGACGACCTGTGGCTGGCCGGCATGGTCGGCGCCCGGCGCTTCACCGACCTGCGGCGCGACCCACGGGTGGCGGTCCACTCAGGCTCGGACGACCTGCCGGGCTGGACCGGGGACGCGCGGGTGTCCGGCACGGCCCACGAGACCACGGACCCGGCCGCGCTGGCCCTCGTGCGAGGGGCGGCGCCGTCGGACCCGCCCGGGGAGTTCGAGCTGTTCCGCGTCGACGTCACCGAGGTGGTCGCCATCCGGCTGTCCGCCGGCGGGGACGCGATCGAGGTCGAGTCGTGGCGTCCCGGCCGGGGGGTGACCCAGGCGCTGCGTTCCTGACTCAGAAGCCCAGCCGCCGCAGCTGCTTGGGGTCACGCTGCCAGTCCTTGGCCACCTTGACCCGCAGGTCCAGGTGGACCGGGACGCCCAGCGCCCCCTCGATGCCCCGGCGTGCGCGGGTGCCCACGTACTTGAGCCGCTCGCCCTTCTTGCCGATGACGATGGCCTTCTGGCTGTCCCGCTCGACGAAGATCTGGACCCGGACGTCGGTCAGTGGACGGGCCTCCGGACGGTCCTCGCGAGGGACGATCTCCTCGGTGACGACGGCCAGGGAGTGGGGCAGCTCGTCACGGACCCCGTCGAGCGCGGCCTCACGCACCAGCTCGGCGATGAGCACGTCGACCGGGACGTCGTGGACCTGCTCCAGGGGGAACAGCGGTGGTCCCGCGGGCAGGTGCGAGACGAGGACCTCGGCCAGGGTGTCGATGCCGTCGTTCGTGGTGCCCGAGGTGGGCACGTAGTCGGCGACCTCGAGCCCGACGTTGGCCGCCAGCGTCTGCGCCTGGAGCAGGCGCTGCGGGGTGTCGTCGCCCCGGCCCAGGTCGGTGCGGGTGATCGCGACGACGACCTTGGTCCGGCCCCGGTTGACCTGCTCGGCCACCTGCGCGGCGAGGCGTCGGTCGCCGGGTCCGACCTGGGCGTCCGCGGGCAGGCACAGGGTGACGACGTCGACCTCGGCGATGCTGTCGCGCACAAGGTCGTTGAGCCGCTCGCCCAGCAGGGTCTTGGGGCGGTGGACGCCGGGGGTGTCGACCATGACGAGCTCGGCCGCACCGCCGTCGCGCGCCTCGCGGCGGACGACGCCACGGATGCTGCGACGGGTGGTCTGCGGCTTGTCGCTGGTGATGGCGACCTTGGCCCCGACCAGCGCGTTCAGCAGGGTCGACTTGCCGACGTTGGGGCGACCGACCAGGCAGGCGAAGCCGGAGCGGTAGGGCGGGGTCTGGCTGCCGTCGGTGCTCATCCGCGCACGACCAGGGGGTCGCCCACGGCGGCGAGCAGGTCCGGGTCGACGTCCTCGTCGCCCACCACCGCCACGGCCTCGAGCCGGCTCACCCCGCTGCCCACGGCCTGCGCGACGGCGGCCTGGACCGCGCTCAGCCGCAGCGGCCCCACCTGCACCGCGCCGGCCAGGTAGGTCCGGCCGATGTCGTCCCGGACGGCCGCGCCGCCGCCGGAGACCCGGGCGGCCGCCGAACGGGCCAGCACGAGGAGCTTGGCGTCCTCGGCCGGGAGTGCCGTGCTGTCAGTCGCGTCCATCGGTGCGCCTCTCGTCGTCGCGCAGGCCGCGGCGGCTGCTGTCGCCCACCACGGTGTACTCGTCATCGTCCTCGTCGGGCAGCCGCTCGACCACCACCGACAGCAGCCGGTTGCGCCGGCCCCGCCGGTCAGCGGTGATCCGCAGCCCGGACACGTCCACGCTGCTGCCCCGGATCGGGACCTTGCCCAGGTGCTTGGCGAGCAGACCCGCGACGGTGTCCACCTCGTCGTCCTCGACGTCGCGCTGGGTGATCTCGCCGAGCGCCGTCAGGTGGGTGCGGGCACTGAGCCGCCAGCGGTCCGGCCCCAGCTGCTCGACCTCGGGGTCCTCGCGGTCGTACTCGTCGGAGATCTGCCCGACGATCTCCTCCAGCAGGTCCTCGATCGTCACCAGGCCCGACACGCCGCCGTACTCGTCGATGACGACGGCCAGGTGCACAGACCCCGCCTGCATCTCGCGCAGCAGGTCGTCGGCGGCCTTGGACTCGGGCACGAACACCGGGGCGCGCATCACGTCGTCCGCGGTGACGGCACCGCCGGGGCCGTGGCCGCCGCCGGGGACAGCCTGCAGGTACGCCGCCACGTCCTTGAGGTAGGAGATGCCGAGCACGTCGTCGGCGTCCCGGCCGGTGACCGGGATGCGGCTGAAGCCGGAGCGCAGGTGGAGCCGCATGGCGCGCTGCAGGTCCGACCCGGAGTCCAGCGTGACCATGTCCGGGCGCGGGACCTGCACCTCGCGGGCCACGGTGTCCCCCAGGTGCACCACGCGCTGGAGCATCAGGCTCTCGTCCCGCTCGATGACCGAGTCGGCCTCGGCCTGCTCGACCAGCTCGATGAGCTCGGCCTCCGACGCGAACGGCCCCGACGGCAGCCCCTTGCCGGGTACGAGCACGTTGGCCAGCCCGACCAGCGCGCGGATGAGCCACCCGGTGACGGCCCCCAGGCGCAGGACGGTCGTGGCCGCGCCCAGCGCCACGGCGTCGGCGTGCTGCTGGCCGATGGTCCGCGCGCAGGCGCCGACCAGCACGAACAGCAGCGCGGCCAGGACCGTGCCGGCCAGCAGGACGACGACCCAGTCCGCTCCGACGACCTGCGTGAGCCCGACGACGACGGCCGCCACGGCCGCCGTCTCGCAGACGATGCGGCCGAAGGTGCTGGTGTTGACGGCGGCGGAGGTGTCCTCGAGGAGCCGTCGCAACGCCTTGGCCTTGCGTCGGCCGGACGCCTGCAGGTCCTCCGCATGGCCACGCGTCACCCGCGCCAGGGCGGCCTCCGCCGCGGCGAACCAGGCGGCGACCAGGACGAGCAGCAGACCCGCTCCGAACCAGACCAGGGTGGCCGGGCTCACGCGTTCCCGTCCGGGCGACCACGGGCCAGGAACTCCAGGAGGAGGCGCCGTTGCAGGGCGAACATCTCCTTCTCCTCGTCCGGCTCGGCATGGTCGTAGCCCAGCAGGTGCAGGACACCGTGCGTGACCAGGAGCAGGACCTCCTCGGCGGCGCTGTGGCCCGCGGCCTGCGCCTGCTCGCTGGCCACCTGCGGGCACACGACGACGTCGCCCACCAGTCCGGGGCCGGACGGGGAGTCCTCCCGGCCGGGGCGCAGCTCGTCCATCGGGAAGCTCATCACGTCCGTCGGCCCGGGCAGGTCCAGCCACTTCTCGTGCAGCACGGCGATGGTGTCGGGGTCGACGAGCACCACGGACAGCTCGGCCTGCGGGTGCACGTGCATGGCGTCGAGGACGTGACGGGCGCACTCGCCGATCTCGACCTCGGTGAGCCCGGGGACGGTGGTCCCGGACTCGTCGGCGACGTCGATCATGCGGGTGCGGCGCGGCGGTGCGTCATCAGCCCTGGTACCGGTCGTAGGCCTCGACGATGTCGGTGATCAACCGGTGCCGGACCACGTCCGTGCTGTCGAGGTAGGCGAAGTGCACGTCCTCGACCCCGGCCAGGATGTCGCGGACCACCCGCAGCCCCGACGAGGTGCCGCCCGGCAGGTCGACCTGGGTGATGTCGCCGGTGACGACCATCTTGGAGCCGAACCCGAGGCGGGTGAGGAACATCTTCATCTGCTCCGGCGAGGTGTTCTGGGCCTCGTCGAGGATGATGTACGCGTCGTTGAGGGTGCGACCACGCATGTAGGCCAGCGGCGCCACCTCGATGGTCCCGGCGGTGATGAGCCGCGGGATCGAGTCGGGGTCGACCATGTCGTGCAGCGCGTCGTAGAGCGGGCGCAGGTACGGGTCGATCTTGTCCGTCAGGGTGCCGGGCAGGAAGCCCAGCCGCTCGCCGGCCTCGACGGCGGGCCGCGTGAGCACGATGCGGTTGACCAGCTTGGCCTGCAGCGCCTGGACGGCCTTGGCCATGGCCAGGTAGGTCTTGCCCGTCCCGGCAGGACCGATGCCGAACGTGATGGTGTTCGCGTCGATCGCGTCGACGTAGTGCTTCTGGTTCAGCGTCTTCGGCCGGATGGTGCGACCCCGGTTGGACAGGATGTTGGCCGTCAGCACCTGGGCCGGGCGCACCCCGCCGTTGCTGTCGCGCAGGATCGCCAGGGACCGCTCGACCGCGTCGGCGCTGAGGGGCTGACCACCGGCCAGGACACCGCCCATCTCCTCGAGCAGGCGCATGGCGAGCGCCACGTCGGAGGCCGGGCCGGAGACGGTGACCTCGTTGCCACGGGCCAGCACGTCCAGGCGGGGCAGGCCCCGCTCGATGGTGCGGAGGTGCTCGTCACGGGCCCCCAGGAGGGCGACGACGTCGGTGCCGGCAGGGACGACGTAGGTGCGGGTGACGGCTCCGGTGCCGAAGCCGGGGGTCTGGGCGGCGGGACCACTGGGGTCCTCGACGGATGCGCCGATGATGTCAGGCATGTGCGGGCGGCCCTGGTCCTTCCTCGAGAAGGCCCCCAGGTTACCGCCCGGTCACGTCAGAGCCCGACGGCGGAGGCCCCCTCACCGGCCAGCACGTGCCCGTGGGCGTGGAACACGCTCTGCCCCGCCGCCGGGCCGGTGTTGAAGACGAGGCGGAACTGCCCGTCGGACAACGACGCGGCCACGGCCGCGCCGACCCGCACGACGGCGGCGAGCAGGTCGGGGTGCTGGGCCAGCTCGGCGACGTCCACCACGTGCCGAGCGGGGACCACCAGGACGTGGACCTCGGCCTTGGGGGCCAGGTCGCGGAAGGCGACGACGTCGTCGTCGCGGTGGACCGTGTCCGCCGGGATCTCCCCGGCGACGATCCGGCAGAACACGCACTCCTCAGCCATCCGTCGACGGTAACGGAGCGCTCACGCGCGGACGAAGGTCCCGCACCGGGACGGCCCCCGCGAGGATCATCGGCTGCGAGCATCCCCGCGCCGAGCAGGAGGACCGCAGCCATGACCACCACCCCAGCCCCAGGTCGCCGGCGTCGTTGGCCGACGGTGCTCGCCGTGGCGGTCCTGACCGCCGTGCTCGTGGTCCTCGTGTGGCTGCTGGTGGTGAACGTGCTGCTGGGCGACGACGCCGGGTCCGACGCCGGGCCCACGACCACCGCCTCCCCCACGACGGACGTCACGACGTCAGCCGAGCCCTCCGAGCCCCCCGAGCCCCCCGCGACCTCGCCCGAGCCGTCCCCGACGACCCCGACGGGCCCCACGGGCCCGGTGGAGCTGCTGACCGTGTGGTTCGCGGGTGAGCACGAGGACACCCTCCAGAACCCGGCCCTCTACCCCGAGACGGTCGAGGTCACCGTGGAGCAGGGGCAGACGACCGTGCAGGCCGCGCTGGACGCGCTGCTGTCGACGCTGCCCCACGACCCGGACTACGCCAACGCGTTCTGGGACGAGGACAGCGAGTCCTCCGGACGCACCCCGGCCACCGCGACGGTCACCGGCGACGCCGGGGGCACGGTCGTCGACCTGCCGGCCGAGGCGTTCGGGATCGGCGTGGGCAGCGAGTACGCCGCGCTGGGGGTGCAGCAGGTCGTCAGCACCGTGCTGTCCAACGGGGCTCCGTCCCCGGTCACGCTCACCGTGGACGGCCAGGCGGGGGCCGAGGTGTGGGGCGTCATCGCGCTGGAGCCGGAGTACGAGCCGGACGAGTCGGTGCGGACGTCGGCGTCGATCGTCTCGGTCCGGGACGGAGGCACGACCCGGTCCCCCGTCACGATCTCGGGGGTCGGGTTCGGGTTCGAGGGCGAGCTGGACGTGCAGGTGCTCGACGAGGCGACCGGAGACGTGGTGGAGAGCACGTTCGTCGCCCTCAGCGGCGGGGCCGAGCTGGACGCGGACGGCAACCCCGTCCGCAGCGAGTACACCGTCGACGTGCCCCTCGACCCGGGCACCTACCGTCTCGTGGTGGCCGACGGCAACGAGGGCGACGAGGGGCCCGCGTGGATCTCCTACGACGACAAGGTGGTCACCGTCGAGTGACGGACGCGGGTGCCCTCTCGCTCGCCGGCCGGCCGGCCGGCCCTCAGGCGGCGAGGACCAGGCGTCCGGCGAGGTAGCCCTCGACGGCCGAGGGCACGTGCACCTGCACCACCAGCCCTGACGCGGTCACCGCCGGGTCGGCTGGTGCGTCGCCGGCGCCGGCTGCGTCTGCCGTCCGCTGGTCGGAGCGGCGGTCCGACCCCGGCAGGGGCGGCGCGTGGGACGTGTAGGTGTGCCCGGTGGGGGTGGTGGTCGTGACGACGTGCCGACCGGACGCAGGGTCCGGGGGGCGTGCCTGCTGTCGCCAGCCGAGCGCCTGCTTGATGTAGTTGCAGGCTTCGCAGAGGCCCTGCAGGTCGCGGGCGTCGGTGGCTCCACCCTCGGCGTGGGGGGTGACGTGGTCGATGTGGCGGGCGGGCGCGTCGCAGTACAGGGTGCGGCAGGTCCCGGCGTCGCGCGCGCGGATGAGGTCGGCGAGGCCGGCGGGGGCGGTGCGAGCGCGGGAGTCCATGGCGACGAGCGCACCCTGGCGGTCGGTGAACAGGCGGGTGACGAACACCCGCGCGGCCGGGTCGGCGACGGGAGGCCTACCAGGCGGCTCACCCACCCCAGGCGGCTCACCCACGCCAGGCGGCTCACCCACCCCAGGCGGCTCACCCACGCCGGAGCGCCCGCCCCCCGTGTCGGCGTCGAGGGTGCCGGCGATGAGGGCACGGGCCCAGCCGGCAGGGACGGGTCCGTATCCGTCGAGGTGGGCGGGTTCCGGATCGCCGTCGAGAAGGGCACGGTCGGTCATCACGAGCCGGACCGCCACGTCCCGCGCCCGGGACCGCGGCGCCCCCGAGCAGCGAGAAGCCGCACCCGCCGCGTCGTCAGCACCCGCCGCGTCGCCAGCACCCGCCGCGTCGCCAGCACCCGCCGCGTCGCCAGCACCCGCCGCGTCGCCAGCACCCGCCGCGTCGCCAGCACCCGCCGCGTCGCCAGCACCCGCCGCGTCGCCAGCACCCGCCGCGTCGCCAGCACCCGCCGCGTCGCCAGCACCCGCCGCGTCGCCAGCACCCGCCGCGTCGCCAGCACCCGCCGCGTCGCCAGCACCCGCCGCGTCGCCAGCACCCGCCGCGTCGCCAGCACCCGCCGCGTCGCCAGCACCCGCCGCGTCGCCAGCACCCGCCGCGTCGCCAGCACCCGCCGCGTCGCCAGCACCCGCCGCGTCGCCAGCACCCGCCGCGTCGCCAGCACCCGCCGCGTCGCCAGCACCCGCCGCGTCGCCAGCACCCGCCGCGTCGCCAGCACCCGCCGCGTCGCCAGCACCCGCCGCGTCGCCAGCACCCGCCGCGTCGCCAGCACCCGCCGCGTCGCCAGCACCCGCCGCGTCGCCAGCACCCGCCGCGTCGCCAGCACCCGCCGCGTCGCCAGCACCCGCCGCGTCGCCAGCACCCGCCGCGTCGCCAGCACCCGCCGCGTCGCCAGCACCCGCCGCGTCGCCAGCACCCGCCGCGTCGCCAGCACCCGCCGCGTCGCCAGCACCCGCCGCGTCGCCAGCACCCGCCGCGTCGCCAGCACCCGCCGCGTCGCCAGCACCCGCCGCGTCGCCAGCACCCGCCGCGTCGCCAGCACCCGCCGCGTCGCCAGCACCCGCCGCGTCGCCAGCACCCGCCGCGTCGCCAGCACCCGCCGCGTCGCCAGCACCCGCCGCGTCGCCAGCACCCGCCGCGTCGCCAGCACCCGCCGCGTCGCCAGCACCCGCCGCGTCGCCAGCACCCGCCGCGTCGTCCGCGACGCCCGACGCGACGCCGTGGTCGAGCACGCGAGCCACCAGGGTGTCGGCCATCAGCTGGCCGCGGCTACGGGTCTCGCCCGTTCCGACCTCGTCACCACGCCCACCGCCGCTGCCACCACCGCGGCTGCGGGTGCGGTCGGCGACCCGGCCAAGGGCGGTGTGCACGGCGATGGCGTCACGGGCCGGGAGCAGGGCGGTCAGGTAGGCCATGGTGTCCGGCGCCGGGCGGACAGTGACGCACCGTTCCCGCTCCGCGCGGCGGGCCCGTTCGACCACGCTGTGAGGGTCCAGGCGGTAGGCGACCTGCTTGGCCCGGGCCGCCAGGGCCCGGTCCCCGAGCCGCTCCAGGGCCTGCAGCTTCTCCGCGTCGCCCGCGA
The DNA here is from genome assembly GCF_051216895.1 of Aquipuribacter aurantiacus. Taxonomy (NCBI): domain Bacteria; kingdom Bacillati; phylum Actinomycetota; class Actinomycetes; order Micrococcales; family Intrasporangiaceae; genus Aquipuribacter; species Aquipuribacter aurantiacus. Next base: position 362,708 of record NZ_JBPKAO010000003.1, read on the forward strand.
CCTCGGCGTCGACCGCGGTCCGGTTCTCGCGGGTCAGGACCGCGGTCTCGCGGACCAGCAGGGTGGCTCGCCACTCGCTGATCCGCCCGTCCTGCAGGGCCGTCAGCGTGTGCGGCATCTCGTGGACCAGCGCCTTGGCCAGACCCAGGTGACGCGCTCCGCGGTGCGGGGACTCGCGCCTCGCCAGCGCGACCTGCGCGGCCACGCCCTGACCCAGCTGTGCCGCGGGTACCCCGGCCGCGGCCTGGAGCGCCCGCTGCGAGACGTCCAAGGCCGCGGCCGCACGCGCCTGCGCCGCCGCAGCGGCGGCCTTGAGGACCTCCAGCGCGCGGATCCGGTCCACCAGGACCGCGTCCTCCGCACCGGTGCTCAGGTCCGCCAGTGCTGCCACCAGCCCGAGCAGGTCCAGCGGGTCCGGCTGGTCGGATCCGCCGAGGTGCGAGCAGACCCCGGCACCAGGGCCGACGTCATCGCGGGAGGAGCCGGCCGCGCTGCTGGCCTCGACCTCCGGCGACATCCCGACCCTCCCCGACCGTCTCATCGAACGTATGTTCGAAGGCTAGCCGGTACCCGAGCCGACGACAACGCCCGTCCCGTCGGTTGTGGACAACCGCTCCCCCGTCCGCCGGTACGAGCCCAGGAGCCTCCGCAGCACGCGTTGGTGGATCGGTGACAGCCCCCTGGACCGCGGCCGTCTGTCCGTGGGGTCGTGCCCGCGTGCGAGATCCGGTCACCCTGGTGACCATGCCCCACGCGGCCATGACGTCGACCACGTCCGCATCGGGTGGGTCGACGACCCGGTGCTGGCGGAGGCCGCCGAGCAGGCGTGCGCTCGTGTGCGCACCGACCTCGAGGACGTCGGCGGCCGGTCTGGTCGTCGGCGGCAGCCCGGCGCTGCCCGTCCCCACGGCGGACGGCGTCCCGATCACCGCACGGATGCGGGGCGGGTGCCGACCTCAGGGGCGGATGACCGTGACCCCGGCCCCGACGGCCCCACCCATCGCGGCGAGTGCGGCGGGTACCTGCGCCAGGTCGATCGTCCGCGTGATCATCCGCTCCGGCTGCAGGCGCCCGGCCGCGACCATGGCCAGCAGCTCCGGGTAGGCGTGCGCGGCCATGCCGTGGCTCCCGAGCAGCTCCAGCTCTCCGGCGACGAGCAGGTGCAACGGCACCCTGGGGGCGCCCAGCACCGACGGCAGCAGCCCCACCTGCACGTGCCTGCCCCGGACCCGCAGGCCCGCCAGCGAGGCCGCGCAGGTGGCCTCGCTGCCCAGGGCGTCCAGCGACAGGTGGGCGCCGCCGTCGCAGGCGTCGCGGACCTCCGCGGCCACCTCGTCGTAGGTCCGTCCGGCCGGGTCGACCGACACCTCGGCCCCGAACCGGACCGCGAGGTCGCGCGCGCTCTGCGACGGGTCGACCGCGACGACCCGGGCCCCGGCCGCTGCGGCCACCATCACCGCCGACAGGCCCACCCCGCCGCAGCCGTGGACGGCGACCCGCTCCCCCGCGACCAGCCGTCCCACGGCGACCACGGCCCGGAAGGCGGTGGCGAACCGGCAGCCGAGCAGGGCGGCGACCTCCGTGCTCACCTCGTCCGGCAGCGGGACGAGGTTGACGGCCGCCTGCTCGACGACCACGAGCTCGGCGAAGGAACCCCAGTAGGAGAACCCCGGCTGCTCCTGCCGCGCGCAGACCTGCTGCTGCCCGGCCCGGCACGGGTCGCAGGACCCGCAGGCCATGACGAACGGCGCCGTGACCCGGTCGCCGACGGCCACCCCGGTCACCCCGGCCCCGAGCGCCGCGACCGTCCCGGCCAGCTCGTGCCCGGGCACGTGCGGCAGCACCACGTCGGGGTCGTGACCGGCCCAGGCGTGCCAGTCGCTGCGGCACAGGCCCGTCGCCTCGACCCGGACGACCACGCCGCCCGGCGGCGCGACCGGGTCGGTCACCTCACGGACGACCGGTTCGACCCCGAACTGCTCCACGACCACGGCTCGCACCGCGGCATCGTGCCAGGCGCGCNCGTGCCAGTCGCTGCGGCACAGGCCCGTCGCCTCGACCCGGACGACCACGCCGCCCGGCGGCGCGACCGGGTCGGTCACCTCACGGACGACCGGTTCGACCCCGAACTGCTCCACGACCACGGCTCGCACCGCGGCATCGTGCCAGGCGCGCCGACCCCGGGCGGACGGGCCGCGGTCGAGGACGCGTCAGCCGTTGACGAACCGGTCCCGCAACCGCCCGAACAGACCGCTGGCGGACCCGTTGGAGGTGCGCCCGGTCGGCCGCTCCTCGCCCCGGAGCTCGGCGAGACGCTGCAGCAGGTCCCGCTGCTCGTCGTCCAGACGCGTAGGCACCACCACGTCGACGTGGACGTGCAGGTCACCGCGGCCCGGCGAGCGCAGGTGCGCCGCACCCAGACCCCCCAGCGTGACGGTGGACCCGTGCTGGGTGCCCGGCTGCAGCTCGACGTCCCGCTCCCCGTCCAGCGTGGGGACCTGGACGGTCGCGCCCAGCGCCGCGGCGGTCATCGGCACCTCGAGGACCGTGTGCAGGTCGTCGCCCTCACGCCGCAGGCGGGGGTGCCTGCGCTCCTGGACCTCGACGTACAGGTCACCGGCGGGGCCACCGCCCGGGCCGACCTCGCCCTGCCCGGACAGCTGGATCCGGGTGCCGGTGTCCACACCCGGCGGGACCTTGATCGTCAGGGTGCGACGGGTGCGCACGCGCCCCTCGCCCGAGCACTCGTGGCACGGCGCGGGCAGCACCGTGCCGTGACCGCCGCAGCGGGGGCACGCGCTGGTGGTCATGACCTGGCCGAGGAACGACCGGGCGACGCGCTGCACCTGACCGCGGCCGGCGCAGACGTCGCACGTCTCCGGCGACGTGCCGGGCTCGCAGCAGCTGCCCTGGCAGCGGGTGCAGACCTCGGCGCTCTCGACCCGGATCTCGCGGGTCGCCCCGAAGACGGCCTCCTCCAGGTCGATCTCGAGCCGGACGAGGGCGTCCTGCCCGCGGCGCTGCCGGGAGGCGGGACCCCGGGCACCGCCGGACCCACCCTGACCGCCGAAGAACGTCTCGAAGATGTCGGAGAACCCGAAGCCCGCCCCCTGGCCGCCGAACGCGGAGTCGCCGCCGGCGTCGTAGGCGGCCCGCTTGTCGGGGCTGCTCAGCACGTCGTAGGCGTGCGAGACCTCCTTGAACCGGTCCTCGGCCCCGTGACCGTCGCTGACGTCCGGGTGCAGGGTCCGCGCGAGGCGGCGGTAGGCCTTCTTGATCTCGTCGGGAGACGCGTCCCGGGAGACGCCGAGGGTCTCGTAGTGGTCACTCACAGGGGGCGGTGCCTTCCGTCGGTGGTGTGCGGGGCCGGGCCGGTGCGGTCACTGCTCGAGCGCCCGCGAGGCGTAGCGGGCGACTGCCCGCACGGCTGCGATCGTGGTGGGGTAGTCCATCCGGGTGGGGCCGAGCACGCCGAGCCTGGCGACCACGTCCCCGCTGCCGTAGCCGCTGGTCACGACCGCGGTCTGGGCCAGGCTCTCGTGCGCGGTCTCCCGCCCGATGCGGACGGCGATGTCGGGGTGCTCCTCGGCCATGTCGTGCATCAGCCGGAGCAGGACGACCTGCTCCTCCAGCGCCTCCAGGACCGAGGACAGCTCCCCGGGGAACTCGGTCCCGCGCCGGACCAGGTGCGAGGTGCCGGCGACGACGATGCGGTCCTCCCGCTCCTCGGCCAGCAGGTCCGCCAGCGCCTGCACGACGGCTCCCGCCGTCGCGGCCGGTCCCGGCGTGCCGGGCTGCGGCGAGGAGTACGGCGGGTGGTCCAGCACGCTGCGGACGCTGGTGGCGGCCAGGTGGAGGCGCAGACCGACGACGGCGGAGTTGACGCGGTTGCGCAGCTCCTCCAGGGTGCCGCCGTCGTTGCCCGGGGCGTCGACCAGGCGCTGCTCGACCCGGCCGGTGGACACGATGAGCACGAGCAGGACCCGGTCCGGGGGCAGCGGGACCAGGTCGACGTGGCGGACGGTGGCCCCCGACAGCGAGGGGTACTGCACGACGGCGGTCTGCCGGGTGATCTGGCTCAGCAGCCGCACCGTGCGGTCCACCACGTCGTCCAGGCCCACCGCGCCGTCCAGGAACGCCCGGATCGCCCGCCGTTCGGGCGGGGTCATCGGACGGACCTCGCTGAGCCGGTCGACGAACAGGCGGTAGCCCTTGTCGGTGGGGATGCGGCCGGCGCTGGTGTGGGGCTGCGCGATGTAGCCCTGCTCCTCCAGCACCGCCATGTCGTTGCGGATCGTGGCCGGGCTGACCCCCAGGGCGTGCCGCTCCACCAGGGACTTGGAGCCGACGGGCTCCCGGGTCGTGACGAAGTCCTCCACGATGGCGCGGAGGACCTCCAGGCGGCGGTCGTCAGCCACGCAGACACCTCCCGGGGGGCGTTGGCGGTGGATCAGCGCACGATTGGCACTGTCGGGGTCGGACTGCCAATCCTACCGGCCCGGATCAGACGTGCTCGCGCCAGGAGTGCTCCGGGGAGTAGCCGAGGAGCTCCCGCGCCCGGCCGATGGACAGCAGGGTCTCGTGCTCGCCCAGGTCACCGCGCACCTCGACGGTGGGGAACTGCTCGGCCATCAGGTCGGCGGACGAGCGCCGCATCACGGTGTCGGCGTTGGCCACGATGCAGACCTCGGCGCCGCTGACCGAGGCGGTCAACGCCCGACGCACCGCCTGGGCGCCGTCACGGCCGTCGATGTAGCCCCAGAGGTTCCAGCGCCGCAGCGCCGCGTCGTCCTGGAACGCCTCGAACCCGGCGTAGTCGGCCACGTCCATGACGTTGGAGAACCGGAGACCGACGAACGTCGGCCCGCCCCAGCGCGCGAACTGCCGGGCCATCTCCTCCTCCAGCGTCTTGCCCAGGGAGTACGTCGACTCCGGACGAGGGGTGTACGCCTCGTCGACGGGGGCGTAGGGCGGCGGGGTCTGGAACGGCAGGCCCAGCACGGTCTCGCTGCTGGCCCACACCACCCGGGGGATGCCGAGCACCCGGGCGGCCTCGAACACACCCCACGTCGTCGGCACGTTGTTGGTGAACGTGGCGGCGTTGGTGGTCACCCCGGGCGCCGGCACCGCGGCCAGGTGGACGACGGTCTCGACGCCGGTGCTCTTCTCGTCGACCGCAGCGAGCGCCCCGAGCACCTGGCCGGGGTCCGACAGGTCCACCCGGACGGCGACGGCGCTGCCGTCGCCGGTGGGCAGGACCTCGGGCACTACCCGGTCGAGCACCACCACGTCGTGGCCGTGACGGACCAGGTCCGCCACCACGTGACGACCGAGCTTGCCGCTTCCGCCGGTGACCGCGACGCGTGCCATGAGGTTCCTCCTGGGTCCTGGCCCACCGCAGGGTGGGCCGCCGGGGACCCGCCACTCGGGACCACCTGAGCGACGATCCTGCAGCCAGCACCACTGCGCCGCGACCCCGGGGGCGCCTACCGTCGTCGTCATGACAGAGCAACCGGCCCCTCTCGGCACCGACCCCCGCGCCCTGCCGGGCGCCCAGACCCCCGGTCCGGGCGGGC